>NZ_AP028067.1:0-317339 GCF_030297155.1 Vibrio sp. FE10 | reverse complement strand
CAACAGAATGGTAATGAATTGACTGTGCCGAATAATTTCTTTCTACAAGAGAAAGTCGTTAAACGTATTGGTCACTCAGTTCATTGAAATCAATTTTGTTACCGAAGTAACTGTTACTACCTAAGTAATAACGTTTTGATATTCATCAACGAGTGCCCACACAGATTGATAGGTTTAAATTGTTAAAGAGCTTCTCTTCGTTGTGACTTACATCACTTCGGAAGAGGCGGCCATTCTAGCGTTTTAATTCTCAGTGTCAAACACTTTTGAAAATTAATTTCTACTTTCTAAAAGTAGGAGCGAATAATCGCTTAAAGCTAGTTGCCTTACTAACATTCTTCGCTGAAGCCTTGTGGCGTCTACCGTGTCAGTGAGGCGGCATTATAGAGATGTTCCTCACATTGGCAAGTGTTTATTACCGAAAACTGCAAAAATAACGGTTAGATGACGAATAAACACCCAAAGCCTCATTTATGCAAGTTTAACTACAAAGTACCTACACAATAACCACAGACTTATCCACAATCACTTTAATTTTATCCCCTAGAAACTAAAAAAGCTGCCTTGAGGCAGCTTTTTAAATGGCAATGAGTCTATATCCCAGAGCCATATTGCTCTCCATCGTCTTCATGAAGGCCACATTCTCGTTTTAGACCATTAAAACGGGTTTCTTCTTCAGTCATACCCGGTTCCCATTTCTTAGTCGTATGAGTATCTCCAACAGAAAGGTACCCCTGCTCACGAAGTGGGTGATAACTGAGACCGTGCTCTTCCAAGTAATAGTGAACATCTTTATTCGTCCAATCAATTACCGGCAAGAATTTAAACACACCATTTTGGATAGATAAAATTGGCAGATTTGCGCGCGATTGAGATTGCTCTCTTCTTAAACCGGAAAACCATGTGCCAGCTTCTAGCTCATCCAGCGCGCGTCTCATCGGTTCAACTTTATTAAGCTTGTTGTACTTCTCTATCCCTTCGATACCTTGGTCCCAAAGTTTGCCATATTGCGCTTCTTGCCAATTAGGGCTCTGTTGAGAACGAAATACTTGCAGGTTAAGGGTCAACTTCTTACTTAACTCATCGATAAAACGATACGTTTCTGGGAATAGATACCCGGTGTCTGTAAGAATAACTGGAATATCGGGTTTGGCTTGAGTCACTAAGTGCAGCATCAATGCTGCTTGGATTCCGAAACTTGAAGACACGACATGCGTCCCTTCTAAATGTTCTAGTGCCCACTTAACTCTTTCTAGTGCGGTTAGCTGCTCTAACTCAGCATTGATTTGTCCAAGACGAAGTATTTGCTCCGTCTTAGTCAATGCGAGTAGCTCTGCTAACTTCAGTTTTGAAGCGACAGAATTATGCATGCAGATCCCTCTTTGAAATGATCACCTCTTCGATGATGCCAGCTCGGATTGTAAAATCACCGAACCCTTCATTGTCGTTACGTTCCGTAGCCCAACGTCCCACCAGCGAATCAATCTCTTCTAAGATCTGAGCTGAAGTGATGTTCTCTTTATACATCTTCGGGATACGAGTTCCGGCTTTATTACCACCTAAGTGCATGTTGTAACGCCCCGGCGCCTTGCCGACTAAACCCAGTTCAGCCAACATTGCACGACCACAGCCGTTTGGACACCCAGTGATACGAAGGATGATATTGTCTTCTTCTGGTAATCCATGTTTCTTCAGAATGCCTTCAACATCGGTAACAAACTCTGGAAGAAAACGTTCAGCTTCAGCCATTGCTAGAGGACATGTTGGGAATGCCACACACGCCATCGAATTCTTACGCTGCTCACTTACCGCGTCATCCATCAAGCCGTATTGACGTGCCAGTTTCTCAATCTTGGCCTTTTGGCTTGTAGAAACACCCGCAACAATTAGGTTTTGGTTCGCTGTCATTCGGAAGTCACCTTTGTGGATCTTCGCTATTTCAGCAACACCTGTTTTCAGCGCTTTCCCTGGGAAATCAAGTAAACGACCATTTTCGATGAATAACGCTAAGTGATGCTTACCATCAATGCCTTCCGCCCAACCGATACGATCGCCACGGCCAGTAAACTCATAAGGACGGCTTTCAGAAAACTCAACGCCTGCACGTTTTTCTACTTCTGCTTTGAATACATCAATACCAACACGGTCTAATGTGTATTTGGTTTTTGCGTTCTTACGGTTCGAACGGTTACCCCAATCACGCTGAGTCGTTACCACCGCAGCTGCTACATCTAACGTTTTATCTAATGGCACAAAACCAAAATCGTCAGCTTTACGTGCATAAGTAGAAGTATCTCCGTGCGTCATTGCAAGACCACCGCCCACTAATACGTTAAAGCCCACCAGCTTTCCGTCTTTAGCAATCGCGATGAAGTTAAGATCGTTAGCATGAACATCTACGTCATTTTGTGGAGGAATTACAACCGTCGTCTTGAACTTACGTGGTAAGTAGTTGCTACCTAAGATAGGTTCTTCATCCGTTGTTGCTAGCTTTTCACCATCTAACCAGATTTCTGCATAAGCACGAGTCTTAGGTAATAGATGTTCACTGATCTTTTTCGCCCACTCGTAGGCTTCTTGATGGAGCTCAGACTCAACCGGGTTTGTCGTACACAAAACATTTCGGTTTACGTCACCCGCAGTCGCAATGGAATCAATACCAATACTGTCTAGTGTTTGGTGCATTAACTTAATGTTCGGCTTTAACACACCGTGAAACTGGAAAGTTTGACGGGTTGTGAGACGGATAGAACCATAAGAGGTGCTTTCATCTGCGAATTTATCAATCGCGAGCCACTGCTTCGGAGTGATGATCCCGCCAGGCATACGCGCACGCAGCATGACGTTATGTAAAGGTTCTAGCTTTTGCTTAGTACGTTCGTTACGAATATCACGGTCGTCTTGTTGATACATACCGTGGAAGCGGATCAACTGGAAGTTATCAGCAGTAAAGCCACCCGTAATTCTATCTTGGAGATCTTGTTCAATCGTACCGCGAAGATTTTTACTTTCACGCTTAAGACGTTCGTTATCAGCCAAAGGTCCCAGTACTTGACCTAGCACTTCTTGCTCTATTACTTGCTTGCTCATTAGTACACATCCCTTTGGTAACGTTTCGCTTTACGTAAATCATTAATATATTGTTCTGCTTGCTCGCGGCTCTGATTGCCATGTTTTTCCGCTATCGTAACTAACGTTTCATGGACATCTTTCGCCATTCGAGTCGCATCACCACAAACATAGAGGTATGCGCCCTCTTGAAGCCATTGCCAAACCTGCTCTGCTTGTTCGATTAAACGGTCTTGAACATAAACCTTTTCTTTTTGGTCACGACTAAAGGCAACATCAAGCTTGCTTAACGCACCAGACTTGAGATATTTCTGCCATTCGACTTGATATAAGAAATCTTGAGTAAAGGTACGATCACCAAAGAACAACCAGCTCTTACCTTGAGCGTCATTGTTTTCACGCTCTTGAACAAAACTGCGGAACGGTGCGATGCCAGTACCTGGGCCAACCATGATGATTGGTGTGTTGTCGTCTTGTGGGAGTTTGAAATTATTGTTGTTCTCAACAAACACCTTAACTTCGCCACCTTCTTCAAGGCGTTGAGCTAAGAAACTTGAAGCGCCACCCAGACGAGATTCATCGCCCTTTTGGTATTCAACCAGACCAACCGTCAAGTGAACTTCTTCATCTACTTCTGCTTGGCTTGACGCAATAGAGTAGAGGCGTGGGGTCAGCTTACGTAGTAGACCAATCAATTCATCAGCCGATAGCTTAGTTTTCTTCTCAGCTAAAACATCGACAACTTGAGTATTACCCGCGTATTCACGAAGCTTGTCTTTATCTTCCACCAGCTTGATTAACTTCTTGCTGCCCGAAAGCTCAGCAAACTTGGTCACTAGTTGAGGGTTTGAAGATGTAATCTCGAATTTACTGACGAGTGCGCTGTGGATAGATAAGTTATCACCATCGACATCAACACTTTCGATACCAGATAACCCAACCTTAGAAAGGATCTGATTTGCGAGTTCTGAACTGTTTTCAAACCATACGCCTAGCGCATCACCCGGCTGGTAAGTAATACCCGATTCATCAAGATCAATCTCGATATGACGAACATCTTTGCCCGAATCACGACCGGTGATCTTTTGGCTCGTCAATAATGTCGCGGTGTATGGGTTTTGTTTGGTGTATTGCGAATGACCGGCAGCCGCTTGACCTACTGGTAATTGAACCACATCGGCTTCAGTGCCTGTCGATAGCGTCTCTTTTACTTGTTCTAATGCTTTAGCGCGCCATTCCGTTGCTGATTCTTCGTAATCAACATCACAATCAAGACGGTCGACAAATGATTTAGCACCAAGCTTAGCGAGGAAGTTATCGAAGTCTTTAGCCGTTTGGCAGAAGAACTCATAGCTTGAATCACCCAAACCGATCACACCGTATTGCAGGTTGGATAATTTTGGCGCTTTCTTTGATTGTAGGAATTCATGCAACTCAATAGCATTATCAGGAGCTTCGCCCTCACCATTGGTTGAAGCCACAAAAATGACGTGTGTCTCTTTGGCTAGGTTCTTACCTTTATAATCACTTGCATCGAAAAGCTCGGCAGCAATACCTAAGGCTTTAGCTTCTGCCTCAAGCGATTCAGCGACGCCTTTAGCATTACCTGTTTGAGATGCGAAGATAATGCTGAGCTTACCCGCCGGTTTAGCCGCGACTGCAGCAGCCACTTGAGCGATTGGCGCAGCTGCACCAACAGGCTGAGCTTGGCTCACTCCCCAAAGGTAACCACTGACCCATGCCAGTTGTTGTGAAGATAACTCAGAAACAGTGTGTTGAAGATGACCCAATTGTTGGTCATTAAGTGGTGCTGCTAGCCCAGGTAGCTCATTAGCCCCAGACTGTGCATTATTATTTTGTGAAGACTCTTTCTTATTTAAAGACATGGTCACGACATCCCTAATCATTGCGTGACGATAGATTAACCACTCCTTTTAATAACAAGAAAGAATAGAAAAGTATGTTTTATAACTTTTTGGAAGTAAAAACCGATTAAACAGTAAATTGGCCTACTGGTTTTCAATGCGTACTTGTTGGAAGCCAACCGCCATTGCCGACTTCGATGCCAAGTCAAGATCCGCATAATGGCACTCTTCACCATGAACATCGGTGAGTAGCACGAAGCCTCCCCCCATATGACGAAACTCGACAACCCAAGCCCCTTCTTGAATTGAGGGCTCAATAATCGCTTCAACTAACAGGTTTTCTCTATATAAATTTCGTAATTCATTGAGTGTCATATTCCATCCCTTGCTTTGACCTCACGACATAGACCTTATAAGAATAGACGCTAATTCGATCTCTGTATAAGGATGGTCGAAAGTGATGAATGTGCTAACTAATTCCAGAAAGATATAATCAATAGATATAAAAAAACGCCACTTAATAAAGTGGCGTTCTTAAAATTCGTTCTAAATGAGCTTGAATAGCCTAGAAGCGCACTTCAGCGCCAGCAAACCAGCCATCTACCATGACAAAGCTTTTACCTAGATCAGAGCTAAAGAACTCATCCGAGTCTAGATCGATAACACGGTAACCACCACGCAAGGCAATTTCAGATTCTGATACAGGAATTCGGTACTGAACACCCGCCATCAAGTCAGTGCTCTTGATGCCACTGCTATCACCGAACTCCATCGTACCAATGATATCGAAGTTGGTGTCAGGAACGTTGATCTCTGCGTTACCGTAGAAGCTCCAAGTGAATTCATCAAAGCTTGTTTGAGCGCCACCCGTTTTCGGTTCGATGTAATTCGAGTTTGAATATTGCGTGAACGTCACACCGGCATCAAAGTTCATCAGCTTGTGATCTAACAATGTGTAATAGAAGGTGTAATCGTACTTATCGAAGGCCAATGAATCCGCATCCACAGAAGTATAGCGAAAACTAGCGTTTGGTAGCATCGGGGCATTGTGCTCAAATGCGAGATACAACGAAGGTGAATTAGAGTCGTCATCTTGTCTAACTTCGTTTAGCTTTGTACTTCCCCACCACATATCGGCACCGACTTTAGCCGTGTAAGAAAACTCTTCTTCAGCAGATACTGCCGAGCTTAAAGATAGCATTCCCACTAAAGCAATTAATGGCATTTTATTCATTTGAGGTAGCTCCAATTCCATATCGTTGTGCTAATTGTATGCACATTCATAGATTATTGGGGAAAATTCTACCACACATCTTAAATTCTAAAACGATAAACCGCTGACGATCAAAGATTTGACGACACCATGACCTTAGTAACGTCTTTGGTTAGAACTGTGCACAAAGTTTTTGAAAAACCAGATACCCAATGCAATCACGATTAACCAAGGCAGCAACTTAAACACGACGCCCATCATACCTAAGACCAACATGACAGCTAACGCGACTCCAGTTGCAGCCAATACCGTCATAAACGTAATACCAGTGACAAGTAGAGTGGCAACGAAAATAAGAACAAAGATTAATTCAAACATAATGGTCTCCCTCATGAGTTAATGACCTATCTTTCCTATTTTCTAACATTGCAGCTTCCATACCAAGTTAATAAAACCAATAAAATCCTTATTTATCAGTCAAATAAAAAGCCACACATATTAATGCGTGGCTTTTAAAGAAACTATCAATGGTAAATTTAGCCTCTAGTGGCGAATTTAACCTTAGGTTTTTAAGATTAAGTTTTTAAGCTTAGGTTTTTTACTTGGGCTTTTAAGCTCAAACTTTTAGCTTCGAAGGAAGTTATACGTTTAGCTCTTTAGGAATCTTAGCCAATGCTGTCTGCACCACCTCGATACCCGCGCCTTTCTTATGCGCATTTTCACTGATGTAGCGACGCCATTGTCTTGCACCCGGCATGCTTTGGAACAAACCAAGCATATGACGAGAGATGTGTCCTAGGCTTGCACCATTCGATAATTCACGTTCAATGTACGGATACATCTCTTCGACTACTTGTGAGCGCTTCTTAATAGGCGTATCCAAACCAAAGATCTGTTGGTCGACTTCAGCCAAGATAAACGGGCTATGGTATGCCTCACGACCAACCATCACACCATCAAGGTGTTGCAAGTGCTCTTTAGTTTGCTCAAGCGTCGTAATGCCACCATTTACAGCAATCACAAGATCAGAGAAGTCTTTCTTGATTTGGTATGCACGATCGTAATCTAGCGGTGGGATCTCACGGTTCTCTTTCGGGCTAAGGCCACTCAACCACGCTTTACGCGCGTGAATAGTAAATTGCTCACAGCCGCCTTTTTCAGAAACCGTCGAAACAAACTTAGTTAGAAACTCATAAGAGTCTTGGTCATCAATACCAATTCGCGTTTTCACAGTGATTGGAATATCAGTCACTTCCTTCATCGCTGAAACACAATCTGCCACCAGCTCAGGCTCAGCCATTAAACATGCGCCAAAGCGACCATTTTGAACTCGGTCTGAAGGACAACCTACGTTTAGGTTTACTTCATCATAGCCACGCTCACCAGCAAGCTTGGCACAAGCAGCTAAATCAACAGGATTTGAACCACCAAGTTGAAGTGCAAGAGGATGTTCTTGCTCGTTATATTCTAGGAAGTCGCCCTTACCATGTAAGATCGCACCTGTGGTTACCATTTCCGTGTACAGAAGAGTCTGCTGAGAAAGCAAACGGTGAAAGTAACGACAGTGGCGGTCAGTCCAATCGAGCATGGGTGCAACAGAAAGTCGGTTACTAGCGTATTTACTGGTTTTATTAGTGTTTGTCATGATTCAGTCTCAATTAATACTGTACAAACATACAGTGAATTACCTAGAATTAAACGGAATTACTTCCTGTAGTACCCCTCAAGTACCCCTTTAGGAGTTGGACAATGGCAAGTTATACCATCGAGACCAGAAAGCTAAAAAGCGGTGAACAAAGGTTCAAGGTAACAATCATCGTTAAAAAGAATTCGCGCATTATACACAGGGAAAGCAAAACTCTAAAAAAGAAAGCACTCGCTAAATCTCTAGGTAAAAAAAGGGTTGCTGAATTAGAGGCTCAAGGGGTACTAAATCAACCTAAAACAGTCCCCCTTTCGGTACTCCTCGATTTATTCATGGTCGAACGAGATCTTTGGGACAATACAGGCCGAACAAAACGCTACGTTATTAAAATGCTTAGGGATTGCGACATCGCCCAAGTTGAGAGTAATCAGCTACGAACTAGCGACTTAATCGAGCACTGTAAAAATAGAAGAGGCGCAGGAGCAAAACCCGCAACGATTTATCATGATATTGCTTACCTACGTTCTGTAATGAAAAAATCTAAGCCTGTCTTCAACATCGACACCAATCACCAGATATTTGATGAAGCCGTACCCGTTCTGATTGATATGGGGTTAGTCGGTAAGAGTCAGAAACGAACACGTCGCCCAACGTCTGAAGAACTGAAACTCTTAAAACTTGGATTAGAACAACGTGAATCTTTCCGGCCAAACGGCACAACTCGAATCCCATTCACCGATATTCTTGAGTTCAGCATTCTTACTTGTATGCGAATTGGTGAAGTCTGCAAGCTGCGTTGGGAAGACCTCAACCAAGAACATAAAACGATACTTGTCAGAGACAGGAAAGACCCAAGGAAGAAAGAAGGTAATCATATGATAGTACCGTTGCTTGGTGAGTCATTTGAGATCGCACTAAAGCAACCGAATAAAGGCGAACTCATTTTCCCATACAACTCACGAAGTGTGAGTGCAGGCTTTCAAAGAGTGAGAAACGAGTTAGGAATTGAAGATTTGAGGTACCACGATTTACGAAGAGAGGGAGCTAGTCGATTATTTGAAAAGGGCTACTCAATTGAAGAAGTAGCTCAAGTGACAGGTCACCGAAACTTGAATATTTTGTGGCAAGTTTATACTCAGCTGTTCCCGCATAAATTGCATAAAAAGGCTCAGTAATGAGCCTTTTACTAACTCGGTTCTGGATAAAAGTGTCTTATAGATTTTATCAATTTAGGGGTTTATGGATCGGTATGGGAAGCCCGCAGCACCCGAGCTTGCATTGGGAAAACGCTAAGACTACAGAGACTCAGGTCACCATCTCACAGTTCCCATAGATAAGTAACAACAAGCTTGCTCAATACTTGGGATTGAATCCCAAGTGTTAAGCTGATGGTAAACACTTCGCCAAATATTCTAGATCATCAATTACTCTTTCCAAGCCCAATGGGTTTGTTGGATGCTCATACATACGAGAAGAAAAGATGTCGCGATTATCTAAAATATCATTCGGTAGACGAGATTCAATTTCATCACGGGTCATAATTGCATCAATTTTAAAATTTGAATTGTAATAATGCATAAGATTCAAAGTAGGCTCTCTATCAAGTTGATGAAATTTATTCCAAACTTCAGAGCGTTCTTCATCAGAGGCAGTGCTCATCTTTAGCATTCTTTGCTCCGACACCCGCTCGCTTGCCATCCTATTTTCCATAAGAGCCGCACGAAGACTTTTAACGATTAGCAATGCTCTTTCAACTAACTCAGAGTTAGAATGAAGCGATTGTTTAGTTTTAAATTTAACACTATCTTCAGATGATTTTACGGCTTTAACGACTTCATCTTCTGCATTAAATAACTCAAGTAAACTTGAAAGACTTATAATATGAAACGATCGCCCTTCTGATTTTTCTCTATATTCATCAACCAATTCAAACCTCGGGTAAAGAGGCTTCTTTCCACTTTGATGCCACCAATCTGGTTTTTCGTCTCCAGAAATAAAAACTAAATGCTTCTTTTTTTCAGTAGCTAACAATAGTATTTCATGCCAAATGAGGAGGTCGCCAGCTTGATTCTCATCTTTATTTTTATCTTTATAGCCGGGCGGAATGTTTAACTCATTTCTGCGTTTTAGATCTTTTTCAATATTTTGAATATCCAGCGCTTCATCGGATAGAACTCTACCACCTAATATTTCATGATACATATCACTTACTGGGTCGTTCCAACCCCACGACTTTATTACCTCAAGAGTTTTCTTGATTTCGCCTTGATAAGACTTAATCGCGTCACGGACTTTCTTTTCCTGTTCTTCCAAAGCCTTATATTCATCAAGTTCACTTAGCAAAGGGTGAGATCCAACGTATTGAAAACTTTGGGTCATCTTTTGGGATAAACCATAGTTCATATCAGCTATTTTTGTAGCTCGATTATCCAAAAACTCCCTTGTTGCCTGAGCAGGTAAAAACATTCTGTCTGCTTCAGAGAGTGATTTGTAAACACCTTTTATTGCATTTAAGCTTTTTACCCCTGTCGTATATGGCAATAAGAGAACATTGGCATCTAATACAAAAATACACTCATCTTTAATCTCTTCTAACGGCTCAAGCTTGAAAAAAAAGGTATCCGAAGGGTTGGGAAATATTTCTCTTTTATTGAATTGTAGATTTGACAACGATTAGTACTCCAAAAAACATAACATCGTATCAGTCGGTGGCCTCATTTTTCGATACTAACCTACCTACCAATATCCCTGTAACTAGTTAGATAATCACATAAAAAAGGGCTTGTAACCACTTACTACTGACAATATAAGAACGAGATCGATTTATCGGTCTAAATTATTACACCCTATGAGTTAGGGCTTTTACTTTCAAGTCGAGTCAAACGTTCATCCATTTTTTCCATCATCAAGCGCAGCCACTTAACATCCGTTTTAAGCGTAATGCCTACTCCGACACCACTAGACAAAGCACTAACAACGGCAACAATTATTGTTTGATACTCTGCCATTACTTGAACTCATTACGTAGGGTTTCCCATAGGCCAAATACTATTGGTGCACTTACGCCAATAATGCCACCGAATTGAACACCGTCTGCCGATATGCTCGCGGTGATAAGTTCAGGGTGACCAGCTACCAAAGCAGCTCCCGCGCCAACTAACGCTAACCCCTTTTTAGTGGATGGTTGGTCAAGGTCGATTCCGATTTTTTCTAATAAGCTTTTCATAGTAATTTGCTCTTCCTTAAATACTTGATGGTGTAACTATGAGTAATGGGCTCTATCGAGTTCGATATGAGGACCATCTTTAAAGCTGACCCAATCACCGCCCCATACAATCGGAATACCTAACTCATCCGCTGCCTGTTTGAATGCCCAACTCACTTGTTCGTAATAACTAAAGCCCCACGTCACTTTGCCGTTTTCGTCGTACACCACAAAATCAACCGCGCAGCCTGATTGGTGACGGCTTTTTTTGCTGTATCCGTCTAACTGGCTTGCGCCTTGTTTGAATAGAGCGTTCTGTTCCTCTGCGGTGCGCTTACCTGACGTGATGCCAAAATCAAACGGGGTTAGCTCAATAGCGCGGCGAACGACTCGCTTTAAATCACCGCGCACACCCACCATGCGCATCTCACTTCTAGCTGATAAAGCAAAGCCACTCACTATTTTGATTATCTTGTCTTTTTTCATTAGGTATCCCCCAAACAGGATCAGGAAAAGCAGTACTAGCAAATACTTAATATTCATTACCACCAAACCCTTGTTAATCAGGCACCGGATAAACAGCTTCCTCAGCAATCCACGCCTTTTTGACATGAATAAGCCCAAACAAGTTTTCTAACGTTGCAGGTGCCTCTTCCAAGTAAACCATCACATCATTAGTTATATCTTCCACATCGAAAGAAATTTGAAGTTCTGATTCAGCAATACTGGCTACATCGCCCGCTTGAACATTAAGAACAACATCAGACGAACCACCAAAGACCAATGACGAATCACTCGAAGAGTACGCAGCTGTCACACTGCAATACGCGCCTCTATATGATGGGGCGGCTTGAGTCTTAATTCCGATTACGCAAGAAATAGGAGTATCTAACGCGCTCACCTTCGCAGCCGTTGACGCATCAAGATTTATCTTCCCTTTGAGCGTGACCGACATCATTAACGATACAGAATCATAAGGCTCCGCTTTCGTTATCAAATCGACTGCTGACTTTAATTGCATTCTTCGACCCCACTCACCATTAATGCTTTCATTTCGATGATATAGAGCCGCGTTATGACTACGCTCAGGGTCGTTATAAAGGTTATTTAAGATGGTCACGAAACCGGACGCACTCCCTCCATCTTGAGCACCTAGAGGAATACAGGCCAAAACATTAGCCCCGACTTCCCCAACTGAGCCCGAACTTGAAGAGGCTTGGGGCGGGTTTGAAAGTTGGAACATTAGATAAACTCCCCTACTTTGACGCTATCGCCTATGGCACCTTGCAGTGTCACGATGGCATCCGTTTGAATTAATGTATGACCGCCAGCTGTAAGATCAATTAAGCCTTGCACCAACACGGGGCTGGCATTGTCGGTAGAAGCCTGAATAAAGAGCCCTTTACGCCCAGCTTTCCCATCAATAATTTGCTCATCGCTTGTTAAGTCCAATAACCCACTGCCGACCTTTTGCAAGGTGTACAAATCAGCAAGCTTTTCCACCTTGAGGACGTCATTTTGAATGCGTGTTTTTACCTCGGTTTGGACTTCGCCCACCTTTATCGGGGATAGAACTTTATCAACGGTAATTGGCGTTAAAATCTCGCTAATCGCTACCGAATTACTGATATCAATTTTTTGCGCTTTGGTGATGATTGGAACATCTGCGATTTGATATTCAATCGTCACGGCATCCACTTTGTGATTAAAAAGTTCAAGCTCATCAAAACGAGTGATATCAACCGTGTCACCACGTTCAATTTCTACAGGTCGCAGAGCATCACCGCGCAACATGACGGTATTACTGGCCTCACGCATTATGAGGTACTTACCAGCCTGACCTGCGTTAAATTTAATGGCTTCGCCAGTATTTAAGGTATGCAGTTGCTTCATTGTTTACGCCCCGCGAACATATAAGCCATCGTTAATACCGAGACGAGAATCCCGACCATAAGAGACACATTTTTCAGTAACTCGTTATTGCTTTCGTTCTCACCCGTTTGCTCTCGCGCTTTTGCTGCCCCTGCTATTGCAAGTGCTGCTTTGGTCGTTTCCGTTTGTTGGCCTGCCATGGATTTAATTGAATCTATCGCGTGCTCGCTAAGATTTGCATTTGCATCCAATGCGCTCTCACCAAAACTGAACGCTCCGTCTAACGCTTTCTCACCAAAACCCAAAGAAGCATCAACGGTGTCTGCTGAAAAATCTAATGCGTCAGTTCCGAATTTAAACGCTTCTTCTGCCGTTCGACCTGCAACTGCCATTGCGCCATGGTCAGTCATGCTTAAATTGATGTCAGAGTTTTCTATCCCTGACAGCGCAAAGCCATTGTTATCGCCACCGATACCTTGGCTATTGCTTTTGTTTGTGGTTGTGGTGACGGTTTTAGCGTCACTTCTTGAGCTACTTTTCCCGCCCATATCATCAAACCTTATCTGTAATACATGCTCATTCTTGTGAGTTTCAACCTCTCGAACAGGCAATCGTAATTTACGCTGAATATAGCGATGGGCTCCGCGTTTGCTAAAGTGGGCGCGAATGGAGTCAAAGCCGTTCGCTTTACCGTGATTAATTGCACTGAGCGTACCCGCTGCCATATCACCTGCTAACGCAACAACCACTAACTCGTTAGAGCCTGATTGTGATTGCTCACCGCGCAGTAACATGTAGGTATCTTCCACTCGATAAAGGGACTCTCGTCCCTCTTGAACTTCAATTTCTGCTTGTTTGAGGTAATCACCAAGGGCTTTACATAGCCTCGGCTTGGCATTGCCCCAAGTTTCAGGAATTAAGTTACTTTCGAGTGAGAACATACAGCGCAATCAGAGCAACAAGCGCAATTCCCCACCACGGTATGCCATTGTTGCTGCCAAAATTCATTGCGCCAGCAGTAAAGCCACTGTTATTTGTGGTGTTAGATGTGTTACCTGATTTTGCTGGCCCCGAAGACCCGCCCGTCAAGCCACCGCCACCCGTTAAAGACGTTAATGAACCTAGCATTAGCGAAACACTCCCGATTTGTAGGCAAGGTATAACAGGGCAATCAACGCGGTAGCAGTCAGAGCCTTATTGATGCCCTGACTCACACCAAACCCAAGTGCAGACCCAAGCCCAAGTCCACCTAAACCAATGAAAAGTAATGGCATAACTATTTACCTTTCAGCATGACAACAAGCAGAACCAACACTAACAGCGCAGCAATACCACCACCGATATAAAGCAGGGTGTTATCTTTCGCTACAAGTGAGCCTTGAGGGGTTGTAACAGCGTTGCCGTTATTATCAACAACGGGTGCGTTAGGTTGCTGGGTAGTGTTTGGGTTAGATGAATTGTCATCATCACCAAACAGCCAATCGGCATTTTCACCCACGCTATCAAGCGCACCGCCCCCAAACTCTAAGAGGTCATCAAAAAAGCTCATATCGGCTCCTTAGCTTCGACCCGCGAGCATTTCAGGGCGAACCACTTTCACCGATTCAACCAAAATAGGAATTGAGCCTGCTACGTCACTCGTTGTTACTGAGAACTTCAAGTTAGAGCTGTGCTGTGTTGGAAATAGCTCATCGATAGAGAAGCCACGCACAATAGGGTCGAAGTGAAAGTAACCCGCTTGAGGTGTACGTTCGTTACGCTTGGCGTTCGCTTCATTGATAAACTTGTTGGCTTCGTACTCTTTGACAAAGTCGCGCTCAACTTCGAGTTTAGTGATACCCGTGTGCATAAAGTGCGCACGACGTAAACTAATCAATGGACTTGAGACTAGGCTTGTAAATTCGTTCACCCCTGCCGCGTTCGCTGGCATAGTTTCACGCTTAACCATTGGCACGATGATTCGTGCAGGTTGTGCATTAGTCACCCACGCATGAACTTGAATCGATAGCGGGTCGCCACTGGCTTTCGCTTTGAACTGGATATCTAAGTGAATGTTGTCACCCGCTTCCGTCACCAGCCCCGTGTAACGAACACCATTTTTAGTACGTGCGGAAATATCACTAAATGGGATCACGTAGTGGCCTGTTGTATGAGCACGTTGTTTGTAACGCTCAAGCATCAAAATCTCACTGCCCGTTAAGACATAGATTTCTTCTGCATTAAGCGTGATAGACAAACGCTCAATATCGGCTGCTTCGGCATTGGTCTCTAATACCAACTCTTGATAAGTAGGACCAACAGGGATAGGTAACGTACCTTTTTGCCCCCAAGCAGCACCGACCATGGAATTAAGTTTGATTGGTTTTACTGACATGTTTATATCTCCTTAAAACCAGCCACGCTTGCCGTTAATGAGTTCTTTGACTGCTTCTAGCGTTGATACGTTATTGATGATGGCAATCACCAGTAAGGTCAGCGCTACAGCAATCAACATGTTTTTATGTTGAGCTTTCATGAGTTCCCCTGTCTCTCGACGTTGGATTGTGAATAATCAAATTGAGCGTTTATCAAATAGGAGTGAGGTAAAAAAAGGAAGGGAAAGTAACCTATAGGTTGAACGGGTAACCTATAGGTTAAAAAGGTCGATTAACGGTAGTTTAAATTGAGCTTAGAGCCTGACTGACAGTTAAACGCTTTGTGCTCGATGTTGCCGATACCATCACCAATCAATAAGTATTCGGCTATCGGTTTACCAATGCGTTCTTTATTGACCTTGGCAGACTTTAGCCCCGCCACGATATTCACATCCAACCCGCGTTTATCCGCTATCCATTGAGCATCACTCATTGAGTTAACCGCGCCCACCCACCAAACGCTTGATTGTTCAGTCACGGTTTTTGGTACCTCTTGCCCTCGTTGAAACACCGTATGCACCACCAGACCGTATTGACGACCTCCGCGCAAAAGCTCACCCGCACGACCTCGAAGCTTGCCCGAGGTTTCAACACATGAAGCCAATTCTTCGATAACGGTATAGAGCTGGCTAGCCCGACCGTTACCCACCGACCACACCACCGACGCAAAGAACTCTAATTCGTCGCCCGTTGCCCCATTTGCTGGAATGTAGGCCAGCTTAAACGAGCCACCGCGACGACGCGCCATAATGAGCGTTTTGACAAAGGTTAAGCGTGATGAAGTGCCGTGGCACATTTGGCCTTGAAATTTACTCCCTGCGTAGTTGGTGTAGGGGTCAAAAAAGACCGCTTGAGCCGTTTTAGGAACTAGCCCCAAATGCTTAACGGCTGAGGTTTTACCTCCTCCTGTTCCCGCCACATAAATGGTGTGCTCGGCATCATGTGACGGGTTTGAGTTAACGGGGTTCGGTAGGGCTAGGGGCTTCGGTTTTTTCACCGTCCACCTCCTTTGATTGTTGCAGCATGACCAATTGCTTTTTAGAGGCATAAATCAAACCAAGAACCGCAAGTAATAAGGTCGCCTCTTCGATGTAATCCCCAAACACGCTCATAAGCGTACTACCGTGTTTTGCAAAGACAGGTTCAGCCGCATCCATCACAGCTTGCTTACCTTTACCGTCAAACTCAAATTCAACTCCTGAAATGATGGAAGTCGCTTGCTCGGTTAAGGCAAACAAGATATTCAGTAAGCCCGCCATAGCTTCTGTTTTATCTTCGGTTACTGTTTCGGTTAGCTCGGTTAAGCCAACTAAATCGCTCTCGGTTTTCTCTTGTTCTTCAAGCTGATGAATAACAGAGCCAAAATCCCCCCAATCATCCAGTTCAACTTGTTCACCTGGTAAGGTTTCGTTAGCTTGCTCCATGTTCGCCCCCTTGCGATTGTTCGGTTGGGGCTTTCGGTTTCGGTAGCAGCTGAGACACTGCCCAAATGATGAAGATAACCGAGGCTAACCCCGTGATTACTCGTTTAAAGGGGAATTTACTTGGGGCATTTTCTGTTTTTTCATCTGCGACCGTTTCGGTTATCTCTCGGTTGGGAGCCGCGTCTTTACTGACTTCATCCATTTGCACCAATTCGGTTAACTCACTTGCATCGATAGGGTTAGGCTCGGTTATCAAATCCGACTCAATAACCGAACCTTTTTCGGTTGGATTCGGTTTAAGTTCGGTTAACTCAGCAACGGAATTAGCTTTGATGAACTCCGTAACCTTTTTGCTATTCGAACTGTTACCGCACTCAGGGCAACGGTAATACATGAGTCCAATGTTACGGCTGTTTTTTGGTGGCTCACCAGACGCGATCAATTGACCCTCACCCACTTGGTGAGTGGTGGCGGTAGACTGGCAAACAGGACAGGCGATATACCCACGAACAGGGTTTTCATATTTAGCCATGTTTCACCTCGACGCTTTCCACATCACCAAGTTGCTCTTGGTTGGCCACAACGACAGCGCGGTACTTATTGCGCGCCACTCCATTGAGTTTTTCGAGTTGCTCTAATTGCTCAAATAGATTCACGGGAAGCCCTAAAGCTTCGAGCGACAAATTGCCACTCATCAGCATTCCCATGGCTTTTTTCATGAGCTTGCTGGTATCCATTTCTTTGAAGCGGTCAATTTCTACTTTCATGTTGGCGGTGAGTCTGTCAGCCGCGTCCAACGCAGCTAAATCTCGCTGACACTCATCAAGCGATAGTATTTTCATTTCAATCCTCTGTCTCACGACGTTGTTTAGTGTTTAGCCCCTGATTCACATCGTTGGCCATTGGTTTAAGTCACTCTAAGCTGTCTATTTCGAATGCTTAGAGTCGTGAATTTATCAATAGGTATTTTTGCCCCCATGGATAAAGGTTTGAGTAAGCATTGAACCCCTTTAACGCTCCATCCGGTCACGTCCATCAATGCTTTCTCTAGCGGTGTAACCTCATCCTTTGGAGGCGGGTTACACTTATTTTCAGTGCTCCAAGACGAAGCTCCGCTTCTTTGGGTTAATTCGCTTCGCTCATCTTTCCACGCATCCACATCGCACTTCGCCACAATAGAAAAACGCTCGCTGCACGTATCGATCACATGACCCAACCACTTGAGGCCAATCACCCGCTTGGTTGTTTCACCGTACTGATTAAATTGCTCTTCATGAGCAAGACGCAAATCCCCAATGTGTTGAGTAAATTCTTTCCAACGTGATTTATCTGCATGGTCATGTAGATTCGCTAAATCCTCATCAATGGCCACGTCCAATTTACTGGCGCGTCTTAATTGTCGCCATAGACCAACAGCAGGTGCGCCCGATTGTGAAAACTGCTTTAAGCCCCATGCACTCGCCCACGCTCGAACGGATACGGCTATCTCGCTCGCTTCGCCCTCTGGCATGTGCGCCCCGTTAATGTTCTTTGATATGTATTTGATGATATAACCCGTTGCGCTCCCTTTGTTGGGGTCGCAAGGTTTAGCATGGAAACGCGCTTTACGTTGTTTCTTGGTATGAAGTTCGTCAGCGTCTTCACTACGGGCAATCGTGGCGCAAATGCGCATTAGGTCGGCTTTGTGCTCTTTGGCGCAATACACAAACGCATGGAGGTGTGGAGTGCCGTCTTTGTGAGGTTCGGCCACCCGTAGGCCAAACCAAGGTAAATCAATCTTGGCAAAGTGAGCGCGGGCAAGTTTCCACTGCTCCATTAGGTTTTGGTGCGCTTCTTTGACGGTACAACCGTTCCATTTGTGCGAATTACGATGATATTTAGACGGGAGTGTCCATGTGATAAATACGCCCTCAAAACCCATATCAATCGCACGCTCTTCATCACCTCGGCTACGAACAACCAGTTCAACGCGTCGGTTCTCTAGGTTAGCGGTTGTACGTGAGGCGACTTCGGCAAGATTGAACTCCTGCATGGTCTCATGACTAATCACAACCATGTTTTGCATGAAGTCTTCTGACTCACGCATCTTCTGCTTGAAGTTAGAGAGAGTTAGACGCGAGACGTAATGCGTTTGACCTTGTTTCTTACCGACATTACCTAGAGTCACTTGAGCGTGCTCAATGTATTGCTTACGCAGACGTTTAAGTTTGCGCGTTAAATATTTCGGATCGATACAACGACGGATTGCGCACTCTAAAATGGTTTCTGCATCTAGAATGGTGAGCTTCTTGCCTATATCACTAGTATCAGCCCTAGGCGGCTCAATGAACGCTTTTAACATCACGTCACGGATTTGTTCAAAGCCGTAATGCAACGCCTCGTAGTAGTCCAGAGAGCTATCAGAAATACCATCAATACGCTTTTCAGTTTCGACAATGGCAATATCGTTAATGATATCGGCAAAAGCTACTGTCAGCTTGACAGCAAAGTCTTTGATTAAGTCGTCACTCATAAGAATGTCATGGGTGAGCTCTAAAGGCTTAGGCTCATGACAGGCAAAACCAAAAGGAAACTTTCTTGAAAAGTGATGAGCGACTTTATCAACGTAAGACACGCGATCTTTAACGAACGCGGATAGGTTGCGATCAGTAGGGTTATCTCGTTTTTTACGAATGCCAATCTTGAGGTCGATGTCTTGGCGCAACATCATCGGCAGATGCGCAGTAACGTTTGAAACGAACTGACCAAAAGATTGATTTACGTTAGGTTGATAAAATCGCTTGTAGGTACTCATAGTGTCACCAGTGACGGGTTATAAACGCTCTAAAGAAATGTACTTACCTGATTGGGTATCGCGCAGAGTGTTAAAAGTTAAATGACGAAATTCACAACATGCTTTTGCTAACATGTGAAACTCGCTTTCTCTGTCTTGCGGCACCCATAACGTAACTTTCTTGAGTCCTTCCTCTTTCCTTGCTGCTTCATATTTACTATTGCGGCTCATGAAACCACCTCTCGAAGCCTAATGATTTGAAGCTTTAGCGCGCGCTTATATTCCGCCTGTCCTTTGAAGCTGAAGCGGTAATCTTTACCGCCTCGTTGCTTTGAGCTATAGCCATTTGGAAAGTGCTTGGCTTTTAGGTTTGCAAGAATTTCAAGCCCCTTATCTGTTGGCATGTCTATTCCTCCAAGCTTTCCAATAAAGTTGCGGCTTCGACCAACTGCTTATAAATCGGAGATAAAAATTCAAACTCAGGTGAGGACGGGCTTAACCAAGACAAACGGCCTTTAACTATCATTAAAAGCTCTTTGGCTTCACTCGAATGAGAAAGGTCTACGCTAACGCTGTGAATCGGAGTCGTTACACTATCCATGCTCAATCTCCTTACCCGTTTACTGATAGCCAATCACACTTGGCCTCTGAATGACGTTCATCAATGTAAGCAGCTAGATCTTCTATCTTTATCAACGATGGGCTGCGCTCAGAATCACGTAACTTGAAAGTAGGAACAGGGAAGTCACAAGCTTTCGCCCTTTGTTCTGCCGTCTTGGGAGTGATACCAAAAAACTCTTGGCTAACTTGTTTAAGTTCTACAGTAGGGCTTTCAAATCTAGCGAGTAATGCGAAGTTTGTGTTCATAAATCACCTATGCAATTATGGTGAGTTAACTAGGAGCAACTATAATTAACTCAAGAATGTCTCAATGTCGTCATGAGACATTATTGGATCATAATTTATACATTGCAACACCTTTGAGCACACTGGAGCATTCAATGAGCATCGTGGACGAACAAATATCTGAACTTAAGAAACTAACCAAAACTTCAAAAAATACTGATTTATCAAAGGCTTTGGGGGTTTCAGCATCAACCATTCAAACGTGGAGAATGCGAGGAAAAATTCCTGAAGATATTTTTCTAAAAGCGAACGAGATCGCAAAAAGTGGCTCATTGACTCCAAAAGGCTATTTGGAATTGAAGTTCTTCGATATTGAGGTAAGTGCTGGGCATGGTGCGCTTGTTGAAAAAGAAGAAGAATCTAGCGCGATGGTTTTCAGTGAACGATTCATTAGACAAGAACTTGGTTTTAACCCAAACAACATTTTCTTAATGCCTGTTCGTGGTGACAGCATGATCCCTACTCTCAAAAATCAGAGCATCGTAATGGTTAACCGCGTTGATGGTTTTTCTACTGATGGGATTTACGTATTCAGATATGACAATCGATTGATGGTGAAGAGACTTCAGTTCTTACCAAACGGAATCAAGGTAGTCAGTGACAATAGTGCTTATGAAGCATGGGAACTTGGAAAAGAAGAGATTAAAGGTGCCGACTTCGAGATCATCGGTGAGGTGGTTTGGTCAGGCCAAAGAATGTAACGCGTAGAAGTATTTATTGAGTGCGGTACCCCTATGGTACCCCTCGAACTAGCACAGCCCTTGCTAAGGCTGCTTAATCAATCCAATCGAGCATTGGAGCGACGGACAACCTACATGAATGTGTCATGGCAAAGTACCCTAGTAGCGAGTCAAAAAAATATGCTGGAATACCCAGCAAAAGCAAGGTCGGCTATTGTAAATGCTATGCCTTGTTTGTGCTATATGAACTTTACCTCACACTTTTTTATAAACCTATTCACCAGATCTCTAATTCAGCCTCATTAATCAGTTATGCCTTGAGTCACACTGTCATTTTGAGTTACCTTGTCTTATTCAAAGTCGTGGGTCACAATACGCTCTGTACCTGACTTTAATAGAAATCATTGGCTCCCAAAATAAAGTAACCTAGAAATAGTGTTTGATGAGGGATGTCCGATTGAATGGTGAAAAATTTGGACCACACATTGATAGAGCAAGTTGAAGGGATATGCGCATCACGAGGAGTTAGACTAACTCCCCAACGAAAGCGTGTGTTTGAGCTCATCCTCTCTAATAAAAAAGCCTCCAGTGCTTATGAATTGTTAGAGCAATTAAAGCAGAGTGAACCGCAAGCCAAACCTCCTACAGTTTATCGCGCTTTAGATTTTTTGTTGGAACAAGGTTTCATTCATCGAGTTGAGTCAACCAACAGCTTCATATGTTGCTGTTCATGTAATGCAAACCAACACTTTTCGCAGCTCTTAATCTGCGATAAATGTGGGACAGTAATAGAGCTACAAGACGATGCTCTTATCACTCAACTCGCTAACAACGCGGAGAAGCACGGCTTTCAATTGACGAATCACGTTATTGAATCTCATGGCATATGCCAAGCCTGCTCCTCTGATATGAAAGAATAAGATTATAGAAGAACATTATGCGCGCTGAATTTGTAAACCCGTTTTTAGCTTCTTTAATGAATGTGCTAAAAACGATGGCTTCTCTTGAATTGAAGCCACAAAAACCGAGAGTTAAGAAAGATGAAATAGCTCGTGGTGATGTATCCGGCCTGATTGGTATGGTTGGTACACAATCTCGTGGTTCAATGTCGATCACCTTTGATGAAGGTCTTGCCCTAGAAATCATGGAAAACATGTTGGGTGAGCGACCGAATGGCTTGAACGAAGAAGTGACCGATATGGTGGGTGAAATCACCAACATGGTGACTGGCGGCGCAAAACGTATTCTTGCTGAAAGCGGATTTGATTTCGATATGGCAACGCCGATCGTTGTTTCAGGTAAAGGCCACACGATTCGTCACAAGTGTGACGGCGCAATCATCATCATGCCTTTCTCATCTCAATGGGGTAATGCCTTCATCGAGATCTGTTTCGAATAGAGACAACCGCAGTAAATAAAAATACAAAAGGCTGACGTGCATGTGTCAGCCTTTTTTATTGCCCGCGAGATCAACAGACATAAAAAACGCCAACCGAAAGGTTGGCGCTTTACAATTATTACTTGGTGTTACTCAAACAGCCTTAAGCTTTCAGCGCTTTAAATGCGTTGATTAGACCGTTCGTTGAGCTGTCGTGAGATGTTACTTGAGCATCGTCAGCAAGCTCAGGAAGAATTTGGTTTGCTAGTTGCTTACCAAGTTCTACACCCCATTGGTCGAAGCTGAAGATGTTCCAGATAACGCCTTGAACAAAAATCTTGTGCTCATACATCGCGATTAGGTTACCTAAAGAGCGAGGAGTCATTTGCTTAACAAGAATTGAGTTCGTTGGACGGTTGCCTTCAAATACTTTGAAAGGAGCAAGTTCTGCTGCTTCTTCTGCTGTTTTACCAGCCGCTAGGAATTCAGCCTCTACTGTCTCTTTTGTCTTACCGAATGCTAATGCTTCAGTTTGAGCAAAGAAGTTAGACATCAGCTTCTGGTGGTGATCAGACGCTGGGTTGTGACTGATTGCAGGCGCGATAAAGTCTGATGGGATCAGCTTAGTGCCTTGGTGAATCAGTTGGTAGAAAGCGTGCTGGCCGTTTGTACCAGGTTCACCCCAGATGATAGGGCCTGTTTGGTACTCTACCGGATTGCCTTCACGGTCTACAAACTTACCGTTCGACTCCATGTTACCTTGCTGGAAATAAGCAGCAAAACGGTGCATGTATTGATCGTAAGGTAGGATAGCTTCTGACTCAGCGCCGTGGAAGTTATTGTACCAAATGCCGATAAGCGCAAGGATAACTGGGATGTTGCTTTCAAACTCAGTTGAAGCAAAGTGGTTATCCATCTCGTGAGCGCCATCTAATAGCTCGACGAAGTTATCGAAGCCAACAGACAGTGAGATAGAAAGGCCGATCGCAGACCATAGTGAGTAACGACCACCAACCCAATCCCAGAATTCAAACATGTTGTCAGTATCAATACCAAACTCAGCCACTGAAGCTGCGTTGGTTGATAGTGCTGCGAAGTGTTTAGCAACGTGTGCAGAATCACCCGCTTCAGCCAAGAACCAATCACGTGCAGAGTGTGCATTCGTCATTGTTTCTTGAGTTGTGAATGTTTTAGATGCCACTAGGAACAGCGTTGTTTCTGGGTTAAGAGGCTTAAGTGTCTCAACAATGTGAGTGCCATCTACGTTAGAAACAAAGTGCATGTTTAGGCGAGTTTTGTATGGCGTTAGTGCTTCAGTCACCATGTATGGACCAAGGTCCGAACCGCCGATACCGATGTTGACTACATCAGTGATCTCTTTACCTGTGTAACCTTTCCACTCACCAGAAACGATGCGGTGCGTGAACAGTTCCATTTTTGCTAGTACAGCGTTAACAGCAGGCATTACGTCTTTGCCATCAACCATTACTGGGTTGTCGCTACGGTTACGTAGAGCCGTGTGAAGAACTGAACGACCTTCAGTCTTGTTGATTGCATCACCACCGAACATCGCTTCAATTGCTGACTTAACTTCAGTCTCGTTTGCAAGAGCAAATAGGTGCTGCATAGTTTCAGCGTCAACTAGGTTCTTAGAGTAATCCACTAAGATGTCAGAACCGAAACGAGTAGAAAAGCTCTCGAAACGCTTTGCATCTTGAGCAAACAGCTCTTTCATATCCATATCTTGAGCAGACTCAAAATGTGCAGTTAGAGCTTTCCACGCTTGTGTTTGCGTTGGGTTGATATTTTTCAACATGGTATCTATCCCGATGTTACTGTAGGTTTTATTCTAAACGTCACTTAAGTGATGAGTAGAACCCCCGATTAGGCGAAAGTTTATATTTTTCTGTGATGACCAAACCGCGTCACCACTGAAAGATTCTTTGTAATTTTTTTTCACGACGTATTATGCCGCATATGAAGAGCTGTACCTTGAGATAAATCAGGATTAGATTTCCTGATAGAAGAATCGGTACAGACTCTAGCTCTAACATAATTAAATGTGAGCGATACCTGATAAATTCAAGTTCAAAAGATAGCGTTAAACCACTTTTTTTCCAAATACATTATAAAGGATGGCGTATGTGGATTCAGAAGACTATACACCTAAATGCACGAAAGCGTGGATTCCACCTCATTACTGATGAAATTGAACAACAGATACACGATATCAACTCTCTATCTGTTGGTTTATTACATCTCTTTATCCAGCATACCTCTGCCAGTCTCACGTTAAATGAGAACGCTGATCCTACTGTTCGTTCCGACATGGAATCGCACTTTAATAAGTTTGTACCCGAGCGAGCGCCCTACTACAGACACACTTATGAAGGCGATGATGATATGCCGGCTCACATTAAAGCATCAACACTTGGCACCAGTGTGACAATACCCATCACTAATGGTCGTTTAGCTTTGGGAACATGGCAGGGCATTTACTTAGGTGAGCACCGAGACTGTGGTGGAAGCCGCACTGTGATTGCTACGATTCAAGGTGAGTAGACTGTTTGAAAGCTAGATCTTTTTAATAAAATCAATGCCTTCTTAATAAAAAAATATCTTATTAATAAAAAAGAGTGGTGTGTTTCCACGACCACTCTTATGAAAGTAGTATTTGACCTACCGTAGGCCGAAAGCTTTAGAAGGGCTGGTTTATCATAACCCTAAAGGTCCCTTCATCGCCGCCTCGTGCTAATTCCGCACGAACAACAATGCCTTCCACTTGGAAGCGAACCGCGCCACCTAGGCTCCATTTCATGTCCGTGTGCAGTGTTTTAATATCGTACTCGTCCGCTACACGCCCTACTTCAGCAAACGCCACCCATTGCCACCATGGCAAATCGTAGTAGTTAATTAAAGGAATATCACCTAGCGGTTGCCAATCAGGGATAACTCGATATTCTGCTGAATAATGAACTGCAGATCTTCCGTGGTAACGTCCACCGGTATAGCCTCTCAATCGATACAGTCCACCAAGTCGAGCTTGTTCTGTCTCAGGTGGACGTGCGCAATCCTGCCCAGAACAGTTATCCCAAGTTGGTGTATCAGCAGTATAGAAATCGAGTGCCACGACTTGTTGGTCGAACAAGTCGCCTAAAGGACCTAATGCGAAGTACTGACTGTTTTGGAACGTCCACTTCAACCATAAGTCATCATTGGACCAACTTTCAGCGCCGGTAGTGAATTCAAGGTTAGTATGAGAACCTTTAGTTGGGTTACGTGTGCTATCACGGTTATCCCAATCCAATGCCAGACTAAAGCCTGTCGCCTCTTCCGTGTTGTTTAAACCTTCTAGCTCACGAGCGGTATAAAAAGGCGTGAAGATGATCGAGCTGACACCCGACTCAACTGGCGAAGCAAAACTCACATCTTTGATTGGCTGAAAAGCCCCTAACAAACCATGATCTGCAACATTGCCCCAAGGTAGCAAATACTTGAATTCAAACTGATAGTTTTGCTCTAAGCCATCGGCAATGGTTTTATCATCAATGGATGAATCGTTATCGCCCTGAGAGCTAATGTAGTAAGGATTGTCGTTGAAGCGTGCTTGGTACATCTGAGTACTGAATAGAACATTCTCAGAAAGTGCAAAGTTGAAAGCGGACAAAAAGCCAACATAGCTGTCTTTATCCGAATAGAGTGCCATCCCAAACAGCGCGGCTTGAGGTTGCCAAACACCCTTTGCGACACCAGCAACCCCAAAGGTATTACCCATGGTTTCGGTGCTGAAATAGAAAGGGACAAAGGCAGTATCTTTTTCTTCACTTAAGGCTGAAGAAGAAAAGCTAACACCGAGTAATGCCATTGCTGACGTTAACCAGTGTCGAGAGGCTCTCTTGAACATATTTATTTCACGTATTCCATTGCTACACGAGACGTCAGTTTCGTCACGAGTTCGTAAGCAATAGTGCCAATATGTTCTGCCACTTCTTCCGAAGGTAAGTCTTTACCCCATAGCGTCGCTTCATCGCCCACTTGATCTGCAGCATCAGGGCCAAGGTCGACAGTTAGCATGTCCATAGAGACACGTCCTGCAATCGGTGCTTTTCTACCGTTTACAAACACTGGCGTTCCGTTAGGTGCCATGCGTGGATAGCCATCACCATAACCTATTGCGATAACACCAACCTTGGTATCTCGTTCACTGGTCCAGTTACCTCCATAACCAACACTTTCACCGGCTTTAACATCACGAACAGCAATCAGGTGTGACGTTAAGGTCATCACCGGCTTAAAACCTAGCTCTTGAGCTGATTTATCAGCAAAAGGTGAAACGCCGTAAGAGATGATTCCCGGACGAACCCAATCAAGGTGGCTATCTGGCCAAGCCAATAGACCAGCAGAGGCAGCAAGTGAACGCTCACCTTCACAACCGTCAGTGAGAGATAAGAAAAGCTCAGTCTGTTCAACGGTGGTTGTTCTATCCAGTTCATCAGCGCAACCAAAGTGGCTCATGTAACGAAGAGGTTTCGCTACATTCGCACATTGATGCAAACGCTCAACAAAGTTTTGGTATTGCTCAGGACGAGCACCTAAACGATGCATACCGCTGTCTACTTTTAGCCATACCACGACTGGTGTTTCTAATTCCGCATTCTCTAGCGCACTTAATTGCTCTTCACAGTGCACGACAGTTTGGATGTTATTGGTCACTAATATTGGTAAATCACCCGAAGAGTAAAAACCTTCCAGCAACAAAATAGGTTTAACAATGCCACCAGCACGCAGTTGTAAGGCTTCTTCAATACGAGCGACACCGAAGGCGTCAGAGTTCTTAGAATGCTTAGCGATGTGCAATAGACCATGACCGTAGCCATTCGCCTTCACAACCGACATAACTTTACAGTTAGGTGCTTTAGACTTAATCAGTTGAAGGTTGTGTTCCAATGCACCGAGGTCAATGCTCGCTGTCGCTGCTTTCATATAAGTCATTAACTTACTCATCATCAAATGCAGGACCTGCATAGTTATCAAATCGGGAGTGTTGACCTTGGAATGTCAAACGAACCGAACCGATAGGACCGTTACGTTGCTTACCAAGGATGATCTCAGCGATACCTTTCAGTGAACTGTCTGGGTTATAAACCTCATCACGATAGATAAACATGATCAAATCGGCATCTTGCTCGATAGAACCTGATTCACGCAAATCCGAGTTTACTGGGCGCTTATCAGCACGTTGCTCTAGGGAACGGTTAAGCTGAGAAAGTGCAACAACCGGCACGTTCAACTCTTTCGCAAGGGCTTTTAGGGAGCGCGAAATTTCAGCAATCTCTAAGGTACGGTTTTCAGACAATGAAGGGACGCGCATTAATTGAAGGTAATCTATCATGATCATAGAGATACCATCATGCTCACGAGCGATACGTCGAGCACGCGAACGCACCTCTGTTGGTGTTAAGCCCGAGCTATCATCGATATACATATTCTTCTTATCCATCAGAATACCCATACTCGATGAAATACGCGCCCAATCTTCATCATCCAATTGACCAGTACGAATCTTGGTTTGGTCGACACGAGAAAGTGACGCAAGCATACGCATCATCAGCTGTTCGGCTGGCATCTCAAGAGAGAAGATCAGAACCGGCTTATCTTGTTTCATCGCCGCGTTTTCACATAAGTTCATCGCAAAGGTGGTTTTACCCATCGATGGACGCGCAGCAACAATAATTAAATCAGAACCCTGCAAGCCTGCAGTTTTCTTGTTGAGGTCGTTGAAGCCAGTATCGACGCCTGTCACACCATCTTGTGGCGTTTTATATAGGATCTCGATACGTTCCAGAGTTTTCTCTAGAATGCTATCAACGTTTTGTGGGCCTTCGTTTTCACTTGCTCGGCCTTCTGCAATCGCAAAGACCTTACTCTCAGCCAGATCAACAAGTTCTTCCGATGTACGGCCTTGCGGATCGTAACCAGAATCGGCAATCTCATTCGCCACACCAATCAGGCTACGAACTAAAGCACGTTGCGCCACGATATCTGCGTAAGCGTTAATGTTCGCCGCACTTGGGGTATTTTTAGCAAGGTCAGCAAGGTATGCAAAACCGCCAACTTCTTCGAGCTGCTCACGCAACTCTAAATGTTCAGAGAGTGTAATAAGATCCAGAGGAGAACTTTCTTCAAGGATATCTTTTACTGCTTCGAAGATCAGACGGTGAGGACGACTGTAAAAGTCCTTGCTCACGACTTTTTCTGAAACCGTATCCCAGCGTTCGTTGTCCAGCAACAAACCGCCGATAACAGATTGCTCAGCTTCTAATGAATGTGGTGGGACTTTGATGGCGTCCACCTGATCGTTGGCTGATTTCTGACTTCTGGTATCCACTATGACTACACTCAATAACTAATAATGATCGTTCATTATACCCAAGAACATGCATTTGTAATGCAATCCTCTGGGATTGTTTTATTCTTCAGTAAGAATTTACCTATTGCTGACTGAATTAACCAAGGGTAGCATTACGATCCTTCCATTCATTCACTGTATAACTAGAGGTATGCGTGTCCAAATCATTGGCTCTGAGCACTGGTATTCTGAGCTCTAGTCTTCTAAGCATCGGCCTCCTGAGCACTCCGTTGGCCTTAGCGGATGATGCTAAAGCCTCTGTTGATGCAATCCTCGACTCGATAGTAGTACCAGAACCTGCTGCTGAGCCGATCGTCGTTGCACCAACACCTGAAAAAGATATGGATATCGCACCGACAGATACAGAACTGCCTAACCCGCTAAAGACTGAGGTCGAATTTGGATATCAGTCGCATACTGGTAATTCTGATTCTCGATCGCTAAATGCACGCCTAAATGGTGAGTATACGGCTGGCCGTCATAGAACCAGTGGCGAATGGAAATACTACAACCTCTACAAAGATGGTGAAGAAGACAAAAGGCAATCGACTTACTCAGCTCAGAGTGACTACAAGTTAAGCCCAAAAACCTACCTCTACGGCAGCTTTAAAGGTGTCGACTCACGTTATAGCGCTTATTTTAAGGACTATACCGTTTCTAGTGGTTTGGGTTATCAGTTCTCTAATACCGAAGAATTTGTTTTGGAAGTGGAAGTGGGCCCTGGTTTTCGTTACCAAGAACCGAATCTCGATGAATTAGACGATGATGACATCATCTTTCCAGAGATTGTTGAGGAAGCCATTTTCCGTGGCAATGTGAACACATCATGGCAAGTGCTGAAGAATTTACAGCTCAAAGCCGATGTGACGTTAGTGTCTGGTCACAGCAACTTAAAGTTTGATACCGAATTAGAAGCCATCAATGATATTACTGACAATATCGCACTGAAGATCGCTCACTCTCGCCAGTACCACGATAAGGTACCTGATGGATTAAGCAAAGAAGACTCAGTTCTCTCAATTAACCTGCTCTTTCAGTTCTAATCTCAAGAGCAGTTCTAGTCTCAAGAGCAATTCTAATCTTAACGCCACTTCTAGCCTTGAGAACGGCCTGTTCAGGATAAATAGCTTATGGATCACTGTAGGCTTTTACCCACTGTAACTCTTCCTATGTTCCCTGTGTTCCTTATATTCTAGGCATAAAAAAACACCAGCCGAAGCTGGTGTTTAAAACTTTCAAAAGAAAGAATTCGTCTTGGTACTGAAATTACTCAGCAACGATCGTGATTTTCGCAGTAGCAAAAACTTCAGAGTGAAGTTGGATGCTTACTTCGAATTCACCGATGTTACGTAGAGCGCCTTCAGGTAGGCGTACTTCGCTCTTAGCTACTGCAACACCTGCCGCTGTAATAGCGTCAGCGATGTCACGAGTACCGATAGAACCGAATAGTTTGCCTTCGTCACCAGCTTTAGAAGCGATTGTAACGCCTTCTAGAGTGTTAACTGTCTCTGCACGAGCTTCACAAGCAGCTAGTTGCTCAGCAACTTTAGCTTCTAGTTCAGCACGACGAGTTTCGAACATAGCAACGTTTTCTTTAGTTGCCATAACTACTTTACCCTGTGGGATAAGGAAGTTACGAGCGTAACCAGATTTAACGTTTACTTGGTCGCCAAGGCCACCTAGGTTACCGATTTTATCAAGTAGAATAACTTGCATTATCTTAGTCCTCTTAAACTATTATTAACTATTACCGATTACTGATGCTTGTCAGTGTACGGTAGTAGAGCTAGGTAACGAGAACGCTTGATAGCGCGAGCTAGCTGACGTTGGTATTTAGCACTTGTACCAGTGATACGGCTAGGTACAATTTTACCAGCTTCAGTGATGTAGTTTTTTAGAGTTGCTACGTCTTTGTAGTCAATCTCTTGTACGCCTTCTGCAGTAAAACGGCAGAATTTACGACGACGGAAGAAACGAGCCATGGGCTATCTCCTGATCTAAATTTAATAATGCGGTATTCACACAGGCTTAGAAATAAGCGTAAGCAAATGCTTGTAGTGGAAATACCTAAACGAGTTGAATAAAATTTAATGACCTAAAAGGCCAAAAAAGAATTACTCAGCAGCAGCTTCTGGCTTAGCTTCTTCTTCACGACGTGGTGCACGTTCTTCACGGTCATCACGACGAGGAGCACGCTCTGCACGCTCTTCTTTTTGCTTAAGCATGATAGATTGCTCAGTCACAGCGCCTTTAGTGCGCATGATCATGTTACGTAGAACTGCATCGTTAAAACGGAAAGCAGTTTCTAGCTCGTCCATCACTTCTTGGCCAGCTTCAACGTTCATAAGAACGTAGTGAGCTTTGTGAAGTTTGTTGATTGGGTAAGCCATTTGACGGCGGCCCCAGTCTTCTAGACGGTGGATAGTACCACCAGCTTCAGTGATTGAACCAGTGTAACGCTCGATCATGCCAGCAACTTGCTCGCTTTGATCAGGGTGAACCATGAATACGATTTCATAATGACGCATTTGGTTGCTCCTTACGGATTATTAGCTTCCACGAAAGGCTCGGTCGTCCAAGGGAAGCAAGGAACTAAAGAAAAATGACCGAGTTTTAAGGACGGCAAATATTATAGAAAGAACCCGGTATTGGCAAGCGGTATTTGGCTAATAATGAAACAGTTTTTCTTTCGCCATCTAGCCATCTGTGATTCTGTCAATTTGCCACTCTACACCCCAAAAAGAAACGCCCACCAACAAGTGGTGAGCGTTAATAAATTCATAGACTTAAGTCGTTTAGGCTTTGTTAAGTCGAACCTTACTGAGCTAGACGCTGACGTACCGCTTCAAATAAACAAATACCAGAAGCCACTGAAACGTTCAGGCTCGATACGCTGCCTGACATTGGAATCTTAATCAGGTCATCACACGTTTCACGCGTTAAACGACGCATGCCATCACCTTCAGCGCCCATCACAATAGCAAGCGGACCAGTCAACTTCGCTTGATAGATATCATGCGTTGCTTCACCTGCCGTACCGACAAACCATACACCCTGCTCTTGCAGTGCACGCATTGTGCGAGCCAGGTTAGTCACTCGTACTAGTGGAACCGTTTCTGCTGCGCCACAAGCAACCTTACTTACTGTTGCCGTTAGCGGCGAAGAGCGGTCTTTAGGAACGATAACAGCGGCCACACCTGCGGCATCTGCATTACGTAAGCAAGCACCTAGGTTGTGAGGGTCTGTTACGCCGTCTAGAACCAACAACAGAGGCTGTTCGTGTTGCGCAAGGATATCGTCTAGGTGAGTTTCATTAAGCTGCTTAGCAGGCTTCACCTTAGCAATAAGACCTTGGTGATTTGCACCCTGTGCTTTTTCATCAAGCGGCTTACGGCCCATTTGTTGAATCGACACGCCAAATTGCTGCAGTTGATTCAGTAATGGAAGCAGGCGATCGTCTTGACGACCTTTAAGCACGTACGCTTCAATAAAGCGCGCTGGGTCTTTTTCTAGTACGGCTTTCACCGCGTGAATACCGTAAATAAATTCGTTACTCATTGTCTCTGGTTACTCTTATTGCTCAGAGATGAAGGCATCAAACCCGATGCACCCACCTCTGTGTTGTTTATTCCGAGAGCATGCATCTTCCGCCTGATACTCTCGCATTTAAATTCGTTAGACGTTAAGCCTTGCTGTCATTGTAAAACGATAACTTAAGACTTATCAGCCTTTGGCTTACGGCTTGCTGCGCGCTTTTTCTTAGCACGAGCTTTAGCAGCACCGGTTTTATTCGCGGGCTTTTTCTTCTTAGCTGAGCTTTCGCTACTTCCATCAGGTCGTTTAGTTGGTTCAACTAAAGGCGTTGCAGGTACGCCTGGCTTATTGCTCTTAACCGCTGAACGCTTCTTGCTTTTCGCCTTTTTCATTGCTTCAGCTGCACGCTTCTTGGCTGTTTTACCTTTACCACGCGGCTGACGATCGGTGTCTTCTAAATCAAAGTCGATTTGACGAGTTTCTAAGTTAACCGCCGAAACCTTCACTTTAACCGAATCACCCAAGCGGTAGATATTACCTGAGCTTTCACCAACCAGACGCTGACCAACAGCATCAAATTGGTAGTAGTCATTCGCTAGCGCAGAAATATGTACCAGACCATCGATGTGCAGTTCAGTTAGACGCACAAAGAAACCGAAGCCAGTTACGTTGGCAATCACGCCATCCATCACTTCGCCGACATGGTCCTGCATGTATTCACATTTCAGCCAGTCGTTCACTTCACGTGTAGCGTCATCAGCACGACGCTCAGTCATTGAACACTGTTCACCGTAGAAGTCCATATCATCGAACGTGTAGTGGTAACCACCGGTTGGCGTCCAACGTTCGCTGTTACGACCTTCTTCTTTTGCAATAAGGTACTTAATTGCACGGTGCAATAGCAAATCTGGGTAACGACGAATTGGCGAGGTAAAGTGAGCATAGCGTTTAAGAGCTAAACCAAAGTGACCCGCGTTATCCGCGTTGTATACCGCTTGCTTCATTGAGCGCAGCAGCATTGTTTGGATTAACTCACGATCTTCACGTTCGTTAATCTGTTGCATCAGTTGTGCGTAATCTACCGGAGATGGTGACAGGCCACCTTCCAGCGTTAAACCTAATTCACTTAAGAAGCTCTTAAAGCCCATTAAGCGCTCTTCACCCGGAGTATCGTGAACACGGTACAGCGCAGGCTCTTTGGCTTTTTCTACGTAAGATGCCGATGCGATATTCGCAAGAATCATACATTCTTCGATGATCTTGTGTGCATCGTTACGAATTACTGGCTCAATACGGTCAATCTTACGATCCGCATTGAAGATAAACTTAGTTTCTACCGTTTCAAATTCAATCGCACCACGTTCGTCACGCGTTTTCTTAAGCACTTTGTACATCTTATGAAGCTCTTCAAGATGTGGTACTTCTGGTTCGTAACGTTCACGTAATTCTTCATTGCCATCTAAGATCGCGCCTACTTTGTTATAAGTAAGACGAGCATGAGAATTCATTACCGCTTCGTAGTGCTTGTAGCCTGACAGTTTACCTTTGTCTGAGATAGTCATCTCACACACCATACATAAACGGTCGACTTGAGGGTTCAATGAACACAAACCATTTGAAAGTACTTCTGGCAGCATTGGTACTACTTGTGACGGGAAGTATACCGAGTTACCACGGTTAATCGCTTCTTTGTCTAGCGCTGTATCTGGGCGAACGTAGTAACTTACGTCAGCAATCGCTACCCATAGACGCCAGCCGCCGCCTTTCTTCGCTTCACAATAAACCGCATCATCGAAATCACGTGCATCTTCGCCATCAATGGTAACCAATGGGAGTTTGCGTAGATCAACACGTCCTTCTTTTGCTTCTTCAGGAACATGTTCACCAAGGTTTTCGATTTGCTTATCTACCGCTTCAGGCCACTCTTGTGGGATCTGATGAGTACGGATCGCGATCTGCGTTTCCATACCCGGAGCCATGTTTTCACCAAGAACTTCGGTCACTTTACCCATCATGTTACGAGAACGACCACCGCGATCCGTAATTTCAATCACAACCACATTACCCATTCGAGCACCGCCTTTATGCTCAGTAGGGATCTGGATGTCGTGACTAATACGCGAATCATCAGCAACCACGTAAGAATGGCCATATTCTAAAAAGAAACGACCAACAAGTGGGGTTGTGCGCTCTTCAAGAACACGAACCAAACGACCTTCACGACGACCACGCTTACTGTTGTCAGTAGGCTGAGCCAATACGTAATCACCGTGCATGATGGTTTTCATCTGATGGTGCGGCAACAAAATATCGTTATCTTTACCAACGCTTCCATCTGGACGAACCCAACCATGACCGTCTTTATGACCAATCACATAACCTTTAATCAGTTCCATCTTCTCAGGCAATGCGTAGCACTGACGGCGAGTAAAGATAAGCTGTCCATCACGCTCCATTGCACGTAAACGACGACGCAGCCCTTCATATTGTTCCTCTCCAGCCAGACCCAAAGCTTCGAATAGATCGTTGCGGTTCATTGGAATATTCGCGTCTGTTAGAAACGAAATAATGAACTCTCGGCTTGGTACTGGGTTTTCGTAATTTTTCGACTCTCGGTCGGCAAAAGGATCAACAGTGGTTGTCGCTGTCGTGTTTTCTGACGTTGGTGTGTTTTTTGACATAGGCGGGCCTGCTTAAGCAAGGAAGGTATATACCCCTAGTATATCTGATGCTAGGGGTAACCTACAGATATGCTTTGGAAAACCCTCAAATAACCTCAGATTGATGACTATCTTCATCTAATAAAACATCACATCATACTCATTCTGGATCATAAGAATTTTAGGCAAACGATAAAACAAACGTTTGCGCCATGAATGAAATACACTATTATCCACGCACTTTACCAACTCCTGTTCTGAGTATTGATATGAAACTAAAACACACCTTAGTGGCTTCTGCAATGGCAAGCCTAGCTCTATTTCCCTTTGCAAGTTCAGCAATGGAAAAAGCCGATCTGATGATTACCGACGCCATGGTGCTAACCATGAATCAAGATAAAACGGTGTATGAGAGCGGTACTGTTGTCGTAAAAGACAATAAAATCATCGCTGTTGGTGATGCTTCCCTAGAAAAGCAGTACCAAGCGAAGCAAGTTTTAGACGTTGATGGTGATATCGTGATGCCGGGTCTCATCAATACTCACACCCACGTATCGATGACCGTGTTTCGTTCATTAGCCGATGATGTGCCAGATCGCCTTCACCGCTATATCTTCCCTTTAGAGAAGAAGTTGGTGTCACGCGACATGGTACGTATTGGCGCCAACCTAGGTAACGTCGAAATGGTAAAAGGCGGTGTGACCACTTACGCCGACATGTACTACTTTGAAGATGAAGTAGCGAAAACCGTCGATAAGATCGGTATGCGTGCCATTCTTGGTGAAACCGTGATTAAGTTCCCAGTCGCTGACGCTGCCAACGCAGAAGAAGGCATCCAATACGCGCTGAACTTCATTGAAGAATACAAAGATCACCCGCGTATCACACCAGCGTTTGCTCCACATGCGCCTTACACAAATACGACTGAGATCCTGCAGAAAATTTCTAAACTCTCTTTAGAGTTAGATGTGCCAGTGATGATTCACCTTGCAGAATCACACCGTGAAGAAGAGAAAATCGCAGAGCGTTCAGATGGACTATCACCGGTTCAATACATGGACAGCATTGGCGCATTGAACAAAAACCTAGTTGGTGCGCACATGATCTTAGTGGATGATCATGATATCGAACTGGTGAAAAAGTCAGACATGGGCGTAGCGCATAACATGAGTGCCAATATCAAATCAGCGAAAGGCGTATCCCCTGCCCTTAAGATGTACGACGAGAACGTTCGTATTGGTTTAGGTACCGATGGACCAATGTCTGGTAACACATTAAGCACCATTGATGAGTTCAACCAAGTGGCTAAAGTTCACAAGCTAGTTAATAAAGATCGTGCAGCAATGCCGCCGATCAAAGTGATCGACATGGCGACAATGGGCGCAGCAAAAGCGCTACACATGGAAGATAAGATCGGATCTCTTGAAGCAGGCAAACTTGCCGACATCATAGTGATCGACACCAAAGCGCCGAACATGATTCCGGTATACAACCCATACTCAGCTTTAGTGTACTCAGCTAATTCTGGTAACGTTCGCCACACCATCGTTGATGGTAAGATCATAATGCAAGATCGCGATATGCTAACCGTCGATGAAGACAAGATTCGTCAAGAAGCACTCGATTTCACCAAAGTCGTCCGTAAAACGGTGATTGAATCTGGTGAAGTTGTTCAATAACGACTAAGACTAAATTACTGCGCTTTTTATTAACTCTAAAAAGCGGGTAAATCAAGACTGCTGTTAAATCGAAAAAGCGGTTAAACAAAAAAGCAGTTCAGATCAAAAAAGGCCTCATAGGTGTTTACCTAAGAGGCCTTTTTATATCGATATCTTTCTCGATCAAGACAGATGATTAACGAGTGCAGTCGTTAGTCATCAACCTTAATCAATATTCGTCATTACCAGAACACATCTCGACGTTTTGCTCGAGCAATAATATTGTCTGGCATTCTCCGCTCCAAACCGCTTCGAAGCACAGTAATACGTTTGTGTTGCCTATCATCCGCTGTCACCGAGTTATATAACCAGCGGTAAGCATCTTCATAATCTAACGGGCTACCGTAATCACGCAGTAAGAGTTCCGCTAAGTGAATGCTTGCACTTAGGTTACCCATAGAGGCCGCTTCACGTAGGTACGGAATTGCACGCTCTTTGTCTTGTTGAACTAAGGTTCCACGAGAATAATAACGACCCAATTGCTCTAGTGCTGCGGGTAAACCTTGATGCGCTGCGTTTTCCATATAGTAAAGCCCAAGCTCTACATCTTGTGGAACACATACACCCCACGCCAGCATATCACCGTATAAAAACTCATAAGAAGGCAAGCTAATACGCGTTGCGCGAGCAACGATATCTTCTACTAGCTGGCACTTATCCGCTTTCACACGCTCTAGATGTCGATTATTTTCGATTAATTTAATCAGTTCAGCTTCTGTATATATTGGAACGGGCTCTCCCACATCAGCCAAATTTGCATGACTCAAGGGTGAGCTCAGCGCCATTATTAATGAAGCTGCCACAATTCGTAGCTTCATACCTGCACTCAATTATCTGTCGCTAAAGTTATCTATTTCTTATTGGCTACCGAAGTAGACGCAAAAAATAGGGTGAACTTCACTTTCCATGATATCTGTATCGGCAACAACCTTGATGGCTTTAGACAAAACTTGCCGCTAATGGGCAATATTTTGCCTGATGAAGTTCAAAAGATCATCACCCAAAACTTAGATGCTAAATTGCAGATATTAAAAAGCCGACTTAACAAAGTCGGCTTTTAGAAAACTATTTCATTATCAGAGCACTTTACGTGCTGTGGTAATCACTCAGCAGGCACTATGCGCCGTATGGGTGAACCTTGATGATAGTTTCGTTACGATCTGGGCCAGTTGATACGATATCAATGGGAACACCAGTTAGGTCTTCGATACGCTTGATGTAATCTAGAGCAGCTTGTGGAAGCGCGTCGATAGATTTAGCACCAAATGTGTTTTCAGACCAACCAGGCATTGTTTCGTAGATTGGCGTCGCTTCTTCGAATGACTCAGCAGCCATTGGAGAAACTTCTAGGATAGAACCATCTTTCATCTTGTAACCAGTACAGATTTTTAGTTCTTCTAGGCCATCTAGAACGTCTAGTTTAGTTAGACAGATACCAGATAGAGAGTTGATTTGAATTGCACGACGCATAGCGACAGCATCGAACCAACCTGTACGACGTAGACGACCAGTTGTTGCGCCAAACTCGTGACCAACATCGCCTAGATGCTTACCAACTGGGTCTTGCTTCTCAAGGCCATCGTATAGCTCAGTTGGGAATGGACCTGAACCAACACGAGTACAGTAAGCCTTAGTAATACCAAGGATGTAACCGATGTGACGAGGACCGAAACCAGAACCTGCAGCAACACCACCAGCAGTCGTGTTAGAAGACGTTACGTATGGGTAAGTACCGTGGTCGATATCTAGTAGCGTACCTTGAGCACCTTCGAACATGATCTTGTCGCCGCGCTTACGTGCTGCGTCTAGTTCGTCAGTTACGTCGATAACCATCGCAGTTAACATGTCTGCGTAGCTCATCGCTTGCTCAAGAACTTCTTCGTAGCTTACTGTTTCAGCTTTGTAGAAGTGCTCTAGTTGGAAGTTGTGGAATTCCATAACTTCTTTTAGCTTCTCAGCAAATGCTTCTTTATCGAAAAGGTCACCAACGCGTAAACCGCGACGAGCAACTTTATCTTCGTAAGCAGGACCGATACCACGACCCGTTGTACCGATAGCTTTAGCGCCACGAGCGATTTCACGCGCGTTGTCGATTGCAATGTGGTACGGAAGAATTAGAGGACAAGCTTCAGAGATGAAAAGACGCTCACGTACTGGGATACCGCGATCTTCAAGAGGTTTCATTTCTTTAAGAAGTGCGTCAGGCGATAATACTACACCGTTGCCAATAACACATTTAACGTTATTGCGTAGGATACCTGATGGAATTAAGTGAAGAACGGTTTTCTCACCGTCAATTACAAGTGTGTGACCTGCATTGTGACCGCCTTGGTAGCGAACCACGTATTTTGCATCTTCAGTTAAAAGGTCAACGATTTTACCTTTACCTTCATCACCCCATTGGGTGCCTAGAACGACTACGTTATTTCCCATCTTTCCAATTTCTGTTGCTAATTAAAAATGGATTCTAGCACTGAATCACACTTCTTGCAGTCACTTTTTGTTCATAAACGTTAACGCTGTACAAAAACAAACCAGCCATAACTGGAGGCGAACGTGTAAAGATACTGATATCATTACTTTTTTACAGACAAAAGGCAGAACCATGTCTCAATCAATTTGGCTCGCTATTGGGCTCGTTCTTATTGTTGAAGGGCTCGGCCCCTTGATTGCACCCAATGGCTGGAGAAACATGGTTGCTCAGCTAAGCCAACAGCCAGACGCTCAACTGCGCCGTATTGGCGGCTGTCTTGTGGTTGCCGGTGCCGTTATCGCCTTCATGACCTACCGTTAGTTTCTATAAGTAGAACGCTGTTAAGCGCCTTCCCTCGCGCCCCCAATAGTGAATCCGCAAACATGTCTCCTCCTGAAAAAGTCATAGAAAACAAAAAGGCTCCCATAATGGGAGCCTTTTAAGTTTTAACGCATTTTGCTTGTTGAGCTAAGCATTCGCTAACGCATCAGCTTATTTTGCTGGAGCGCCGCTCGCTTGATTCATGTATTGGAAGAAGTCAGTCTTCGGATCCAATACTAGAATGTCGCTCTTATCGCTAAATGATGTCTCATAAGCTTGCAATGAACGCATGAAGCCATAGAACTCAGGATCTTTGCTGAACGCATCAGAGTAGATCTTCGCTGCTTCTGCATCAGCATCACCACGAGTGATTCGAGCTGTACGGTCAGCTTCAGCAAGAACTGTTGCCACTTCTAGCTCAGCTTGAGCACGGATAACTTCCGCTTTCTCACGACCTTGTGAACGGTGTCTACGAGCAACCGACTCACGTTCTGCACGCATACGGCGGTAGATAGATTCACTGATTTCGTCAGGAAGGTTAATCTTCTTCATTCGGAAATCAACAACTTCAACACCTAAATCAGCCATCGCACTTTCTGCCGTTCCAGACAAAACGTTTTCCATGATCTTATCGCGTTCGCCATCAACTTCTAGCGCTTCTGCAGCCGCTACCGTTGTGACAACTTCGCTATCAGCAGAGTCTGGCAGGATGTCCTTATTACGAGGACCTGACACGATCTGCTTAATTTCACGAGAACCAATTTCAGAACGAAGAACATCTGTCACTTTACGCTCAAGAAGTGCTTCTGCCGTCATGATATTGCCGCCGCCAGTACTCAGATAAAAACGTCCAAAATCAGCAATACGCCATTTTGCGTAGGTATCAATTAGAACGTCTTTTTTCTCTGATGTTACGAAACGGTCAGAACGACCATCCATCGTTTGAATACGAGCATCAAGTACTTTTACGCGATCAAACATAGGCAGTTTAAAGTGCAAGCCTGGTTCATAGATTCGCGATACGCCGTTGTCATCGAGAACTCGACCAAAACGAATTACCATGCCACGTTCGCCTTCTTGAATCACAAATAGTGACATCAATAGAAGGGCAATCGTCACAACTAATACAGGGATCATTAATTTACGCATTATTAGTATCTCCCTTGGCGTGAACTGTCTGAACGAGTTTGAGTGCTAGACTTTGGATCCGCTTGAGTTTCTAACTCAATTTGATCGTAAGTTGATGATGCTTTTGCAGGGCGAGTGCCCGACTGAGAACCACCTTGTGCGCCTAGCTTATCAATTGGTAGGTATAGCAAGTTACCACTTGATTCTGAATCAATCAGGACTTTCGATGTGCTTGAGTACACTTTTTCCATTGTATCTAGGTACATACGGTTACGTGTTACTTCAGGAGCTGCTTGGTATTCAGGTAGCAGTTTCTCGAACTGAGCGACCTGACCTAGAGCACCATTAACTGTGCGCTCTGAGTAACCCACCGCTTCTTTCTTCAAACGCTCAGCACGACCTGTTGCTTTTGGAAGAATGTCATTTCGGTAAGCTTCAGCTTCACGCTCGAAACGCTCTTCATCCTCACGAGCCGCGATAGCATCATCAAATGCATCTTTCACTTGCTCAGGTGGACGTGCTGACTGGAAGTTCACGTCAACAATCAGAATACCCATGTCGTAGCTATCAATAATACGGTTCAACGTTTCTTGAGTGCTTTGACGAATCTGTTGACGACCACTTGTCAGGATACTATCCATTAGTGAGTCACCAATTACCGCACGAAGCGCAGAATCGGTTGCTTGGCGTAAACTGTCGTCTGCATTCGTTACACGATACAAGTACTTGTATGGGTCAGAAACACGGTATTGAACACCCATTTCAACGGTCACAACGTTTTCATCTTTCGTTAGCATCGTGCCAGCAGCACGTAGAGAACGAATCGCTTGAACGTTTACTAGTTGCTCATCTTTGATTTCATCGATGAAGCGTGGGTGCCAGTTAAGACCAGGCTCTTCGATACGGTCGAATTGACCCAGTCGAAGTACTACTGCTCTTTCTGCTTCGCCAACGGTGTAGAAACCAGCGAAGAACCAGATAGCAATCGCAATGACAGCAATGACACCAAAGCCAATCGCACCGCCACCACCAATAGATGGCCCGTTACCGTTGCCACCTTTTTTACCAAACTTGCCACCTAACTTTTGACTTAGTTTACTAAACACTTCGTCTAAGTCTGGCGGTCCTTGATCTCGGCCGCCGCGATTATTGTTCTTACCCCAAGGGTCATTATCGCGGCCGTTATTATCGCCGTTGTTGTTATTTCCAGGCTCATTCCACGCCATTAGAAAGCTCCATCATTTGATATGACGTTATACTGTAGCAGTCTCTTTGGTAACGATAAAGTCACCTAAGAGCGCCCCTTCTCTTTTTTCAAGTTTAGACCAATCTATTTGTTGCATTCGGATATCTATCAACAAGTTACCATTTTCATCATACTCTTCCTGTTGAATACATTTCATCTCAAAGAATAAGCTGCGAATACGGCCCTGATGTTGATGTGGAATACACAACCGGAATTGAACCATCTGACTCGCTAAACGCTCAGTTAAAGCTTCAAACAGTAGTTCAATACCTTCTCCTTCCATTGCAGAAACCCAAACAGCGCGAGGAGCGCCCTCTTCGTCTCTTTCAATTCGAGGTTTTTGGTCTTCCATGCAGTCAATTTTGTTCATGACTACAAGGGTTGGCACTTCATGAGCATCGATTTCTTCTAATACTTCATGAACAGCCTGAATGTTCTCACGAAAGCGGTCATCACTGGCATCAACAACATGTAACAAAATGTCAGCTTCCTGCGTCTCTTGTAACGTAGCCTTGAACGCAGCGACCAAATCGTGCGGTAGATGACGGATAAAACCTACGGTGTCTGCGAGAATTGCAGGCCCGACATCTGCCAATTCAATCTTACGTAGTGTTGGGTCTAGGGTTGCAAACAGTTGGTCTGCTGCATAAACACCTGCACTAGTGATTCGATTGAAAAGTGTTGATTTCCCTGCGTTGGTATAACCAACCAAAGAAATTGTTGGGATTTCAGCTCGATTACGAGCACGTCGCCCTTGTTCACGCTGCTTAGCCACTTTCGCTAAACGACGTAATATCGCTTTTATACGGTCACGCAACAAACGTCGATCGGTTTCCAGTTGAGTTTCACCTGGACCACGAAGACCAATACCACCTTTCTGCCTTTCAAGGTGAGTCCAACCACGAATCAATCGGGTAGAGATATGACGAAGCTGAGCGAGCTCAACTTGTAGCTTACCTTCATGAGTTCGCGCACGTTGTGCAAAAATATCTAAGATCAAACCCGTGCGATCAATCACACGACATTTACACAATTGCTCGAGGTTGCGCTCTTGGGCAGGAGAGAGGGAGTGGTTAAAAATCACAATTTCAGCACCGGTCAGCTGAACAGCTTGTGCGATTTCTAGGGCTTTACCTTCTCCAACGTAGTATTTAGGGAGTGGGGATTGTCGGCTACCAGTAATCACTTGTAGCGTTTCTACCCCCGCTGAGGAGACCAGCATTTCACATTCGCTCAGGTCTTCCCATTCTCCCTCTTGCGTGAAGTTGATATGAACAAGTACGGCTCGCTCGCCGGATTCATAACGGTCAAACAAGCAACCAACTCCTTATTACAGCGCAAGCTGTATTATTTGAACGATTAATCTTCAGTCTTCTCTGGACGATCAGATGGCGCACGTTGCTCGCCGCTGTGGTGACTAACTGCACGAGCAGGAACCACAGTAGAAATCGCATGCTTGTAAACCATTTGGTTTACTGTGTTCTTCAATAAGATCACGAATTGATCGAAAGACTCGATCTGACCTTGCAGCTTAATGCCGTTAACAAGATAGATAGAGACTGGAATGCGCTCACGACGGAGTGCATTTAGGAATGGGTCTTGTAGCGATTGCCCCTTAGCCATTTTATTTTCCTTATTTATATTTTGTTGTAATTATTTAGCTAGTGGTGCACAAAAAGGTGCGGCCTTTGCATCTGAGCTAAACGAATAAAAAAACTCCGTTGTTATTGAAAGGCTGTGATTTTTAAAAGCCTCAATAACTGATCCTTTCCAGAGTATATTCACGCAAAAGCGATCACATTATACACAGCAATACTAATCAGATGCTATTGCATCTGAAAGAGTTTCTAACGCGTGTTCAATGTTTTCGCTATCTAACCAAGTTAAATCATCCCAACTGCGTAACCAGGTGATTTGTCGCTTGGCCAATTGACGGGTTGCACAGACACCACGGAAAACCGCTTCGTCTAAATCACAATTCCCATCTAAATAATCCCACATCTGCCTATAACCAACGCATCGGATCGATGGCAGTTCAGGATGAAGATCTTCTCTGGCGTACAACGCCTTCATTTCATCTTCAAAACCCGCTTCTATCATCTTTTCGAAACGCAGCTCAATGCGGCGATGGAGTTCTTTCCTTTCCTTGGGAGCTATTGCAAATTGTTTTACACTAAATGGCAGGCTATCGCCTTTCGTTTGAGTTAGCTCTGTTAATGTTTTACCCGAAATTCGGTAAACTTCCAATGCCCTTGAAAGCCTTTGTGGATCATTTGGGTGTATTCTTTCAGCGGATACGGGATCTATCTCTCTTAATTGATCGTGTAATGCCTGCCAACCCTGTTCGATAGACTCCGCTTCAATCTGCTTACGAATCTCTTGATCCGCTGCTGGTAGCGGCGATAAACCTTCCAACAATGCCTTGTAGTAGAGCATTGTGCCACCAACAAGCAGCGGGATTTTGCCTTCCGCTACAATGGCATTCATTTCATTGATCGCATCACGACGAAAATCTGCCGCAGAATACGCTTCGCTTGGGTCTAGAATATCAATCAAGCGATGAGGCGCGAGCGCAAGCTCTTCCGCATCCGGTTTAGCGGTGCCGATATCCATGTCTTTGTAGACCAATGCCGAATCGACACTGATGATCTCTACCGGATACTTCTGACGTAAGCGGATAGCTAAATCTGTTTTTCCTGATGCCGTTGGGCCCATTAAAAACAACGCTAAAGGTAATTTTTCAGTCATGATATTTTGTATTGGTTTCTCTGTTATAGCGCTTTATAGCAAAGGGCTTTTTTGTCGCAAAAATACGTATTGTTGCGAAGATCAATGTCGTCGCAAAAAGTTAAACCGTCAATAAACTTAAGTCTTTAAATCGATAAACGACTAAGCCATAAAAGCCGCGATGGTCGCTGAAAAGTCGATAGGATTAACAAATTCGGGATCATCTAATGGAAGTAGACCATGCCAAAGTTGCTCAAGTTCCCCAACTAGTTGAACCGCTTCAGATAAAGTGTAGTCGTTTTTTACTTGTGCTGTCTGAATCCCGATCCAGTTAACCAGTAATGGCAACGTATCGTTAGAAAAGCTGTGACCTTGAATTTCCGAGGCCTGAGCGTTTATTGAAGCCGCGTACGATAACAGATCTGGGATCAAAATTTGTAAGTTTTGCTGCCTCAAAGGAGAAGGCACTCCCATCACCATTATTGCTTCGTTATTCCTAGCTTTAAGCTCGATACCAAGCACGGACAGCATTGGGCTTAACGCCTTAGCGACACCCACTAAATCAACGCCTAATTTGATTGATAAAGGCACCAACAACGGCTGGCTTTTTAACGCCCCTTCTCGAGTATCAAGTTGGCCAATCACACGTAGCAATTCTGCTTTGGCTAGAGACACCAATACGCTGCCGTTTTTATTTCCCATCACCAAATATTGGCGTTCCACTACTGAGACTGCTTTGCCTAAGTCCGTCACAGGTGCTCTTGGCTTTAAGTGAACAGAATTCTGTTGAGCAGGCTGAGTTTCTTTATTTTCTATGTCGTCTCTGGTTTCTACTGGTGCCACATGCTCTTGAGGAGATGATGGAGCTACAACTTGATCATCAAAGTCTGGCGTTTTCAACAGCTCTTTATAGGCTTTAACTTCGCGCTTTGAAGGCGCGGGTTCTGCATGATGTTGGTTGGGTTCTTTTTCTTTTCTCGGAGCAGGTCGAGACTCAATCCACTCTTGACGAGGAGAACCAGTAAAACTGGTTTCTCGAGCCGACGAATCTATTTTAGAGGACGAATCTCTGCTAGATAACGAACCGTGGCTAGATGACGAGCTTCTGTTAGACGATGAACCTCGGTTTTCTGGTGAGCTATAATGTTGCCTAGCATCGTTAACGCTGTGCTGAGGCTTATCATGAACCTGCTCAGATTCGGCTTTTCTCGGGTAGGCTGGCGTCTGCTCAATGGCATGTCGCAGCCTCTCAGAGATCTGTGCTTGATCCGAATTTGTCGGCGCAGCACTTTCTGGCTCAGAGAAAGTCGCAACATCCCCCGTTTCAGACATCGACCTATCTTGCTGATAATTTGGGGCTTCTGACTGATGAAATGCGGATTGATTGATCGGCGCTGCATCAATTTGTTTGCTTTGTGCTAAACCATCACTCAACGCTTGGTAGATAAAGTCGTGTACAAGGCGAGCTTGATGAAAACGTACTTCATGCTTTGCAGGGTGAACATTCACATCGACTTGATGCGGGTCTAACTCAATGAACAACACATACGTCGCAAATTGGTCTGGGCGTAGGCTGGTCTCATAGCTTTGACGAATCGCATGATTGATCAGCTTATCGCGCATCATACGACCGTTCACGTAGCAGTATTGTAGATCGCTTTGTTGCCTTGCTCCTTCAGGCGTGGTGATCCAGCCATGAAGTTTTAGGCCTTGATGTTCTAGCTCAATCTTAAGCATATGACGAACAAAAGGATTACCACATACCGCAGCGATACGCTTCTCTGCTTGAACTTGTGTTTTGGCAGCGCGGTACTGACGAATCATTTTACCGTTATGACGAAGGTTAATCGTCACATCAAAGCGACTCAATGCGATGCGTTTAAGCAGCTCATCGATATGCGTGAATTCGGTTTTCTCAGTGCGTAAGAACTTGCGGCGTGCTGGTGTGTTGAAGAACAGATCCAACACCTCAACCGAGGTACCAATGGGATGCGCTGCAGGCTGCAGTTTCACCTGCATATCACGACCTTCACTGTGTGCTGCCCAAGCTTGATCTTGAGTCGCAGGGCGTGAAGTCATGGTTAAGCGTGCAACAGAGCTGATACTCGCCAACGCTTCACCACGAAAACCAAGGCTGACAATCGCCTCTAGGTCATCAAGGGTGTGGATCTTTGAAGTAGCATGACGACTCAGCGCCAAGGCAAGTTCATCTTTAACGATGCCTTTACCGTTGTCACGAACGCGGATCATCTTGGCGCCACCTTTCTCGATATCAATATCGATACGTGTGGCACCTGAATCCAAACTGTTCTCAACCAACTCTTTCACAACAGAAGCTGGTCTTTCTACCACTTCACCCGCTGCGATTTGGTTAGCTAACCGAGCTGGCAGTATTTTGATCGTCATATTTATAGCTACCTTACTGCCGCTGATGGAAACATGTCTGCGTTAAAAAGCTTATTTGTGCGGAATAATCAACACCTGACCCACCGCTAGGCTGTCAGATCGTAGCTTATTCGCTTGGCGAATACTGTTGACGCTCACGCCGTATTTAGAAGCAATCTTACCCAAGTAGTCACCTCTTGCGACTTTATGTTTGCGCAGAGGTACGTCTTTAACTTCAACCGTAATACGTAGCTTCTGGCCTACTCTAACGGTTTCAGACTTCAAGCGGTTCTCACGTTTGATATCTGCAACCCGTACTTTGTAACGGCTGGCTATCTTGCCTAGGTACTCTCCAGACTTAACCGTGTGGGTTATGGTCTTAGTTTTCACTGCACTGCTTGATGACGAACCTGAAGCACGGCTTGGGATCTTAAGAACTTGACCGATCGCTAGGCTGCTCGATTTCAGATTATTAAGTTTCATCAAGGTCTGTGTCGAGGTGCCATATTTGCTCGCAATCACCGATAAAGACTCACCACGAGACACTTTATGTTGGCTCACACTACCCGTTGACGACGTTGCATTCGACAAGATAATCCCTTCTGGAGGATTAGCCTTCAAATACTTAACCACAGCCTTAGTCACTGCTCGTGCTAATTTATCTTGATGCGAGCGTTGGAAAAGAAGCTTCTCTTCGGTCGGGTTTGAAATAAAGCCCGTCTCGACCAATACCGATGGTATCTGTGGTGAACGTAATACCGCCAAGCTGGTATTGATTGGCTTGCTGTTATGAAGCTTAGCGACCTTGCCCATCTCAGACAGAATAGTCGTTGCCAGTTTATAGCCCTCTTTTTGAGAGTGGCTGAACTGCAAATCAAGCAAAGTTTGGTTTACGTTTTTGTCATCAATGTTGCCAGTGAAAGCTGCACCGCTGCCACCGAGTAATTCAGACTGTTTCTCTTTGTTCTCGATCCAGCGCGAGATCTCTGTATTGGCGCGTCGAGTATTCAACACAAACACCGAACCACCTCGTGGTTGAGGGGTCGTAAAGGCATCGGCGTGAATAGAGATCATGAGATGAGCTTCATTCTCACGAGCAATCGCAACACGTCGGTTGAGGTTTACGAAGTAATCGGCATTACGTGTTAGGCGCGTCTTTATTCCCGGAACCGCATTTAACTGTGCTGAGAGCTTTTTAGAAATGCTCAGGGTCGCGTCTTTTTCATATTTACGAGTCGGACCAATCGAGCCTGGGTCTTCACCGCCATGGCCAGGATCAATCACGATCAAAATGTCTTTCTGACGTTTAACCTGATTAATGTTTTTGCTAACCGCTGGCTTACTCGGTGTCGACGTTGTTGTCCCTTTGCTTGCTGCCCCATGAGGGAAGTCAATCACCAAACGGTGTCCATACTGACCACCCGGTGTCGGGCTTAGTTTGAACAAATCGGCTTTTGATGATTTCTTTAATTCGAAAACCAAGCGATAGGTATTTTTGTCCGGTGGAGAGCTCTTACGAACTTTCGACAGAACGGGGCTATCCTTCACCACAACAGGTAACTTGGTCGCAAGATTGGTATGTTTTAAATCGACAACTAAGCGACTCGGGCTACTCAAAGTAAAATAGCTAAAGTCTGCTTCTGATTTTAAGTCGATAACCACACGAGTTTCTTCAGGTGAAGGCCAAACCCTCAACCCTTTCAATGAGTTTGCAGAAACAAGTGAAGAAAACAGTAAAGAAAAAACAGCAGCCATTACGGCTACTGATGAAAAAAGGCGTTTAGAAATCAACATAACTCCAACTGACTAAGTAAGCGCTGTCCGTATTCACTATTAGCGGTTAAAGAAACAATACGGTGATCGTCTTGGTAACGAATATCAATGTCCAAATCTGCTTCAGGTAGCATCCCATAACCTTTTTCAGGCCATTCAACCAAACAAATAGCGTCTGGAGTAAAGTAATCACGGATACCCATGAACTCTAACTCTTCAGGATCAGCCAGACGATAAAGGTCAAAGTGATATACCTGCCAATCTGCAAGTTGATAAGGTTCAACTAGAGTATACGTTGGGCTCTTTACATTTCCTTGATGGCCAAGTGCTTTTACAAAGCCACGACTGAATGTCGTTTTTCCTGCGCCAAGATCACCATGCAAATAGATGGTTGTTTGTTGTGAGCAAAGATTCGAAAGCTCCGTACCTAGTTGAATCGTGGCTTTCTCATCTTTCAAAGTAAATTGTTTAGTGCTCATGAATACGTTCTCTAAAAATCGATCGTTGACTATATAAAAATCAAAAGAACAAGAATAGTAAACCGTGATGCTTTTGGGAGACAAGCACTCAAGTGTAAGTTCTATGAAAAAATACCAATCAAAGGGCGTCTGTTCTGGTTAATATCGCAAAGATCCGTTAAGATCCGCCCCCATTTTTGCCGAACCTAATTTTAATTAGCCCTATCTCTAATTGTAAAACAGAGAAAATAAGAATTAAGAATCAAGCCATGAATCTAGACCATCTTGCTGAAAAAATTAAAATCTGGGGAAAAGAACTCGGCTTTCAAAAAGTGGGCATTTGTGATGTTGACTTAACTGAACACGAAGCGCCCCTGCAAGCATGGCTAGATGCTGGCAACCACGGTGAAATGGATTGGATGGCTCGGCATGGAATGATGCGTGCGCGTCCAGATGAACTTCACCCAGGGACCATTCGAGTGATCAGCGTTAGAATGAATTACCTACCACCAGAAGCTCAGTTTGCATCTAACCTCAACGATACCACTCAAGGCTATATCAGCCGTTATTCTTTAGGCCGCGATTATCACAAATTGTTCCGTAACCAGTTGAAAAAGCTGGGGCAAAGAATTGAGAAGGAAGTTGAGGGATTAGACTCACGCCCTTTCGTCGACTCAGCGCCTATTTTAGAAAGACCATTAGCTCAAAAAGCTGGATTAGGCTGGACTGGTAAACACTCTTTAATTCTGGATAAAGACGCAGGGTCTTGGTTCTTCCTAGGCGAGCTGTTGGTTAACATTCCTCTGCCAGTCGATACACCGAGTGTCGATGAATGTGGGAAATGTACCGCATGTATCACATCTTGCCCAACAGGTGCCATTATCGCCGACGGTGTTGTCGATGCACGTAAGTGTATTTCTTATCTCACCATTGAATACGATGGCGTTATACCAGAAGAATACAGAGAAGCCATTGGCAACCGAATCTACGGCTGTGATGATTGCCAACTGGTTTGCCCGTGGAACCGTCATGCCGATATCACAGAGCAAACAGACTTTCACCGAAGAGAAGATTTCAAAGAGGCCGATCTCGTTTCACTTTCGAGTTGGGACGAAGCCACCTTCCTAAAGAAAATGGAAGGTTCGGCAATAAGACGTATAGGCCACACCCAGTGGTTACGTAATATTTTCGTCGCGATGGGCAATGCGCCGTTTCAACAACGTATTATTGAAGCACTCGAATCACATCGAGGCCAAAATGAGATGTTAGATGTCCACATTGAGTGGGCTTTGCAAAAACAACTACAGCAGTTACCCAACGCAAATAGCGTGCAAGAAGGTAGCAGCAAAATCGCCACTAAAAAGCACCGACTGATACGTATTGTTGAGAAAGGCCTACCAAGAGACGCCTAGCCCTTTAGCACCAACGATTAGCTCGTTAACCTACCTAAATAGTCCAATATTTAAGACAACCCGTTGCACATAATATTAGAACAATGTTTGACCTTGTTCTCAATTTTGGCAATGTGGAAAAAATTAAAATATTTCGTAAACTTTCAACACCCGCGTAAAGTTAAACACAAAGCCCATAAATGATTAAGATCAAAAAAACAACAAGTTAACGATCTTTAACTCAATCTCAAGCCAAGCGACAAATCAATACAAAACAACAAGTTACAGAAGCCTGCGTTTTACTAACGCATTGAAATAAAGAAAGATCTTTTTGAGATATATAAAGAATTAAGTCTGAAATAACTTTATCAACTAAGTTATCCACACGGTGCTATTTGTGGATAAGTCTGTTTATAGATGTGAAAAACCTCAAGTATCTGCTTCAGAGACCTGATGTTTACTAGCATTCCAGTTGCTAAGAAAAATTTAAGACAAAAAAATATCCACCATGATGGAGGATTATTTGCTTTTTTGGGGGATTATGCTTCGCAGCATTAAAGAAAGAGCGTGACCGGTAAGGTCGTCTTTAAACACTGTGGTTTAAAGAGTTTTGTTTACCATTGAGAGTAAACTGGAGCGATACATCGGGTTCGAACCGATGACCTCAACCTTGGCAAGGTTGCGCTCTACCAACTGAGCTAGTATCGCATGAGCTAACCGTTAATATTCTGTGCTAAGAAGCTAAGTTCTTACTGCAAGAAAGTAATCAACGTTCAACTGTAATGTGGTTGCGGGAGCCGGATTTGAACCGACGACCTTCGGGTTATGAGCCCGACGAGCTACCAAACTGCTCCATCCCGCGTCCGGATGCATTGTTTAAGACAATGAGACTAAACCATTTTCATTCTGAGCAAGGCTCTAAGAATAGAATTTGGAGCGATACATCGGGTTCGAACCGATGACCTCAACCTTGGCAAGGTTGCGCTCTACCAACTGAGCTAGTATCGCATAAGCTAACCGTTCATCTTGTCTGCTAGGAAGCATCAAATCAACGTTCAACTGTAATGTGGTTGCGGGAGCCGGATTTGAACCGACGACCTTCGGGTTATGAGCCCGACGAGCTACCAAACTGCTCCATCCCGCGTCCGGATGTTTCTCTTTTCGCATCATTACCGTTTAAGACAATGAGACTAAACCATTTTCATTCTGAGCAAAGCTCTAAGAATAGAATTTGGAGCGATACATCGGGTTCGAACCGATGACCTCAACCTTGGCAAGGTTGCGCTCTACCAACTGAGCTAGTATCGCATAAGCTAACCGTTCATCTTTTCTGCTAGGAAGCATCAAATCAACGTTCAACTGTAATGTGGTTGCGGGAGCCGGATTTGAACCGACGACCTTCGGGTTATGAGCCCGACGAGCTACCAAACTGCTCCATCCCGCGTCCGGATGCATTGTTTAAGACAATGAGGCTAAACCATTTTCATTCTGAGCAAAGCTCTAAGAATAGAATTTGGAGCGATACATCGGGTTCGAACCGATGACCTCAACCTTGGCAAGGTTGCGCTCTACCAACTGAGCTAGTATCGCATAAGCTAACCGTTCATCTTTTCTGCTAGGAAGCATCAAATCAACGTTCAACTGTAATGTGGTTGCGGGAGCCGGATTTGAACCGACGACCTTCGGGTTATGAGCCCGACGAGCTACCAAACTGCTCCATCCCGCGTCCGGATGCATTGTTTAAGACAATGAGGCTAAACCATTTTCATTCTGAGCAAAGCTCTAAGAATAGAATTTGGAGCGATACATCGGGTTCGAACCGATGACCTCAACCTTGGCAAGGTTGCGCTCTACCAACTGAGCTAGTATCGCATAAGCTAACCGTTCATCTTTTCTGCTAGGAAGCATCAAATCAACGTTCAACTGTAATGTGGTTGCGGGAGCCGGATTTGAACCGACGACCTTCGGGTTATGAGCCCGACGAGCTACCAAACTGCTCCATCCCGCGTCCGGATGCATTGTTTAAGACAATGAGACTAAACCATTTTCATTCTGAGCAAGGCTCTAAGAATAGAATTTGGAGCGATACATCGGGTTCGAACCGATGACCTCAACCTTGGCAAGGTTGCGCTCTACCAACTGAGCTAGTATCGCATAAGCTAACCGTTCATCTTGTCTGCTAGGAAGCATCAAATCAACGTTCAACTGTAATGTGGTTGCGGGAGCCGGATTTGAACCGACGACCTTCGGGTTATGAGCCCGACGAGCTACCAAACTGCTCCATCCCGCGTCCGGATGCATTGTTTAAGACAATGAGACTAAACCATTTTCATTCTGAGCAAGGCTCTAAGAATAGTACTTCTTGTTCGAATAAAAGTGGAGCGATACATCGGGTTCGAACCGATGACCTCAACCTTGGCAAGGTTGCGCTCTACCAACTGAGCTAGTATCGCATAAGCTAACCGTTCATCTTTCTGCTAAGAAGCTAAGTTCTTACTGCAAAGAAGTGATCAACGTGTAACTGTAATGTGGTTGCGGGAGCCGGATTTGAACCGACGACCTTCGGGTTATGAGCCCGACGAGCTACCAAACTGCTCCATCCCGCGTCCGGATGCATTGTTAAGTACAATGAAACTTGACCATCTTCTTCAGTGCAAAGCACAAGAGAGAATTTGGAGCGATACATCGGGTTCGAACCGATGACCTCAACCTTGGCAAGGTTGCGCTCTACCAACTGAGCTAGTATCGCAATCTGAAACGTCTTTCGTCGTTCAGGGCTGCGAATTATAAGAGCATTTTTTTGTGATGCAAGTCCTTAATGCAAAAATCAGCAAGTTTTTACTCAACTGCTGAAAAAGCACACAGATTTGCAAAAAAAATGCCCTGTATGTACCTGAAAAGTTAGATAAACGTGATCATTCAATCAGATTAGATGCTAATGATTGTTTTTCGGTAGTACTGCAGCTCTGCGATCGACTCTCGAATATCGTCTAGTGCTAGGTGGCTTCCTGATTTAGAAAAACCATCGAGTACTTCAGGTTTCCAACGACGCGCAAGCTCTTTTAGAGTGCTTACGTCGACATAGCGGTAGTGGAAATACTCTTCCAACTCTGGCATATGCTTGTATAGGAAACGACGATCTTGGCCAATGCTGTTACCACAAATAGGCGATTTACCTTTCGGTACCCACTTCTCAAGAAACTCAATCGTTTGTTTGATTGCGTCTTGTTCTGAAACAGTGCTTTCTTGAATTCTCTTTACTAAACCACTGCCGGTATGAGTCGTCGTACACCACTCATCCATCTTATCCAATTCACTCTGAGGTTGGTGAATGGCCAAAACAGGCCCTTCAGCCAGAATGTTGAGCTCACTATCGGTAACGATAGAAGCAATTTCAATAATTTTATGAGTTTCAGGATCAAGTCCTGTCATCTCTAGATCAACCCAAATAAGGTTCTGATCGCTAAAGGACATAAGGCGTCGCCTATTTGTTTATGTATAAAAGAGGTACTATACCCAAATAACTATACTCAAACTAGCTTTAGGGCCATCGAAATCAATGGCACCAATAACACCCCGTTTGAGTCCTCAATCATCAAGTTAGATGTGTTAAGTGAAAAATTGTGGCTAAAAAAAAGAAGTTAACCAAAGGTCAGGTACGTCGCGTACGTAGCAACCAGAACAAGCGACTCAAGAAAGAAGATTCTATCCAGTGGGATGAGAACATGCTTGGCGGAACAAAAAGCGGACTCGTGATTACGCGCTTTGGTCAACATGCTGATATCGAAGACCTTGAAACCAACGAAGTTCACCGTTGTAATTTACGTCGTAGTATCGAAACGTTAGTTTCAGGAGACAAAGTAACTTGGCGCGCAGGGCTTGAGTCAATGGCTGGCATCTCTGGTGTTGTCGAAGCCGTTGAGCCTAGAACATCAATGCTAACTCGTCCTGACTACTATGACGGCCTAAAACCGGTTGCCGCAAACGTAGACCAAATGGTTATCGTTTCAGCTGTACTACCAGAGCTATCACTTAATATCATCGACCGCTACTTGATCGCCTCTGAAACGGTGAATATTGCCCCTTTAGTTGTGCTCAATAAAGTCGACTTGCTGACAGAGCAACAAATTAGCGAATACCGCGAAACACTGAAGATATACGAGAAAATCGGCTATAAAGTCATGTTCGTGAGTAAAGAGTCGGGTTACGGCATCAAAGAGTTGGAAGCTGAACTGAAAGATCGTATCAACATTTTCGTTGGTCAATCTGGCGTAGGTAAATCCAGCGTAGTGAATGCACTGATGCCTACATTGGACATTGAAGAAGGCGCTGTTTCTGAAAACTCAGGACTGGGTCAACACACTACGACTGCGGCGCGTTTGTATCACTTCCCTTCTGGTGGTGATCTTATCGATTCCCCAGGGGTACGTGAATTCGGCCTATGGCACTTAGAACCCGATGAAGTCACTGATGCTTTCATTGAATTCAAGCCATACCTAGGTGGCTGTAAGTTCCGTGATTGTAAACACAATGACGACCCAGGATGTCTTCTGCGTGAAGCCGTAGAAGACGGTAAAATTAGCCGCTTACGTTTTGCTAGCTACCACCGCATTATTGAAACAATGGCTGACAACAAAGATAACCGTCAGTACTCACGAAGCAAGAAAGCGGATCTCTAATCGCGTTTTTGTGAACAAATGTGTGCATTTACTGACAATTGGCGCGAATTTAAGTAACATCTCGCGCCCTAAACCGTCATCGACAGATTTAATTGAAAAACAATTAGCATCGGAAAATTAATACAATGGATAAGATTAAAGTTGGATTGCAGTACTGGATCCCACAACATGGCCTGACTCGTTTAGTTGGTAAACTGGCGTCTGCTAAAGCGGGCGGTTTAACGACAGCGATCATCAACTGGTTCATCAAGCAATACAAAGTGAACATGGATGAAGCTCTGCATAGCGATCCAAAACACTTTAAGACATTCAATGAATTCTTCGTACGTGAATTAAAAGAAGGCATGCGCCCTGTCGCTGAAGGCGAATCCGTGATTGTTCACCCCGCTGATGCTCGCGTAAGCCAATTTGGCCCAATTACTGATGGTCAACTGATTCAAGCTAAGAACCACAACTACTCAGCACGTGAGTTGCTTGGTGGCGATGCTGCTCTAGCCGATGAGTTTAAAGACGGCGAGTTCGCAACGCTTTACTTGTCTCCAAGTGATTACCACCGTGTGCACATGCCATGCGATGGCACGCTGCGTCAGATGATCTACGTTCCAGGTGATCTTTTCTCAGTAAACCCACTAACGGCAGAGAACGTTCCAAACCTATTCGCACGTAACGAGCGAGTAGTTTGTATCTTTGATACTGAGTTTGGCCCAATGGCACAAGTGCTGGTTGGCGCAACTATCGTTGGCAGCATCGAGCAAGTATGGGCTGGCACCATCACGCCACCTCGCGGTAACTCGGTTTACAAGTGGGATTACCCTGCACAAGGCGATAAATCTATCATCTTGAAGAAAGGCGAAGAGATGGGTCGCTTTAAGCTTGGTTCAACGGTTATCAACCTGTTTGCTAAAGATGCAATCAAGTTTGACGAAACGATGCAGAATGGTGAGAAAACCGTTCTAGGTACCCCTTTCGCGCACATTGCGGGTAAAGAAGTTGAGACTGAAGCTGTTGATTCAACAGAGAACTCAGACCAAGCTTAACTCTCTGAGTTAACTCATTTAGTTTTAAAGGCGCGTTATTTTTCTATATTTAGAGAAGAACGCGCCTTTTTCTTATCTAGTTCCAGACACCTCTCTTCAAGATACCAGCAAGTTTAACTACCGATAGCCTTGCTCCCACCGAGCAAGACGTCGAATTGCCTCATAAAAAGATTGACCAAAAACAAAACAACTGTCGAAACCTTAAACAACTTTCCGATTTTACAACCCGTCTCCAAGTACCAAGAATCCAGATAACTTACTCTATTTGAAGATATTTTATTCATAGGGTCTTTGTACATGCCTAAACTCAATGTTGGCGTTCTGGTCAAGCTGTTGATTTGTTTTGCGATTCCCTTAGGCGTGCTATTCATGCCGATAGATTCCATCCCAATCGATGATCTCACGCTGATTCAACACCGTTTGCTGGCTATATTCCTCTTAGCAGCACTGCTTTGGGTGCTGGAACCGGTTCCGGTATTCGCTACTTCCATTTTGATTATTGCGCTTGAACTGGTGATGATTTCCGACAAAGGCCTGCACTTATTTAGAAATCCACCAGCGGGACACGATCTCGGTGAATTAATCAAATATACCGACATCTTCGGTGCATTTTCGTCACCAATTATCATCCTTTTTATGGGTGGTTTTGCTCTCGCCATCTCCGCATCTAAGTACGAACTCGACAACAACCTAGCTCGAGTATTGCTTAAACCATTTGGCACAGAGCCGCGCTTCATCATACTCGGTTTAATGCTGATCACCGCGGTGTTCTCGATGTTTATGTCGAACACGGCTACCACCGTAATGATGCTTGCATTGCTAGGTCCTATCGTAGCCTCTGCGCCAAAAGGCGACATGGGGATTAAAGCGCTGGTGTTATGTATTCCAATCGCCGCCAATACCGGTGGGATCGCGACACCAATCGGTACACCACCCAATGCCATCGCACTGCAATACCTAACTGGCGAGAACAGTATCGACTTCCTTAGCTGGATGATGATGGGCTTACCCTTTGTGATCATCCAACTCACCATCGCTTGGTTTCTTCTACAAAAATTCTTCCCTTCTAAAGAAAGAAACATGGTGCTCAAGCTTGATGGCCAATTTAGAAAAAGCTGGCGAGCGATTGTGGTTTACATCACCTTCGCTGCGACAATCTTATTGTGGATGACCACAAAACTGCACGGCATGAACACTTATGTGGTCTCGATCATTCCATTGGCGGTGTTCACTCTCACCGGCATCATGGGCAAAGAAGAGCTCAAGCTGATTAACTGGGATGTGCTTTGGTTAGTGGCAGGGGGCATTGCGATTGGTATAGGACTGGATAAAACAGGCTTAGCCGTGGCACTCGCACACGCGATTGATTATGAGTCGCTCTCACCAACGGCGGTAGTGCTAACGTTATCAATCGTATGTTGGTTAATGGCGAACTTCATGTCGAACACCGCGACTGCTAACTTGTTGATGCCGATAGCGGCTGCGATTGGTGCATCCATGGAAAGCTTGGTCGCGATTGGCGGCTTGCAAGGATTGTTGGTTGTGGTCGCCTTCTCCGCATCACTCGGTATGATTCTTCCAGTATCGACACCACCCAATTCACTGGCTTACTCAACCGGACTTATCGAAAGCAAAGACATGGCGAAGATGGGCATCATCTTAGGGATTGTCGGCTTGCTGATGGTTTACCTCGCGTTGTTCATCATCACTTAATAGACGTTCAACAATCACTTTTATTCCAACTAAGGCGCTAAATGTAAATTTAGCGCCTATTAGCGCTATCTCACGCACAACGACCACAACAAGTGATTGATTTTTAAATCAATAAATAACTGTGACTTTACTTCACTGTTTTACAAAAATCAGAGTAAATATATTTAGAATTTATGATTTTAAACACATTCATTCCCCGGTAGTGAGCGGCACTATACACCTATCAAAGACATATCAATTCATTATTAAGTACGTCACCGTAGTTAGGTTTTGTCTAATCAGAGAGGAATGGACCTTGAGACATACTATTAAGTTTAAAATTCAGGTCGCCATTGCGGTCATTATTGCCGTCGTAAGTGGCGCTCAAGCTTGGATATCGGTTAATCAGCTGACTCAAGAGACTGAAGTCGCGATCAACCAAGAAATGAAAAATGTCAGTGTTGGCACCACCAATTACATTGCCGATTGGCTCTCAATCCGCAGCGATATGATGCTTGCCAATGAATCGACCATTTCAAGCAACAGTAACTCTGACCGCGAGTTATTAATTAGCAAACAAGCCGGACAATTCTTGTCTGTTTATGCAGGATTCAGCGATGGCACTATCGCTTATGGCGACAAAGGTGAAGATTGGCCAGCAGGTTACGACCCACGCACTCGCCCTTGGTATAAAGATGCCAACGCAACATCCGATCTCATCATTACCGAACCTTATCAAGACTTTGACGGCAGCATCGTCATCAGCTTTGCCAAAGCATTCAGTGGCGATAGACAAGGTGTTCTCGCGGCTGATCTAACCGTAACCAGCATTATTGATACCGTGCTCAATGTAAAACTGGATAACGATGGCTTTGCGTTTTTAGTCGACGGTAATAACAACATTGTGGCCTACAGTGATGAAGAGCTGAGTCAAAAACCACTGACCAGTTTGAATCCGGAACTCACAACCAACAAGGTGTCACAACTGCTCCAAAACCAAATGATCACCACTCTCACTTGGCCTGGCCAGGGTGATAAAATGGTCTACATGGCCAATGTGCCGAATACTGATTGGTCATTGGGTATTGTTATCGATAAAGAAATGGCGTTTTCTGCAGTCTCCGATGCCATTCAATTCATCACATTGACCTCTTTGATTTTGTACATCGTCATTTCAATTGCGAGTACCGTCGTCATCAACCGCCTGCTTTCGCCGTTACAAACATTGTCTGAAGCGCTCACTCAACTGGCTCAAGGCAGAGGCGATCTCACTCAACGTATTGATATCACACGTATGGATGAGATTGGTAAGCTTGCCGAGCTCGTGAACCAGTTCTTAAGCCAGATGCAAAGCATGTTGAAGGGCGTGATAGAACACAGCCACGATCTCAACAATCATGCAGAAAAAGCCAATCAACTGGCCACTCAATCTTCTATTCGAGTTGAAAATCAACAAAACGATATCAACCAAATTGCGACCGCGATTCATGAAATGTCCGCCACCGCAGCCGAAGTGGCTAGCCACGCCGAACTCACTGCTTCCGCTTCTCAAGCATCGGCCACCGCTTGTAACGAAGGCCAAGAAGTTATCCAACAAAACCGCGATGCGATTACTGGCCTAGCGACACAAGTTGAAGACGCGGCCAATGTTATTCGTGAATTAGAGAGCAATGCGCAAAGCATCAACCAGATCCTATCCACCATTCAAGGAATTGCCGAACAGACCAACCTGTTGGCATTGAATGCGGCGATTGAAGCCGCTCGTGCGGGTGAACAAGGTCGTGGATTTGCGGTTGTCGCCGATGAAGTACGCGTGTTAAGTCAGAGAACGCATGGCTCGACCGAAGAGATCCGCGTGATGATAGATACGCTGCAGAAGAACACCGAACATGCCGTTGAAAGCATGACTACCAGCACTCAACTGGCAGAGAACAGTGTAGGCTTCGCCGAGCAAGCCCATGGCAGCCTGACTAAAATCACGCAAGCGATCACTGAAATCAACGACATGGCGCTGCAAATAGCCAGTGCAGCAGAAGAGCAACGCGCGGTGAGCGAAGACATCAGTCGCAACACACAAGGAATCAAAGACGCCTCCGACGATCTTGCCCAACAAGCGGAAAGCAGCCGCAATAGTTCTAATGAGATGAGCAATGCTGCTGAGTCAATGCGCCGAGACGTGGAGCGCTTTAAGGTATAAAGCCTTGTTAGTCAGACAAGCGAAACAAATAACTGGAACAAACCAGTAACTGAGGAGCAAGGCGGTGCTTTTATTAAGAATCACTTTGTTCTCAGTTCGGTTTGATGCATATTGATGAGCTAATTTATCCCAGACACAAGGATGTTATTCAGATGGGATTCGAATGGTTAGCTCTAGCTGCCGCTTTTCTTTGGGCGATTGCGAGCCTAATGTCAGTAAAGCCTGCTCAACACTTAGGTTCTTTCGCCTATAGTCGTTGGAGAATGGGTTGTACCGCGATCATCTTATCAAGCATGGCTTGGTTTACTGGCGGCTGGGCAAGTGTCGAAGCTGACTTAGTCACACCTATGATGCTGTCAGGCCTGATTGGTATCTTCATTGGTGATACTGCCTTATTTGCGTGTTTGAACCGTATGGGACCGCGCCAAGCGGGCTTACTGTTCTCTTGCCATGCCGTGTTCTCAGCCATTCTCGGTTACTTCCTATTTAGCGAAAGCATGACTTCGGTAGAGCTGATTGGCTCGGCATTGGTGTTTAGTGGTGTATTAACCGCAATCTTCTTTGGTCGTCGTGGCCAAGCGAACAACCAACTTGAAACCATTAAGGGCACCGTGTGGATTGGCGTTGCGCTAGGAATTACAGCGGCGATTTGCCAAGCATTGGGCGGTATTATTGCCAAACCCGTGATGCAAACCAGTATCGATCCAATAGCAGCCTCTGCTATTCGAATGATCACCGCCTTCGTAGCTCACTCCCTGTTTCGTTTAACGGGCGCTAAACTTTCACGCCCACTTAACCCAATGAATAAGCAGATATTCGCAATTACCGCGGTTAATGGTTTTTTAGCAATGGCAGTGGGTATGACGCTGATCTTGTATGCGTTGCAGGAAGGCAATGTCGGTATGGTCGCTCTGTTATCTTCGACCACTCCAATCATGTTGTTACCAATACTCTGGTTGTACACCAAGCAGAGACCAAATGCCTACGCTTGGATCGGTGCCATTGTTGCTGTAGTGGGTACTGGGATTCTGGTCAGCTAGTGGCACTGGTATTCTGGTCAAATAGTGGCACTAGTATTCTGGTCAGCTAGTGAAGCGGATTGGAAGCTGAGAATTAATAGTTAATAGCTAAGGACTATTAACTCTCAGTAAAAACAAAAGCAAAAAGCTAAGAACGCGGAAAAGGGAAAGCAGTCACGTCATCGATGTGGTCGTAACCCAACGCAAGCATGATTAACCTATCAATACCTAAAGCAACACCGGCACAGTCTGGCAAGCCCGCTTTTAACGCCTCAATCAAGTGGTGATCAATAGGCTGAGGTGATAAGCCCATCTCAATACGCTTGGCATTGTCATCTTCAAAACGCTGCAGTTGTTCTTGTGGTTTATCTAACTCATGGAAACCGTTAGCCAGCTCGATACCTTTGAAATACACCTCAAAGCGATCGGCGACTCGTGAATCGTTTGGATTGATCTTAGCTAACGCAGCTTGCGATGCAGGGAAATCATACACAAACGCAGGCACTTGTTGGCCTATTTTCGCCTCAACGCCAATACTAAACAGCAGTTGCAATAAGGTATCGCGATCTTGTTCAGGGTCAGCAATATCACTTAAGCCAAGTTTCGCGGCAGCCTGCTTTAACGTATCCATAGAATCTTCCAGAGGACACACACCCAGTACATCAACAAACGCTTGCTGGTAAGTCATTCGCTCCGCGATACCTGATTTAAGAACCTGTTGTAGCAGCAGATCCATTTCATCCATCAGATCATGGTGATCAAAACCAACTCGATACCACTCCAACATAGTGAACTCAGGGTTGTGATAACGGCCATTTTCTTCGTTACGAAAAGACTTACAAATTTGGTAAATACAACCGCTTCCTGCCGCCAACAAGCGCTTCATATGAAATTCAGGACTCGTCATAAAAAACAGCGGTTGGCCGTGTGCATAACCCGGCCCTACAAATTCAGTTTTGAAGGTATGCAGATGCACATCCGTCACCGTGGCGTGACTCATCGCCGGCGTATCCACTTCCATCACATTTCGCTCAGCAAAAAACTGACGAATTTGATTAAGGATATCAGCACGTTGCTTTAACTGCTTTATGGTTGCGGCCGGTTGCCATGTGGAGTGCATTATCAAGTTCCATATCACTGAATTCTAGGCGACGAAAATTACCACTTTTCGCCTCTTTTGTAAGCTTCTATCTTTGTATTAATAAGGTCGACATACGGTTTTAATGAAGCCAGAAAATCACGTTCTACAATACATTTACCTATATTCAACCTCAGCCAATATTGATAACAAAAATCATACTCAACAAGCCGTTAACACATACCTTGTGGGAGAATCGTTATCAACAATTGATTGCCGTGATTGCAGTCACATAACCTATAAATTCTATGCCTCCATATGCATTACCGGAGCAAAAACCTAAATACATCAATTTTTGAAACGCCCTCCTCTCTTACACTGAACCTACCACTTAAGGCTTAGGGGTGATGATCGGTTGATGCCGTTTACTGCTCTTAATAAGTAAGTACTGCCAATTAGTAAGTACTACCAATAAGCTTTTTATAATTACAAGCGGAATACTCCGCATCACACTGGAGAATAACTGTGAAGACAATTACCACAGATATCGCAGTCATCGGCGCAGGCGGCGCTGGTCTTCGTACAGCTATCGCTGCGGCTGAAGCTAATCCTGAATTGGAAGTAGCACTGATTTCTAAAGTTTACCCAATGCGTTCGCACACGGTAGCGGCAGAAGGCGGTTCAGCAGCAGTAATTAAAGACGAAGATAGCTTAGATAACCATTTCAACGATACTGTTGGCGGTGGTGACTGGCTATGTGAACAGGATGTTGTTGAATACTTTGTTGAAAACTCGACTCGCGAAATGATCCAAATGGAACAATGGGGCTGCCCATGGAGTCGTAAAGAAAACGGTGAAGTAAACGTACGCCGATTCGGCGGTATGAAAGTAGAAAGAACGTGGTTCGCAGCGGATAAAACCGGCTTCCACATGCTTCATACTCTGTTCCAGACTTCGATGAAGTACGACACAATCAAACGATTTGATGAGTACTTTGTGGTGGATTTGATCGTTGAAGATGGCGAAGTACAAGGCCTTATCGCGATTCATATGTCTGAAGGTGAGCTTGTTACCATCAAAGCGAAATCTGTTGTTCTAGCAACGGGTGGCGCAGGTCGTGTTTACCACTGTAATACTAACGGCGGCATCGTAACTGGCGACGGTATGGCAATGGCTTATCGCCACGGTGTGCCACTGCGTGATATGGAGTTCGTTCAATACCACCCAACAGGCCTACCGGGCACTGGCATCTTGATGACCGAAGGTTGTCGTGGTGAAGGCGGTATCATCGTCAACAAGAACGGCTACCGTTACCTGCAAGATTACGGCATGGGCCCTGAAACTCCAGTGGGCGAGCCGAAAAACAAATACATGGAACTGGGTCCTCGTGACAAAGTTTCTCAAGCATTCTGGCACGAGCAGCAGAAAGGCAACACCATCAAGCACCCTCTTGGTGATGTGGTACACCTTGACCTTCGCCACCTGGGTGAAGAGTACCTGCAAGAGCGTCTACCGTTTATCTGTGAGCTTGCAAAAGCGTACGTAAACGTTGATCCAGCAAAAGAACCAATCCCAATTCGCCCGACCGTTCACTACACCATGGGTGGTATCGAAACTAACGGTACGTGTGAAACTCGTATTAAAGGCCTATTCGCCGTTGGTGAATGTGCTTCAGTTGGCCTACACGGTGCAAACCGCCTAGGTTCTAACTCTCTGGCTGAGTTCGTAGTATTTGGCCGCGTAGCCGGTGAACAAGCCGTGAAACGTGCAGCTGAATTCAAAGGTTGGAATGAAGACGCTATCGCTAAGCAAATTAAAGCAGTTGAAGATCGCATCGCAGGCATCTTGGCTCAAGAAGGCGATGAGAACTGGGCTGATATTCGTACTGAAATGGGTCACACCATGGAAGCAGGTTGTGGTATCTATCGTCAAGAAGACTTGATGCAAGAAACTATCAACAAGATCACTGAACTAAAAGCTCGCTACAAGAAGATCAGCATTAAAGACAAAGGCAAAGTGTTCAACACTGACCTACTTTACGCTATCGAAGTGGGTTACGGCCTTGAAGTTGCAGAAGCAATGGTTCACTCAGCCATTCTTCGTAAAGAGTCTCGCGGTGCACACCAACGTCTAGACGACAACTGCACAGAACGTGATGACGTGAACTTCCTGAAACACTCTCTCTCTTTCTACAACGAAGATGCAGCACCAACCATCGACTACAGCGGCGTTAAGATTACTAAATCTCAACCTAAAGCTCGTCTATACGGTGAAGCAGCCGAGAAAGCCGCTGCTGCTGAAAAAGCGGCAGAAGAGAATGCTAAGAAGAGCGAAGAGGAGCAAGCATAATGTCAGCGAATCGAATCCAAAAAATTGAAATCCTGCGTTATGACCCTGAGCACGATGCAGAACCTCACTTTCAAACCTTTGAAGTTCCGTTTGATGAAACCATGTCAGTACTTGATGCGATCGGTTACATCAAAGATAACCTAGATAAAGACCTGTCTTACCGTTGGTCTTGTCGTATGGCGATTTGTGGTTCTTGCGGCATCATGGTTGATGGCGTGCCAAAACTGGCATGTAAAAGCTTCTTACGTGATTATCCAAACGGCTTCAAGATTGAACCATTGGCTAACTTCCCAATAGAGAAAGATTTGATTGTCGACATGACGCCGTTCATCGAGCGCCTTGAAGCAATCAAACCTTACATCATTGGTAACGACCGTAAGCCAGAAGACGGCACTAACATCCAAACTCCAGAGCAAATGGCGAAATACAAACAGTTCGCTGGCTGCATCAACTGTGGTTTGTGTTACGCAGCGTGTCCTCAGTTTGGTCTAAACCCAGAGTTCATCGGCCCTGCAGCACTTGCTCTTGCTCACCGCTACAACCTAGATAGCCGTGACAATGGTAAAGCTGAACGTATGAAGCTTATCAATGGCGACAACGGCGCTTGGGGCTGTACGTTTGTAGGTTACTGTTCTGACGTATGTCCGAAGAAAGTAGACCCAGCAGCGGCAGTTAACCAAGGCAAAGTTGAGTCTTCAATGGACTTCGTTATCTCGATGTTCAAGCCTGATGGATCGCAAGTAAAAACAGCAGAGGAGGCATAATATGAGCAATCGTAAGCCTTATGTTCGTGAGATGAAGAGAACGTGGTGGAGCAACCATCCGTTCTACCGCTTCTACATGCTACGTGAAGCGACTGTACTGCCTTTGATTCTATTCACTCTGTTCCTAACCTTCGGTTTGGGTGCACTAGTGAAAGGTCCTGAAGCTTGGGCTGGTTGGTTGAGCTTTATGGCTAACCCTATCGTTGTTGGTATCAACATCGTGGCACTGCTAGGCAGCTTACTGCACGCTCAGACCTTCTTCAGCATGATGCCTCAAGTAATGCCAATCCGCCTTAAAGGTAAATTGGTAGATAAAAGAATCATCGTACTGACCCAGTGGGCAGCGGTGGCATTTATTTCTTTAATCGTTCTGATGGTGGTGTAAGGAGCTTCGTTATGAACACAAATTACAAAGTGAAACCTGTTAACCACAATCCGAAACGCTCTGATGAACCAATCTGGTGGGGCCTATTCGGCGCTGGCGGTACTTGGTTCGCGATGATCACTCCGATCACGATTCTAGTGCTGGGTATCTTAGTGCCAATGGGCATTATCGATGCGGATGCAATGAGCTACGAACGTGTTTCTGAATTTGCCACCAGCATTATCGGTGCGCAATTCATCATCGGTACGCTAGCACTGCCAATGTGGCACGCAATGCACCGTCTTCACCACGGCATGCACGACCTTAAGTTCCACGTCGGCGTTGCAGGTAAAGTGGGCTGCTACTTTGTTGCTGGCCTAATCAGCGCACTGTCTGTTATCTTCATCTTCATGATTTAAGAGCAGATGCGAGATTCGGGTAATCGAGTATCGAAGAGCTTAAGAGCAGATGCGAGATTCGAGTAAACGAGTATCGAAGAGCTTAAAAGCAGAAAAGCGAAAGCAGAGCTAGGTTATCTAGCTCTGCTTTTTTGTTGCTTGTCGAATATCACACATCTAGCTCACTAGCTCTTGCTCTTCCTGCTTTTCGTTCTCGCATCTCGTTTACTCGTATCTGCCCTTCAAGCTCTTCGTATCCCACATCTCGATTACTAGCATCTGCTCTTCAAGCTCTTCGTATCTCGCATCCCGCTTACTCTAATCTGTTTTTCCAGATCGCCAGATACAAAAAAGGCCGCTCATAAGCGACCTTTTCTATTTCACTGAGCCACCTTACACAAGATGGACACAATCAAATTACTTTACACGACCAACGTATTCGCCAGTACGAGTATCAACTTTAACAACTTCACCGATTGCGATGAATAGAGGTACACGAACTACCGCGCCTGTTGCTAGAGTTGCAGGCTTACCACCAGTACCCTGTGTATCGCCTTTTAGGCCAGGATCGGTTTCAGTTACTTCGATCTCAACAAAGTTTGGCGGAGTAACAGTGATAGGGTTATCATTCCACAACGTTAGAGTACAAACGTCATTTTCAACTAACCATTTTGCTGAGTCAGCGACTGCTTTTACGTCTGCTGCGATTTGCTCAAATGTTTCGTTGTTCATGAAGTGGTAGAATTCGCCATCGTTGTATAGGTAGCCTAATTCAACGTCAACAACATCTGCAAGCTCGAAGCTTTCGCCTGACTTGAATGTTTTCTCTAACACTTTGCCTGACAGCAGTTTACGAAGTTTTACACGGTTAAACGCTTGGCCTTTACCTGGCTTAACGTATTCATTGTCGATAATTGCGCAAGGCTCGTTATCTAACATGAATTTTAAACCGCCTTTGAATTCATTGGTGCTTACTGACGCCATGATTTTCTCTTCCACATCTTTGAGTTAATTTCAATGCCGCATATCATAACCCGAAAAGTCGAATCTGTTGAGCAAAACTGGCTCAAACAACTATCGAATGCGATCTCTGACCCGACAAAACTGCTTGAAGCATTGGAAATAGACCCAACACCGTGGCAAGCAGGGTTTGCTGCTCGTGAGTTATTTGCCCTTCGGGTGCCCCTAAGTTTTGTAGAGCGAATGGAAAAAGGCAACCCACACGATCCATTACTGCGTCAGGTGTTACCTTTAAACGAAGAGTTCGAAGTACACCAAGGTTATTCGGCTGATCCACTGGAAGAACAAGACAACGCGATCCCAGGGTTGCTGCATAAATATAAAAGTCGCGCACTAATGATCGTAAAAGGTGGCTGCGCCATAAACTGCCGCTACTGCTTCCGCCGTCACTTCCCTTATCAAGACAACAAAGGCTCAAAGTCAGTTTGGCAAGTCAGCTTAGACTATGTCGCTCAACATCCAGAGATCAACGAGGTTATCTTATCCGGTGGCGATCCTCTGATGGCAAAGGACAGCGAACTAGATTGGCTGATCAATGCCATCGAACAGGTTCCGCATGTGAAAACGGTTCGTATCCATAGCCGATTACCTGTCGTGATCCCTGCCCGCGTGACTGACGAACTGTGCCAAACATTGGCTAATACTCGTCTAAACGTGGTGATGGTCAGCCATATTAATCACGCTAATGAAATCAACTTGGAGCTCAAGCAAGCCTTCCATAAGTTGAAGCTAAGTGGGGCTACTCTTCTCAATCAAGGCGTGATGCTAAAAGGTGTAAATAACAGCGCTAACTCATTGAAAGAATTAAGCGAAAAGCTATTCGACGCCGGTGTTTTACCTTACTATATGCATGTACTTGATAAAGTTCAGGGCGCCGCTCATTTCTATATTTCTGATGAAGAAGCCAAGCGTCACTTCAAAGGCTTGATCTCTGAAGTTTCTGGTTACCTAGTACCAAAGTTAACGCGCGAGATAGGCGGCCGCAGCAGCAAAACGCCACTCGATCTACACATTGAATAAAGAAGTCATATCAATGAATCCCAACGCCTTAAGCGCTCGCTCACAATCACAAGCTCAACAGAAAGGCTTCACCATCATTGAACTAGTCGTGGTGATCGTGATTCTGGGCATTGTGTCAGTCACCGCGGCTTCTAAGTTTCTTAATCTTCAAACCGATGCGCGTATCTCAACATTAAATGGCCTCAAGGGCGGAATGGAAGGTGCAAGTGCTATGCTTTATGGTAAGACATCAGCATTAGGCTTAGATAAAGCAGCTAGCGCATCCATTAGTGTTGAGGGCGACGATATCTCAGTCGTCTACGGCTACCCTGCAGCGATGAATGATCAAACTTGGTCACAGCTCATTGAATCAACTTTTCTAGATGCTGTTTGGGATACGGGTCGAGCTGACTGGTTCTTTACCAACACAGATGCGCATGATGGCATCATTTTGTATGCACCTTCTAGCCGAAAAAATGAGTCTGATAACTGCTATCTTGAGTACCAAGAAGCGACCGAGACGACAACACCGGCCTTCACACTAACCACGACAGGCTGCTAGCGCTTCATCATTAGCACCAACCGTTAAGACAAAAATTTTTTGTTCGATCGTCCGGTCTATTATTAGCATACTCGGCTCTATTCTAAATTCTTAGGAGGGGTGATATGACACAATTTATAGAACAAACTCTCAACCTTGCCCCCTTTAGCTGGGCAGGCCTTGCGGCATGTATGCTGTGTGGTTCATTGATCGGAATCGAAAGACAAACTCGTGGTAAACCCGTAGGAATAAGGACATCGATCCTTATCATCAGCGGTACCTATTTCTTCCTCACCATGGCGATTAGCCTATCTCCTAACACGCTCGACCAGGCTCGTGTGCTTGGCCAGATCATTACTGGGGTGGGTTTTCTTGGTGCCGGTGTGATGATGACACTGGATGGTAAGATTCATGGTGTCACGTCAGCCGCGATTATTTGGGTACTAGCTGCATTAGGGATGATGATTGCGTTAGGACACCTTTCACAGTCGGTGATTATCACGCTAATGGCTCTAGTGATTCTGCTTGGAGTCGACAAGGTGGAAAACAGCTTCCAAAGCCTACGCCGTGGTGTTCACCAGAAATGGATGAATAAAGGACGAATGAAAAAGTAACAACTCTCCCCCTTCATCAAATCAAAAAGCCTAGTTGGAAAACAACTAGGCTTTTCGTTAATTTATTTTGTCCCGTCCTGAAATGTGTTTACACATTGAGGACTAATGATGACCATTCCAAATAAACACCACGTTAAGCGCACTCAGCGTGATTACACACTAGGCTTTAAATTACAGGTTGTAGACGCCATCGAAAAGGGCGACATGACCTATAAACAAGCCCAATCAATTTACGGCATACAAGGTCGTTCGACTGTTCTTACTTGGTTAAGAAAGCATGGCAAAATGGATTGGACTACCAACCCAAGGAAGAACACGATGCCTAAATCACCGAGAGCGAATGAAACGCCTGCCCAAAAAATAAAACGACTTGAACAAGAACTCGAAGATGAACGTCTCAGATGCCTTCTTCTCAATAGGGTTGTTGATATTCTTGATGCTGAGCACGGGATGTCGCTAAGAAAAAAGTATATAGCGAAGGAGCAAGAAGCCTTCAAAAAGAGAAGAAAGTAAGCTTAAGTAAAGCTTGTTCATTGCTCAATATATCTCGTCAGTGTGTCTATCAGAGAGAAAAGCGTGAGACCACTCGTCAGGCTGTGCTTGCTCCTGTGAAAGGGATGGTGCTTGAGATAAGACGATTCATGCCTCGGCTGGGAGCTCGTAAGCTCTATTTCTTACTGAAGCCGAAGTTGATAGCTAAGGGAATAAAACTTGGCCGTGATGCTTTGTTTAATTACCTCAGAGAAGAGCGCTTACTCGTTAAGCCGAAACGAAGTTACACCAAAACAACGAACAGCAGACACTGGATGAAAAAACATCCGAACTTGCTAAAAGAAGTCGTTCCGTCAAAACCAGAAGAAGTTCTGGTGAGCGACATCACTTATGTTCAGTCAAACGAGGGCGTTCACTACTTGTCATTGGTTACCGATGCCTTCAGCCGTAAAATCATGGGGTATGAAGTTAGCAATGAAATGAAAGCGAGCGATGTTGTGAAGGCTTTAGATATGACGGTAAAAACTCGATGTTATTGTCATGCGACAATCCATCACTCAGATAGAGGGCTTCAGTATTGCTCAAACCTCTATCAAGAGAAACTTAAAAAGCATGGTATAACTCCATCAATGACTGATGGTTATGACTGCTACCAAAACGCGTTAGCTGAGCGGGTCAATGGTATCCTCAAGCAAGAGTTCTTGCTTACTCAGTGCAAAGATCTTCGCGAGTTGAAAACACTTGTTGAAGAGTCAATATATACGTACAACGAAATGAGGCCACATCTCAGCCTAGGTATGAATACGCCAAATAAGATGCATGAAAAAAGCCAGCAACTTGCGTTACTGGCTTACTAAAATCGTCAACGTATTTTAGGACGAGACATTTGCTCGTTTAGAAACGCATTCCAGAACAAAGCACAATGTTTAATGCACGTGAATCAACACCTGATTCTTGCCCGAAGCTTTGGCCTTATAAAGCTGCTCGTCGGAAGCGCGAATACTCTGGTTTTCCCACAAGTGTCCGACACTATCGAACTTATACAGCGAGTAAAGCGTCGCTCCCCCTGAAACCGATATATCAATCTTGTCACCATTCGCACAACGATAGCTTTGTAAATTGATGTCGTTTTGTATCCGTTCAAAAATCGACGTAAGCAGCTCAGATGATTCGCCCGTAATCGCGACAACAAACTCTTCGCCACCAAATCGCGCCACGATATCTTGTTGTCTAACGCTGTTCAGCATCAACTGAGCAACATGGCAAATCACCTCGTCTCCGACTTTATTCCCATATTGATCATTCACCTTTTTAAAGTCGTCAATATCGAACACACCGAAGCCTATAATCGGTGCTTCTTCTTGTGCTAACAATTTAGCTTCAAAGCCACGGCGATTCATTAACCCCGTCATAGGGTCAAGCATCGCTAAATCATTCAACCGCTTGTGCTCTTGTTTGACATATACACGCCACAGCCATAAAGACAAGATGAAATACAACGCTAATAAGATGACAAGCTGGACTCTTTCCATCTCCAAAACATGTAGAAAGTGCTCGATCTTATCTTCTTCAATACTCAGGTATAGCTGGGTATTAATGCCATCAACATACAGAGGCTTGGAATAGGTAAAGTCCATAAACCCGTATTTGTTTGCGCCTCGAGTACTCGTGACTTTATAGCCATGGGTAGGGTTCGATACGAGGTTAGAGACATAACCATCGACACCCAATATCCCTTTGAATTCGCCATTAACGTAGATCCCCTTGGTTAAGGTCACCACTTTCTTACCTGTTAAGTAATCATCGTATTGGCCCGTATACACCAGCAGGTCTTGACCTTGAGCTAAGCCAAAGCGAACTGTATTAATCCAATATGGCCTGCTATTTACGATAGAGTCGAACGTATCGCCTTTCATATATTGGGCAATATCGGAGGGGGAAGAGATAATAAACTTCTCTTTCGAGATGAAGTAAATCGCAGAGATGGTCTCTATGGTATTGGCAAAGTAAGCCATGGTCGGCGCGATGAACAGACGCTTACTGGCTTCGGTATGAAGATCCGACTTAGGGTTGCACATCTCGCGTGGGCCAGAGAACATAAAGTCAAAGCGAGGGGCATGCTGCTCTTCACTGGTGAAATAGCACGTCTCATCTTCGATCTTTTTCTCATGCGAGAATACATAGGTATCCCCATGCAGTGGATAGAGCGCCGTAATGTTGTACTCAAGCGCATTGATGACCTGTGTGAGCTCCGTTAAAGAGCGTGTCACGCCTTGGTTTTCAATTCCATACTGTTTATCTGATTCTTCCGCTGAATCAACGAGCAACAAGCTCAAAACTACTAAAAAACTGGCGGTAAGGCCGAAGAAAGCCTTTTTAAAATCGATGGTATGGGTATTAGTCAAAGCATATAAATCATCGTTATAAATTTATCGCACATTGTACTTATAAATAAAAACACCGCAACCATTAATATAAAACAAAATGCTTATTAATGATTTTTATGGCGAGGAAAATTTGGATTCGACGAGGTATTGAAATAATGACGCCTAAACAGAGACGTTTAGGCGTTACTAATAAGCCCGATTTGCCAAAAAGCTTGGTTTACCAATAAATAGCAAACCAAGCATTCAACAATAAACTTACTTAGCGAAGTTTACGATTGGGAAACAAGGGAAGAAGCCATTGTCAGCACAGTTGATCAGACCAATCTGTACGCCTTCGATCTTCGTTGTTTTATTGAAAATACCAACCTGAACCGTAGACACTTCTGAAAGGTTAGCTGCGCCAACATCAACCATAGTGTCGCCTTCAGAGTAGTTTACGAAGCTCACGTTCGCGCCTTTCACATCATTAGTGATGTTCACAGCACCAAGGTTTAGACCCGTCGTTTTACCTGTATTCCAGTTGAAGAAACCAAGTGAAGCACCAGTCATCTCTTGGTTCACTTTTGATGCACCAAAGATACCTAGGTTCACACCAGTTGTGGTTTGTGTCTCTGACATACCAATAACGGCAAGGTCGACACCTTTAAGGTCATTAACTTGACCATGAAGAAGCGCTAAACGAACGCCGCCAACCGCATCTGAATCCGGTGCATTGAAGCCGTTAATGGTTGAAAACATAACAGGCGAAGAAGCGAATGCAGCCGGTGCCATTACCGCGGCAGACAAAGCGAGTACTGAAAGTAATTTTTTCATTGGGGAAGTCTCCACTGACTATTATTAACTTGATTTATATATTATCAATCAAGCATTTATTATCCTTAATTAAACAGTTAGCCATGTTAAATTGATGTCATAACTGTACTGTTGAATATAAGCCGCTAAGTCATAAAGCGCAACGATTAAGAGCAGATACGGGATGCGAGTAAACGAGATGCGAAGAGAAAAAACGGAGACCGAAACCTCCGCTCTAACGCTTATTATTCCAAACAAAAATCTAAGCGAGAAAATTAACATGTTTCACAAGCTTGTGGTCCACACACTCACTGCTGCATCTAAAGCGATGTCATCCTAAAAAATTTAATGACGAAAGCTCAACAGACCTCAGTGATTCAAAAACTAATGTTCGTTAAATCCTCAAAATAAACTAAGTTTTAATTACAGGGACATAAACATATGAAACAACGGGAATAGCATGATTAAGGCACCTGCGAATAAACAGACCATTAAAGCGATTATTTCGCGTGGCTCTTTAGCTATCGTGCTGTTTCTAGGCCTTTATCTCTATGCTAGTCATGTCCTGAAGAACAAAGAGCAGGACATGATTGATCTTCAGCTTAGTCTTTCACAAGCCTACGGCGTTATGCTCTCAGTTAGGCGTCAGGAACAACAGTTTATTTCTGCAAGGCAACCAGAAACTCAAGAACTTCTCGATAGCAAGCAAAGTCAGCTAATCGAAAAACTGGCTGAGATCGATGGGAAAATCGTACGAAGCGATCTGAATATTTCCTTTAATTACGCCAAAGTTATCGAGTATCTCGACGAGTACCACACAGCCTTTTCTTTATTGGCCCTTGAGTTAGTGAGCATACATGGTCAAGGGAGCCAAATTGGACTCATTGAGAAACTTAAAAATGCAACGTTGACACTTGAGCGCTTCATATATGAAGCAAATAATAAGCAGCTTGAAGAACTGTCTATAAATACTCAAGAGCTCATGTATCAGTACTTTACTGGTTTTGAGCAGAAAACATTAGATCAGATTGTCGATTCACTGTTCAAAATCCAATATGAAGTCGAAGAGAATACCCGAACGATTACTGCACTGGCTTCGTTTAATAATTTTAAACGCCATTTTTGGCGATTGCAGCGGGGATTAAAGAGTGTAGGGTATAGTTCTGACAGCGGTTTGAAAGGAGAACTCACGAGCAGCATTTATCATGTTGAAGATGAACTCAACTTACTTTTCACCGAAACACCCAAGCGAATCGCAGAGAACCTCAACCAGGTAAAATGGTACCGCTATATATCGACAGCCGCATTAGGAGGGGTAACTTTACTGGTGCTCTTCTATGTTGTGTGGCGTGCCAGTCACCTCGAAACTCAGTTAATTGTGTCGCAAGAGAAAGAGCGACAGGCTAACCGTGCAAAAAGTGCCTTTCTTGCCAATATGTCTCATGAGATACGAACACCGCTTAATGGTGTTATTGGTATGTCAGAAATTCTGGCAGAGACCAAGCTATCGCCAGAACAGAAAGACTGCCTTGGAACGATCAACACCTCTTCTCAAGCCTTACTTATGTTGATCAACGATGTTCTCGACCTGTCCAAAATAGAATCAGGTAAACTGGAAATTAATCCACATACGACAGACCTAAGAGAACTGCTATTTGATAGCGCAACTTTGATCTCCTCTAAAGCTTATCAAAAACAGATTAAGCTGGAAGTTGAGATTGATGACGAGCTTCCAGAGTACATTCATGTCGATGAGAATAAGGTTCGCCAAGTGTTGATGAACTTTGCTTCAAATGCGATCAAATTTACAGAACAAGGCTCTATCGTATTCGCAGCTCAACGGCTTTCATCGTTAGAACAAGAGTGTGTGATTGAGTTTTCCGTTCGAGATACTGGTATTGGTATTGCTGAAGGTCAACACGAACACATTTTCAAAGAGTTTTGCCAAGAAGACACCAATACCACCTCTAATATTGTAGGCACGGGGTTAGGACTTAGTATTTCGTCACGTATGGTCGAGATAATGGGAGGCTCGATAGATGTTGAGTCAGAGAAAGGCGTAGGCAGTTGCTTCCGTTTCCAATTAACGGTGATGCAATCAGAGCATACTGAAACTAAAAAGCGTAAACAGACCGTTGTCTATTATTCAAATGCACCATCGAAGCTTTTACTCGATGATTTGTTCCGCTTTGGTTACTCACCAAAACTAAAATCAATTGAAGCAAATTTGTCGTTAGGTAGCATCCCAGATATCGCTTTTACAGAAGATATTAATCAAGCTAAAGCACTACACCACCAAGCACCAGAGGTGAAAATCATCATGGTGAAAAATAACCTTAGTGAGCCGGTGAAGGAGTGCGATTTTGTCTCAGGCTACGTAACTCTTCCTATGCTCGGTTCCCGCTTAAATAGCATGATGAACTCATTACTTAAAAGGGTCCAGCCCCCTAAGTCAGAGCCTGTTGCAGGGATTCGACGTCAAAAAGTATTAGTGGTTGAAGATAACCGCGTGAACCAGAAGGTGGTATGTATCAATTTAGATAAGCTAGGGATTGAGTATTGGGTTGCTAATGATGGACAACAAGCGATTGATTTATATCGAGAGCATCATCAAGAAATCGGCCTTGTTTTGATGGATTGCATGATGCCGAATGTCGATGGCTTTGAGGCAACGGCGCAAATCAGGCGCTATGAAGAAAGCCTGCAGCTTCAGGCAACGCATATTCTTGCTCTAACGGCTTCAGTGCTCGATGATGATATTAAACGTTGCTTTGAATGTGGCATGGACGATTATCTTCCAAAGCCATTTAAGCGTGACATGATGCTGCAAAAAATTGACGCACAACAGTTCACACACGAGGCTGGGTGAGCAATGATTAAGAGCAGATGCGGGATTCGAGTGGCGAGATGCGAAGAGCAAAAAAAACGGAGACCGAGGTCTCCGTTTTCAAAGCTTATGTATGGCTTTCTCTGCTATAGAGAAAGAGGATGATTACATCATGCCGCCCATGCCACCCATACCGCCCATGCCACCCATATCAGGCATTGCAGGGCCAGAATCTTGAGGCTTGTCAGTGATCATCGCTTCTGTTGTGATCATAAGACCAGCAACTGATGCTGCGAACTGAAGTGCAGAACGAGTTACCTTAGTTGGATCTAGGATACCCATTGCAATCATGTCGCCGTATTCACCCGTAGCAGCGTTGTAACCGTAGTTACCTTCGCCAGCACGAACGTTGTTAGCAACAACAGACTCTTCATCACCTGCGTTCTTAGTGATTTGACGAATAGGCGCTTCCATTGCACGTAGTGCAACGCGGATACCTACGTTTTGCTCTTCGTTGTCGCCTTCAAGGCCAGCAACTTTAGATGCAGCGCGGATAAGTGCAACACCACCACCAGCAACCACACCTTCTTCAACAGCAGCGCGAGTTGCGTGAAGTGCATCTTCTACGCGGTCTTTCTTCTCTTTCATCTCAACTTCAGTCGCTGCACCAACTTTGATTACTGCAACACCGCCAGCTAGCTTAGCTACACGCTCTTGAAGTTTTTCTTTGTCGTAGTCAGACGTTGCATCTTCGATTTGTTGACGAATTTGAGAAACGCGACCTTTGATCATCACTTCATCACCCGCACCATCAATTATGGTTGAGTTTTCTTTAGTAATCGTAATGCGCTTAGCTTGACCTAGGTCTTCTAGCGTTACTTTTTCAAGGTCTAGACCGATCTCTTCAGAGATAACCGTGCCACCAGTTAGGATTGCGATATCTTGAAGCATAGATTTGCGACGGTCACCGAAACCAGGTGCTTTAACAGCCGCTACTTTCACGATGCCACGCATGTTGTTCACAACAAGAGTCGCTAGCGCTTCGCCTTCTACATCTTCAGCGATGATAAGAAGTGGACGAGATGCCTTAGCAACTGCTTCTAAAGTCGGAAGAAGTTCACGGATGTTCGAAACTTTCTTGTCGATAAGAAGAATGAATGGGCTTTCTAGATCAACAGAACCTGCTTCTTGGTTGTTGATGAAGTAAGGAGACAGGTAACCGCGGTCGAACTGCATACCTTCAACAACGTCTAGCTCGTCTTGCAGAGCCTGACCTTCTTCAACCGTGATTACGCCATCACGACCTACTTTTTCCATCGCTTCAGCAATGATGTTACCTACTGTCGAATCAGAGTTCGCAGAGATAGTACCTACTTGCGCGATAGCTTTCGTGTCTGAACAAGGAACAGAAAGGTTCTTCAACTCTTCAACAGCCGCGATAACCGCTTTGTCGATGCCGCGCTTAAGATCCATTGGGTTCATGCCAGCAGCAACCGCTTTTAGGCCTTCAGCGATAATAGACTGAGCCAATACTGTTGCTGTCGTTGTTCCGTCACCCGCCGCGTCATTCGCTTGCGAAGCTACTTCTTTAACCATTTGTGCGCCCATGTTTTGGAACTTGTCTTCAAGTTCGATTTCACGTGCAACTGAAACACCATCTTTAGTGATAGTCGGTGCGCCAAATGATTTGTCTAGAACAACGTTACGGCCTTTAGGACCGAGTGTTACTTTTACTGCGTCAGCCAGAACGTTTACACCTTCTAGCATTTTAATACGTGCGTCATTACCAAATTTAACGTCTTTAGCAGCCATCTTAATTTCCTTTCAAATTCTTTGTTTCGGGGCGTCTCAGCGTTATCGCGTCATTCTGAACAGTGAGGGACGAACGTGATTCAGAATCTACTCAAATCGCACTCTGTTTAGATTCCAGATAATTCGTTCCTCATTTCTGGAATGACGATATGAATCATCCAATACTGGCTCTGATAACTTTTACTGAGAGTTAAATGAAAAATAGATTACTCGACGATCGCCATGATGTCGTTTTCAGACATGATCAGAACTTCTTTGCCGTCGATTTTTTCAGTTTTCGTGCCGTAACCTTCAGCAAAGATAACGGTATCGCCAACTTTTACGTCCAACGGTTGCACTGAACCGTTTTCTAGAATGCGGCCTTTGCCAACAGCTAGAATGATACCGCGAGTCGATTTTTCTGCGGCAGAACCAGTTAGAACGATGCCACCAGCAGATTTAGATTCAACTTCTTGGCGCTCAACGATAACTCGGTCATGTAGAGGACGGATATTCATCGGTCTTATCTCCTGATAATTTCCATTTAAATTTTGATAGTTGCCACGATTAGCGTGGGTCAAACAATATGTTGGGGACAATGTGATGAATCCCAAGGGGGGAACGAAAAAATTGTGAGCTAAAGTGCAGATTCTCACCCCTCATCTTTCCCTGCTTTTCGTTTACTCGTATCTCGCATCTGTTTATCCTACGGTTTTGGTTTCAATCGGCGTTTTACATGCAAGATAAGCACGGGCTATTAACCGCCCCTATTGAGAGTACATTGCGTACCATGACCATACCGACCATATTCGGTATGGTGGCGATCTTGATGTTTAACCTCGTCGATACTTTCTTCATCTCATTGCTGGGCACGCAAGCCTTAGCCGCGGTGAGTTTTACCTTTCCAGTCACCTTTGCCATCAACTGCATCACCATGGGGATTGGCATTGGCTTATCGACGTGTATCGGTCGATTGCTTGGCCAAGGCAGCGCACAAAATGCAGCACGCTTTACCTGTCATGGTTTATTGCTGGCTCTGCTTCTGGTCGGCTGCGCGTCTACATTAGGTATTATCGCCTTAGAACCTATGTTTACCCTGTTAGGGGCAAAGCAAGAGTTACTGCCGCTGATATCGGAATACATGTCGGTGTGGTATCTCGCGATCCCATTGTTGGTCATCCCCATGGCAGGCAACAGCGCGATTCGAGCGACCGGTGATACAAAAACGCCCGCCAAGATCATGCTACTGGCTGGCCTTATCAATGGCGTTTTAGATCCGCTACTCATCTTCGGGTATGGGCCTTTTCCTGAACTGGGGATTCAAGGCGCTGCGATTGCCAGTGGTTTCAGTTGGTTTGGTGCTTTGTGTGGCTCACTCTACGTGTTGATGGTGCGAGAAAAACTGCTTGCGCCGCCTAAGCTGACAAACATCATCAGTGACTGGCGACAGATCTTAAAAATAGGCACCCCAGCGGCTCTGTCTAACGCTCTGAACCCACTTGCTGGCGCTATCATCATGATGATGTTGGCCAAGCAAGGGACTGAAGCGGTGGCAGCGTATGGCGCAGCACAACGTATCGAGTCCATTCTTATTATTGTGTTGATGTCTCTTACTTCGGCTCTTACGCCGTTCATGGCGCAGAACTTTGGCGCAAACAACCCTCAGCGCAGTTTTAAGGCCCTGTTTCTAAGCATGCGCTTTGCCCTATTATTCCAAGGGTTGGTCTTCTTAATGATGGTGCCACTGAGCATTCCTTTGGCCGCCCTGTTCTCTCAAGAAGAGTCGGTGCGAGGCATATTATGGCATTACCTGCTAGTCGTGCCCTTTAGCTATGGGTTCCAAGGGATTGTGATGATGTTGATCAGCGGCATGAACGCGATGCATCAACCACTTAAAGCCTTCCAATGGAGCTTCATGCGCCTGTTTGTTTTTACATTACCCTTTGCGTGGATAGGCAGCCAAATCGACGGCGTAGAAGGGCTGTTTATTGGTTTAGCACTCGGCAATGTTTTGGGTGGTATATCCGGGTATTGCTTTGCGCTTCGTGTTAGAGCTCAAGCCAATGCGGAATGCGAGTAACCGAAATACGAAAGGCTTTAAAGTAACAGCAGATAAAAAACTAGAAGACTAGAAGACTAGAGACTAGAGACTAGAGACTAGAGACTAGAGACTAGAGACTAGAGACTAGAGACTAGAGACTAGAGACTAGAGACTAGAGACTAGAGACTAGAAGAAGGAATATGACATGGAAGACACCACATACAAAATGCTCTACAACGCGCCAATCGGCAAAATGGTCATCATAAGCAATGGCGATGCAATCATTGAAATTGACCATCTCAATACCGAACCAGAGCTGACAGAAAACCCCGACCCGTTATGCATTGAAACCGCTCGCCAACTGGACGAATACTTTGCAGGCCAACGCACCAGCTTTGACTTACTTTTAGAACCCAAAGGTACCGATTTCCAACGCAAAGCCTGGGTCGCCTTGACCAGTATCCCTTATGGCGAAACCATCAGCTACGGTGAACAAGCAAAAAGAATGGATAACCCGAAAGCCGTAAGAGCGGTCGGTGGTGCGAACGGTAAAAACCCGTTTAGCATTGTTGTCCCCTGCCATCGAGTGATTGGGGCGAACGGTACATTAACGGGCTACACCGGCGGCATGAACCGCAAAGAATGGTTGTTGGACTTTGAGTTAAAAATGCTGAACAAAGAGTAATGCCAAACAAACAGGTAGCCGAATAAACCAAGATAGCTATTTAAGCGCGCTTTAAATATTCGCGACAGCCCTTTAAATCTTAGCAACAGTCCTTTAAACCTTCGCGACAGCGATAGCGGAACGTTGTTTTTTCGCCACCCATAACCCACCAACGATAAGAACAAAAAACAAAATATGCAGCCATAATTTTGGTCCGACATCGGTGTTCAGTGCAGATAACGAACTGATAGACGGAAATTGTTTTGTCGTCACCAGTTTCACTACCCATTCATTGGCTGGCGTTGCAATCAGCGTGGTTATCCAACCCAATACGGCGATTTGGATAAGGTTGACGGAAAGCGATGAATTGAAGATAAAAATAAGATTCGAAAGAAAGGCATAGCACAATGAAACGCCAACATGCACAACCCACGACAACACCAGTGCACTCGTTGGATCGTAGCCACCTAACGTCACGTACGCAGCGGCGTGTCGAGATGTCAGGGTCGACATACCAAACAAAGGCTGAATCAAGATAAAAGCGATACTCGCCATCAAGCCGACAACAAATGCCATGATAAGCGTCTTTTTATTCATATTTTTAACTTCCATTAGATAGAGAAATAGAACCACTTGAATAGAAAAACACCCCGAGATTTATCGTGTTTATCTCATCAAACCAATCATGCTAGATCGTGTTAAACCGTACCAAGCCACAACTTAAATAAAACTTGAACGATCGTTCAATTTTTAGCAAATTAGCACTAACAAAATAGATGTGCAAGGTTTTGTTCATTTGATAAACAATGGGGGAATGATCAAAAAAACGGCCACACTCGCGTGCAGCCGTCCTAGTATTCGATAAAAGTTAAAAAACTATTTATCTGAAACAGTCATGACTTAGTTATTTAGCCATTTAACTATTTAACTATTTAACGAGCACGTCACCTGACATTTCAGCCGGGATAGCTGTGCCAGTTAGAGAAAGCATCGTTGGTGCTAAATCAGACAGCTTACCGCCTTCTTTGAACTCAACGTCTTTACCCAGACATTCGTCTAGCGACTCTATCTCGCTAGACCAACAATATAACGTTTCGCTATCAGGAAGCTTCGTTGTCATCAGACTAAATATAGTCTACATTTAAACTTCCAGATTAAGAGATGATGATGATAATGTCCACTGAAACGATAAGTTACTTAAAAAAGCACGCAGCTAACCTCGATTTATCTGAGCCTATGACCATTACTCAAAATGGTAAGCCCGCTTATACGATTGAATCCTATGAAGATCGAAAGCGTAGAGATGAAGCTATAGCGCTAATGAAACTATTGTCGTTTTCTATTGATGATGAAAAATATGGCCGAGTAAACTCCAGCTCTCAGGTTCGAGATAAATTGGCAAAGCGTAAACAATCGGTTCAATAATATGACAACCATCGAGTACACAGACACCTTTGAGCAATTACTTGATGCTTTAATTAATTACTTAAGTGATTATTCTAGTGAAGTGGCTGTCATTGAACGCATAGAAGCTCTTCTCGACCGATTTGAAGCCTTAGTTCTGATAACCCTCATGCTGCAAACATTGCCCCTTCTTTACTAGAGCTTGGAGTGAAAAACTTTCGCGAATTTCACCTCGATAGTTTTCGTATTATCTACCGAACGTTACCGTCAGCTCATCCGAAAGAAACGAGAGTAATTGTAGATGTGATCGCATTGCAAAAACAAAACTTAGAACAACTGCTCATTCAACACTGCATACTCTACAAATAACGTTTAGCTCTGCGAATCTCTATTACCCGTATATCTCATCTGCCTTTAAAGTTCTTCGCATCTCGTTTTCTCGCATCTGCCCTTAAGCTCTTCGTATCCCGTTTACTCGTATCTCGAATCTATAAAAAAGCCCGCACTTTGAAGTGTGGGCTTTCAAAATCATTAAAGCTCAACGTGAACCGCTGAGCCAAACCATTACTTAACGATCACATCACCTGACATCTCAGCCGGGATTGCGATACCAGACAGAGAAAGCATCGTTGGTGCTAAGTCAGACAGCTTACCGCCTTCTTTGAACTCAACGTCTTTGCTGCCCACGTAGATAAGTGGAACTGGTAGGTTCGTGTGCGCCGTGTGGATGCCGCCCGTTTCTGGGTTTACCATCATTTCTGCGTTACCGTGGTCAGCAGTGATAAGCAGTTGGCCATCGGCTTCTTTGATTGCTTCAACCACTTTGCCAAGACATTCGTCTAACGACTCTACGGCTTTAACTGCTGCATCGTAAACGCCAGTGTGGCCAACCATGTCACAGTTAGGGAAGTTACACACGATAGCGTCGTATTTGCCGCCTTTGATTGCTGCAACTAGCTTTTCAGTGAGCTCTGGAGCGCTCATTTCTGGCTGTAGATCGTAAGTTGCTACTTTTGGAGAAGCAACAAGCTGACGCTCTTCGCCTTCAAACTCGTCTTCTTTACCGCCGTTGAAGAAGAACGTCACGTGCGCGTATTTCTCTGTTTCAGAGATACGTAGCTGCGTTTTGCCTTCTTTCGATAGCCACTCACCGTATGTGTTCTCTAGAGAAGCCGGTGGGAATGCACATAGAAGTGGGATGTCTGCTGCGTATTGAGTCAGCATCACGAAATCGATCGCTGGGAATACATTACGCTCAAAACCGTCGAAGTTAGGCACGAACGCACGAGTGATCTCACGAGCACGGTCAGCACGGTAGTTCATGAAGATAACCGCATCGCCATCAACGATAGCTGCAGATTCTTCACCTTCCGCTTTGATTTCAGTCGCTTTAACGAACTCATCGTTTTCGTCACGAGCATAAGCCGCTTCTAGGCCAGCAACCGCAGTGTCGAATGTGAACTCACCTTTAGCTTGAGTAAGCAGGTCGTAAGATTCTTGAACGCGATCCCAGTTGTTATCACGGTCCATTGCGTAGTAACGACCAATAAGCGAAGCCACACGGCCTTTACCCAGTTTCGCAAATAGCTCTTGAAAACGTGCCAGTGTGTTTTCTGCGCTACGTGGCGGTGTATCACGACCGTCTAGGAATGCGTGTAGGTAGATTTTCTCTGCGCCACGCTCTGCTGCCATTTCAACAGCTGCGTAGATATGATCTTCATGAGAGTGAACGCCACCTGGAGACATAAGGCCCATGATGTGAACCGCTTTGTCTGCTTTAACCGCTTTATCAACAGCATTCACTAGCGCTTCAGTTTGACCGAACTCACCGTCTGCGATTGATTTAGTAATACGCGTTAGATCTTGGTATACCACGCGACCCGCGCCGATGTTGGTGTGACCCACTTCAGAGTTACCCATTTGGCCATCAGGTAGGCCTACATCTAAGCCAGAAGCCGAGATTAGCGTGTTAGGTTGGTTAGCAATAAGACCGTCTAATACAGGTGTATTAGCGTTCGCGATAGCATTGTCTTGGTTGTCTTCACGGTAACCGTAACCGTCAAGGATCACTAGAGCCATTGGCTTCTTAGCTGACATAGGACTGACCTCGTTCAATTCAAAATAAATCGGTATAAAAACAAATTAGCGTAATTTTACTACAGTTTACAGTCAAAACTGTAGCGGAAGATCAAGAAACGTCGCAGGTAGGCGGATCGGATGTGAAAAAAAATGTCATTTTAGGAGGGAGTAAAGTAGGGATATGAAAGTTTATATCCCTACATCTACATAGGAAAGCTGGAACAACAATAACCTCACGGCTCTTCAGTTTAGAAGATTAATTTCAGTGTCATGATCTTCATCATCGTCCTGTGACTTTAGATCATGCACCACTGGTTGCTCTATCACTGTGGTTTTGTTGGTAACATATTGAAAGCTAAAATCATCCCACAATATTTGATCCAAACTTTCTTCAATTTCTTGACTAGATGAAATATCTATTATCATGATTACTGCCTCATATCGCTACTAAAGCTAATAGTAATTATGGACAATAATCATGACGCTTCCGAAAAGATTGTGTGAAATATTTGCTAACTAAAAGTCATAATTCACATAACCCAATATCACCTCTAGGTTCTAGGTTCTAGGTTCTAGGTTCTAGGTTCTAGGTTCTAGAAAAAGCATATCTTGTGCCTGAGCAGCATTCCAAACCAAATCACCAATCCCGTCTGTCGGCTTAAAGCCAGTTGGCGCATCAAGCAGAAGTTGACGAATCGTATCATGCTCTAAGTTATGACAAGCAAAATCCAAAGATTCCAACAGTGTGTCATATTCGTCAATCGGTAAGAACACTTCTTGTGCGGTCATGATTCGCTCATGGGCTGTTGGGGCCACGTTATCGCCAATCAACAACTCTTCATAGAGCTTCTCACCAGGGCGCAGGCCCGAGAATTGGATCTCAATATCACCATGAGGGTTCTCTTCATTTTTAACAGAAAGTCCTGAAAGGTTGATCAAGTTTGCTGCAAGGTCTGTGATTTTGACCGATTCCCCCATATCAAGAACAAACACATCACCGCCTTTACCCATAGCCCCCGCCTGAATAACCAATTGCGCCGCTTCAGGGATGGTCATAAAGAAACGAGTAATATCGCGGTGAGTCACAGTGAGTGGACCACCGGCTTTAATCTGCCTTTTAAACAGAGGAATCACAGAACCAGAAGAACCAAGCACATTACCAAAACGAACCATACAAAAACGCGTGCCGTGCTCTTTTTGATTCTCTTGTTGCGCTAAAGCCTGCAGGCCTAACTCTGCCATACGCTTGGTTGTGCCCATAACATTAGTAGGACGTACCGCTTTGTCTGTCGAGATAAGTACAAAAGATTCGACACCCGCTTCAATCGCTGCTTTAGCGGTATAGTAAGTCCCGTAAACATTGTTGCGCACGCCTTCGACTACATTGTATTCAACAAGAGGGACATGTTTATAAGCTGCAGCGTGATAAACCGTTTGAACACCAAAAGACTGCATTGAGGTTAACAAGCGATGCGCACGTTGAACAGAGCCTAATAGTGGCACTATCTCAACATCATAACCTTTGGTTTCTTTCACTAGGGAAAGCTCGCGATCAATTTGATATAAGCCAAACTCAGAGACTTCAAATAAGACCAGAGTTTTAGGTTGTTGCTTTAAGATTTGACGACAAAGCTCAGAGCCGATAGAGCCGCCAGCACCGGTCACCATCACCACTTTGCCTTTGATGTTGGCTTCCATTAAGACTTGCTGAGGCGCCACCGCATCGCGACCTAACAAATCTTCGATAGGTACATCGGTAAGCTCATCAATTTTTGCTTTACCTGACACAATATCGGCCATTTCAGGAACGGTTTGAATCTCAACAGGCAGTGGCGCTAACAAGTCCAACACTTGCTTACGGCGAGCGCGAGAGGCGCTAGGAATCGCTAGCAAGATTTTAGAAACGTCGTGTTTTTCAATCAAACGTTCAGCTTTGCCTAATACAATAACAGGCATACCTAAAATCATCGTATTGGTGAGCGTTTTGTCTTCATCAATAAACGCACGTACTCGATAGTTTTCAGATGCTCTTAGTGCAACAGCCAATTGTCGGCCGCCAGAACCCGCACCGTAAATCAGTACTTCTTCACGTGAGTCTTTCAAAGGTGACGTAGTCGCGACAAGATTGCGAACCACCAAACGAGAGCCGCCGCACAACAAGGCTAAATAAGCACCGTAAATAATAGGCACCGTCCGAGGGACAGGTTCTTGCAGATAATAGGCAAACAGAGCCAGAGATATTGACGATAATATTGCGCCTGCCGTTACCACAAACAGCGCTTGAAAGGTGAGATATCTAAGTACTGCGCGATAAAGCCCAATTTTAGTAAATATAAGCACCGTCATTATTACTGTTAAGCCTGTCAGTAATAAATTATCGCCATCATTCAAAAATTGGAAATCACCTAGCCTTGTCCACAACGCAATGTGCAGAGCAAATATAATGAGTAAAGCATCAATAGAAACACTGATAACCCGCTTTTTAAAACGAGAGAGGTGCCATATGAAGTTTAGACGTTGCATAAAGTTATTCTTATTTATGAGTATTTAATAAACCACAAAGACTGCATGAGTGGGATGTGTTGAACATTATTTAAATTCGCAAAGAGAACTTGCAAAAGATAACCCGAATATTTAATTCGCGCTTTAATTTGTTATTGATATAAAAACCCAACAGTTCGACGACTTTAAGTTATTGGGGTATTAGTGACCGATTTAGAAAGGAGCTTAAACTAACTGACATCTCATATATTGGAAACTCAAACAAATAAGCCAATAATATTGAGACCAAAGATGCTGAAAGAAAAAGCTCTTTTTACTGGTGAGGATAATTAAGCTTGTGCTTCTAGTAAAACAGCACGAATAACCTTAGCCATCTTATTCACTTCTTCTTGAGTTAAAGTCGGGTGCACTAAAAACATTAAGCTGGTTTCCCCTAGCTCAACCGCGTTCTTTAACGGCATTTCAGGTCTAAAACTTGTACCATCAAATGCTTTTTCAAGGTAAACCTCTGAACAACTGCCTTGATAGGCAGGGACATCCTGTTCAACAATAACATCAACAATTTTATCACGAGTCCAACCTGGTTGTAGATGCTCAGGGCGGATAAACATATAATGCTTATATTCGGCATGTTCAATGTATTCTGGAATATCCACACTTCGAACAATAGGGAGACCAGCAATAGCAGCTTCAATCGCAGCAGCATTCGCTTGACGATTTTGCGTCCATTCAGCCATGCGTTTAATTTGGATACGACCAATAACCGCTTGCATTTCTGTCATGCGCCAGTTGGTACCAAAGCTTTCATGAAGCCAACGGAAGCCCGGTGGGTGTTCGCGGTTGTAAATAGCATCATAGCTTTTACCATGATCTTTATAAGACCACATAAACGACCATAGATCTTTATCGTTTGTCGTTACCATGCCGCCTTCACCGCCTGTGGTCATGATCTTGTCTTGGCAAAAAGACCACGCACCAATATGACCAATCGTACCGACACTGCGGCCTTTGTATTTTGCGCCGTGTGCCTGAGCACAATCTTCAATTACCTTGAAGCCATGCTGTTCAGAAAGCGCCATAATTGCATCCATTTCGGCTGGCATGCCGGCAAGGTGGACAACAATCACAACTTTGGTTTTTGGCGTTAATACCGCCTCAATAGATTCTGCAGTAATGTTTTGGCTGTTCAGATCAACATCGGCAAAAACAGGTGTCGCACCAGCCGTTACAATTGACGAAGCCGATGCTAAGAAAGTACGAGATGTAGTGATCACTTCATCCCCCGCACCAACCCCAAATGCTTTCAATGCAACATCTAACGCTAGCGTCCCGTTACCTAGAGCCACTGCGTATTCACAGCCAACCCAAGCCGCGAACTCTTTTTCGAATTCACGACCTTCTTGACCCGTCCAATAGTTTACTTTATTTGAAAGTACAACCTTACTTACGGCGTCCGCTTCTTCTTGAGTAAACGAAGGCCATGGGGAAAATGATGTATTAAGCACGATGTCACCTAATCAGTTTTGATTTTTATAATTTGATAAGCTCATGAGCTGGAGAGCCCACGACGGTTTTAAAATTTGGAACATTATTGATAACCGTTGAACCTGCACCAACAACGGTATCACACCCAATAGCAACAAGTTGTTTAACTTGGCTACCGATTCCAATCCAAGTATTTTTGCCAACTTCAACGCCCCCCGCCAAGTTAACACCTGGGCTAATGTGGACGCCATCAGCGAGCTTACAATCATGATCGATGGTAGAACCCGTATTAATAATGCAGCTTATACCAACATGACTAAAAGGATTCACGACCGCATTCGCCATAACCACAGTCCCAACGTTGATGATGGCATATTTACTTATCAACGCACTAGGATGAACAAGCACATCAAAGGTCGCTCCCGCTTGGCTCAACTCATGTTGTTTGGCGCTGCGAGTCGCATTGTGACCAATCGCGACCACGGTCAGGTCATACTCTTTCACGTTAGAAAGAAGCGTACTTGTATCACCAGACACAGACCAATGCTCAACGGATTTTAAGCTTGGCCAACGATCATCAAAAAAGACAATATTGTGATAACCATTCAGTTCGGCTATCTCGGCGATTACTTTTCCGTGCCCACTGGCACCTAAAATGGCGCAGCTTTTCATGATTGGTTATTACCTTTATGCGATGAGCCCATAAAAGGTTCGATAGTAACGTGCCCTTCTGCTGATATGCCCTCTTTTACAAAGACTTTTTTTACCGTTAGGAAAAGAATTTTAATATCCAGCCAAAGGGATCGGTTATCAACATACCAAACGTCTAATTCGAACTTATCTTCCCAACTGATTGCATTACGCCCGTTAATTTGAGCCCATCCCGTTACCCCAGGGCGAACATCATGGCGGCGAGCTTGCTCTTTGTTATAAAGGGGAAGATATTGCACCAATAAAGGACGAGGGCCGACTAAACTCATATCACCCTTCAAAACGTTCCAAAGGCCCGGTAACTCATCTAGACTGCTTGAACGCAATTTGTCACCAAACGGTGTCATACGCTCGTCGTCTGGTAGCGGATTGCCATTAGCATCAACCGCATCTTTCATGCTGCGAAACTTCACCATTTCAAATGGCTTTCCATTCAATCCAGGGCGTGTTTGCCGAAATAAAACGGGAGAGCCAAGGTTTTTACGAATCTTCCAAGCGACGAAAGCAATAACAGGAGCTAACAAGATAAGTGCAATAAGAGACGCCAGAAAATCAAACAGTCTTTTCATCATTTACCTCTGAAGAAGTCAGTTTTGATTCATTAGCATCTGTTGCATTAACATTAGTCACCCACTCAACCCATTTATCCGCCAATAGAGAACGGTCAAACTGGCTTTCAGCAAGCTGACGGGCATTCGTTCCCATTTTAGCTAAAGCTTCTCTTTGGTCTGCCGCATTTTCTAACGCGTCAGCAAACGCTTTCGGGTCTTCCGGCTGAACAGAAAATCCACATTGTGTTTGCTCAATCATTCCCGCTAACCAACCTGGGTAATTATTTATAACTGGTAACCCTGCAGATATGTAGTCAAAAAACTTGTTGGGCGATGTCCCGTAATAAAAGGCTGGAATATTCGCTAATAGCTGCATACCTACGTCTGCACTTGCCATTAAACCAGACAGTTTTTCTTTATTTACCGGCGGGTGAAACACGACATTATCTAATGTTAACTTTGCCGCTCGTTTCTCTAGTTCAGGCTTTAATTTACCTTGCCCAACTAAAACTAGCTTAATGTCTTCTCGGCCCCGCTTTCGGAGCTCAACAGCCGTATCTAAAACAGCGTTAAGACCATTTGCCATGCCATGAGTACCTGTAAAAATCGCCATCAGATCGTTATCTTTAACTCCCTCAGGACGCCAAAGCTCGCCTGGTTGGCTAAAGATAGATAAATCACAGCCATTAGGCACCATCGTTACTTTGCTTTCATCTACGCCACGCTTTTTAATGCCTTCAACAATACCTGGAGACAAACCAATACAACGATGCGCGCTACGGTAGGATGCCCACTCTAAGAAAGACATCAGTCCCAGAATGATAGGATTTTTGATTACCCCCATCTCTTTGGGTAATTCTGGCCATAGATCTCGCACTTCAAAAACAAATGGCTTGCCACGCAACCAACGAGCAAATATACCCGGAATTCCAGCAGTAAGAGGCGTTGTGGTTGCAAAAAGTACATCATATTTTTCAGTAAAGGCAAGGCCAATACTTTTCAAGGCAAACTTAACAAACGTCATACTGCGCTTTAAAAAGCTATCTGAGTTTGAATAAGCCAAATCAAATTCTATGATGCGAATACCATCAACAATGCCTTCGCGTTTGCCCGTGGTAAACACAGAATCAAGGCCAGTTTCGCCGCCACCGTAAGTACCACAAACCATAGTAACATTATGCCCGTGATGGATCAGGCGCTTAGCCATTTCATAGGAGCGTATTCCAGTCGAACCTTTTGGTGTCGAGAAGTGTTGATGAAAATAAAGAATATTCATGAGTGAAATTGGTACTCTGTTGTAATGTTGCCATCTGACGAAATCTCTACCTCAAGAACGGGGATAGAAGTTTCTTGGTAGTAATAACGGGACTCTCTGCCTTCTACAATTTCTAAACGATCAATCTTTACGTCGCTATCGATTTTGATCTCGTGATTGCCATTCGTCACCTTGCGACCTTGCACCACCCAATTATCAGGGCTTAGTCGCCATCGAAGGGTTGCTTTACTTTCAATGCCTTGCACTTGGTCTTTTACCGTAAGAGAGGTTTCCGTAAGAGAGATATGCCGCTGATGCTCACACCCCAAATAGTCTCGGTAACCGGCTTGCCCAGTTAACTTATGCTCATCAAAGCTAACATCCTTTGCTTTCAACCAAGCCCCTAACAAAAAGCGACTAAGCCTTGGCATTTGCTCGTTGCCGTCAAATTGAATCGTGTTGTGACTTTGTGTTCCGCCATAGTAATCAATGTAGTCTTGCCCCGCGTTGTAGCTGAACGTGCCACCGTCGCGTAATAGATTGATGCCATCTAACCAAAGGTCAACGTGAAGCGCGTCGTTTTGTGCAGGCCTAAATCGAAACTTAGGGTAGTTGAATAAGGCAAATGCACCAGCCTGATTTCTCAACCCAATATAGCCGCCGTGTTGAAAATGAAACGATGTAGGCTTAGATAGGACTTTCTCTGGTTTTTTAATCTGCAATAAAGAAAGCGCCTCATCATACTCACCTTGATTTTGCCATGCTGTTGCTTGAAGGAAGATGGCAGCGGCTAACTGAACAGATGGTCGAAAATCTCGATAATCGCTACTCGAGAGCTGCAATAAGCGAGCACCATCATTGTGGCCAAGGTTAGGGGCATCGCCAGTTGATGGTTCAGTTAACTGGTAAAGCCATTGAGTGGCGAGACCCATTTTCTCGATCAATTCTTGAGTAAATGGTTCAAGTTCTAATTCGCGGCGCCAAAGTTCTACCATCGAATAGGTGTCTAGCATGACTCTATGGTAGTTCACGGAGTATTGACTGAATGTCCCATCTTTAGCGACAAGATGTTTCGCCCTGTTCTCTAGCCACTTACGCCCCTGCTTTTGCCAACAAGCGCCACTTTTATCCCCATTAACAACCAACCAACTCCCACCAATAAACAAAGCTGCTGCCTCTGATGTACCATGATTATTGTCTTGCGCTACAGCATAAGAGATCGTTGGCGCGATTCGTTGTAGATGTGCTTTTATCAATGCCAAAAGTGCTGGTTCAGGCTTCTGAACTTGATTAAGCAGTTTAGCGGTAAATGCTAAGTGCATGACCCGTATTGAGGCTTCTTGTCCGCACTTCCAGTTTGGACCCAAATAAGGCGTATTCTGATCCATCCAACTTCTAGCGGTAGCGTTAAGTTCTTCTAAAGCAGCATCTCTACCTGCAAGATAGTCTCTCGCTAAACCCAGAGCCCAATCAAATCTTGATGCCTCCCAAATACCTTTGATATCACCAACATTTGAATCAAAGTCAGCCAAGCTAAACCAAGGCTTATTCATCTCGGAGAAGTGATGCTCAGTTAATACACTCTGATCCCACCTCAGTTCACTCACAGACAAATTTGGCAACCAACCAAATGGAGACAGTTTGTATTGTTCGACACAGTTACTATGGCTTAAAGACGCCATGGGGCGAAACAAAAGCCCCGGAGCAGGGGCTTGAGAAAGACGCTTAACAGGATTCAATCCACTTCGGACACCGATTTGATAGATAGCGACTCGCGCTAAGTTCAAAAATCCCAGATCTTTTGCAGTTTGCGCTTTTAGTTTAAGGCTCATCGTTGATTTCGTAACTGCTCAGCAATTTCAATGGTTACTTTGGCCACTTCAAACAACTCGCGTGCTGTAATCGGCGCTTCTGTGCCCTTCTCAATCGATTCAAGGAAAGCTGCAGAACACGGTGTTTGACCTTTATCTTGCTTCCAAAGATTCATTGTCTTGAATCCAGGCCAGCCAAAACCTTTGAGTTTACGGAAGTTATCTAACTGTAAAACACGGCCTGCAGCGAAAACTTCTATACGCTCTTTCGGGAAACTAGCCGCACCATTTGCTAAATACTGAATAGTGCCGAAAGAACCATCAGCAAAACCAAGAATAATAGCAGCCTTATCTTCCGTGATATCAACACTATCAACATCACCCATTCGGCGACACTGTACTGACGTAATTTCTGAGCCTGCAAGGAAGCGCATTAGATCGATAAAATGACAAGCTTCACCAATAATACGTCCACCACCGACATCATTATCTTGCGTCCAGTGATCTGCAGGAATCGCACCAGCGTTCATAGTCATCATAAAACTCTTTGGTTCTTTAACTGATGACAGCAATTCTTTCATTTTTTGAACTTGAGGAGAGAAACGGCGGTTAAAGCCCACCATTAACTTTGGTGCTGCCGTTTGATTTGCAACTGAGTAATACGTTGCTTCAACTTGAGCAAGCTCTTCAAGAGTGATCGCTAATGGCTTTTCAACAAAAACATTCTTACCCGCATTTAATGCATCACATACAAACTTAGCATGGCTATTATGACGGGTAACAATGGCAATGGTATTGATCTCAGAATCATTAATCATCGCGGCGGTGTCAGTAGTGGTTTTAGCAAAGCCCGTTTTTTCACCGTGCGTTACGCCGTTAATACCGCCAGATGTCGCAATGGTATGTAACTGTGCACCACCTTCTTTAAAGGCAGGGATAAGCATGCGAGATGCATAGTTACCAGCGCCAACAAACCCGACAACGGGCTTATTCGCTTCAAATGTCGCTGTTGTATCAAGCTCAACCGTCGACTGATGCCTTGCGTTAATTTCACTTTGGTATTGCAGCAAAATACCTAATGCTGATTTATCAGAGGTTAACAAATCATAAGCTTTAGGAGCATCTTCAAACTTGAATCGATGTGTAATAAGCGGTTTTACATCAACCTGGCCAGATGACATCATATCCAAAATAGCTTCAAAGTTACGTTGCTCAGTCCAGCGAACAAAAGCTAGTGGGTAATCATTGCCATTGTCTTCATAATCTGGGTCATAACGACCAGGACCATAAGAACAAGAAACTTGGAAGTTCAGTTCTTTTTCATAGAAGTCAGCACGGTTTAATTCAAGGCCCGTTACACCCACTAAAATAATTCGACCACGTTTGCGCGACATACGCGCGGCTTGGGTAACTGGGTCGTTTGACTTTGTCGATGCCGTTATAATGACACCGTCCACACCATTCCCACGGCTAAACGCCATACCAGCAGCAACTGGGTCTTCACCTTTACCAGGGTTACAAACTTCAGCGCCAAACTGCTTCGCAAGCTCAAGCTTTGCCTCATCAAAGTCGATAGCCAGAACACGGCAGCCTTGCGCACGTAGAAGTTGCACGGTTAACAGACCAATAAGGCCAACGCCAGTAACAACAAACGCTTCGCCCAAAGTAGGTTCCGCTAAACGAATACCTTGTAAACCAATACTAGCAACAACAGTAAAAGACGCTTCTTCATCTGAAACGTTATCTGGAACAAGTGCGCACAAGTTTTTAGGTACACGAACCACATCAGCATGAGGACCGTTAGAGGCAACACGGTCGCCTTCTTTAAAACCCGTAACACCAGCGCCTACTTGATTAACTACACCTACATTACAATAACCAAGCGGTAATGGTTGAGCCAACTTAGACTGAACCGCTTCAACCGTTGTCATCAGCCCATCCGTTTGTACTTTTTCAAGTACCATTTTAACTTTATCCGGTTGCTTTCGTGCTTTATCTAATAGGCTAGCTTTACCAAAATCTACCAGCATGCGCTCAGTACCTGCGGAAATCAGCGAGATTGATGTATCAATTAAAATGTTACCGCGCGTCGCTTTGGGAGCCGGTGCATCAACAAGGTTTGACCCACCTTTAGCCATATCTTGTAATATTTGCTTCATCCTCTATCCTTTATCTTTTTCGCAGGAACTCCTGCACAAATACAAAAACTTGGTATATCTTTTGTTACTACACTTCCAGCAGCAACTACACTACCTTCTCCTATAGTAACTCCTGGCAGTATTACGCAGTTTGAACCAATCCACACATCATTCTCTATAATGACTCTTTTTTTTATATGACCTGCGCCAAAGATCTTATCTTTACCATTTGGAATCTTATGATTAGATGTCAATATATTTGTTCCATAACCAATAAGAACTCTATCCTTAATAACTAACCCACCGTCTGTTGTAACTAAAACACCTTTTGCGAAATCGACATCATTGCCTATGACTAAATTCCTGCCACTAAATACCCATATTCCAGGATAGTAAACTACCCTCTTACCTACTGTTGCGGAGAAAAATATTCTCAAATACATGGACTTCAAATAGTTAAGGACTCTAAATCTTGGTAATAGAAAGACTAGCCACGATAGACTCTCTACAAAAATAACCAACTCATTACGGACTACTTTACTTTTCAATAACATGCCAAAAATCTTCGTATCGTTTTTTTGCAGAAGGTAAACGCTTTAATAGCTCATTACCTGCATTTTGAAGTTCATTTTTTTTAGAAAAAGCTGAAATGATTAATTCTGCAGCTTTTTTGGGGTCATCTAAATCAATATATATAGCCGCATTTTCACAAGATGAATATGCATAGGATTTGTCATTACATATAAGAACCCTACCACTCGCCCAAGCTTCTACCCAATTATTGCTAAAGCTTTCCAAGTTTGCTACGTTTATTATAAAATCTGATTTTTCAAGACAGGATCCAACCTGATCTGGAGTGATTGGGCCTATGTTTTTCAGTTTATCTATAATCCCCATAGAATAAAAAGCAGAAGTTACGGTATTAGTGTAATCAGACTTTGGTAAAGTGACTATCAATTTTATATTCAATTTATAGTTTAACTCGAGTATGATCGGAGCTAGACGATGAATGTTTTTATTTGGATGAGCGCCTGATAAATAGAGTATGTTGTACTCGATCTTTAAATCACTTAACACATCATTCCGATTCAAAGCACTTAAACTATTTAACATTGAGCTAGGCGACATTTGAACTACCTTTAACTCAACATTATTAAATGTTCGGTTTTGTTTTGCAATTTTGTGTAAATGATAAGTTTCGAGGATAATAACATCACTACGTAAAGATGACTTAAGTCTAATCCAATCTTTTATACGCGCTAATAACTTACTCCGTCGACTAAGGAAAAACCAAAAATCAACATTCTTCTCAATTATATTGGAGTATGCAAATCCAGATATACACTTACAACTTGGTCTGTTTAATGGTGTATTTCCAAACAAAGTAAATACCCTTTCTATCTCAAACTTCACACATAAATATTTAATATATAAAAATTCAATGAAAATTCGCCCTAAAAAAGAATCACTTACAGATAAAACGTCAATATCACTTTCGATGCAAAGTCTTTCCAAAGTCGTATTTTTTCTAACAACAACAACCGAATCTTTTCGTCTTTTATTATCACTTGCCAACATAGTGATAAATGAAGAAGCATTTTGTAACCCTCCACCAAGAGAAACTGGGTATAAGTTTATCAAGTATTTTTTATTCATTAAACTACCTTTGTGAGAGTCTAGCTAAACGATTTAATAGCAGATATGCCAGTGAAAGCGCTATCCAAATATATAGAAAAGACTTTGAAAAGTTCATAAAGTCTGATCTAAATGAGTTTGTTATAGCAAAAATTAGTGCAATATAGCAAAATGTATAATAGACAGAATTGCTATAAATTCCTTTGAGAGATTTTTTAAACATTACACCAAGAATAAAGTGTGTGACACCGACTGTTGTCCAACCTCCGCTATATATACCCTCAGCAAGAAAACCAAAATCGAAGCCAAACCAACCAAATTTATCCTGTAGCGATAATGCTAAAGGTTCGCCAAATAGATAATGCTGAAATATAAATCGAGGAAAAAGCGTATTTCCGATAGCTGATAAATAAGATGAGATACCTTGATAACCATAAGAGTCAACAAATGCCGACATTGCGGTATTAACATGCAGCGTAGGCATAGGCGCTAATATGTAAACTAAAAAATATCCAGGGTCAAAACTGCTCAACCCATCAAAGCTCCTGAGAATCGTCCAACCAACAGGTAGTGAGCGCCCTAATGCAAAAAACGAAGAAAGGCCTACTGAAAATATGACCATTAACAGTAATCGATGAATATCTTTCTTAGATAACCCTTTGTTTAAATAGCTAACAATAAGTACCGTTACCATTCCAAAAATAGGGATAATCGCATCTCGCCGCCCACCATCAAAACCAACCAAGATTATATGAAAAATAATAATAAAGTATGAAAAATAAAATGGTCGGACTCTGTTACTTTTTCTAAAATCGAATAAAACGACTATAAAAAGAAGCAGCGCGTTAATTCTGAGTAAAACATCATACCAAAATGGCCTTATTTCCGAAACAAATGTTTTTCGATCAGATATTCCTATCATTCCAAGTGCTTCATAATAACTATAAATTAGTATCAATATCACAATTGGTTTTAAAAATATTCCAATATTTATTGGTGGTAATAGTTTATTTAAATCAATTTTTTTTAATACAATGTCTTCTGTAAATTTCCTTCTACTAAAAAAACCCGAATGAAAACAAACACCAGCCAAAACACTATATTTCAAAACTTTTTGAATATGATCAACATTAATAACCACACTATAGTTCATACCTAAAATTTCAATTAGCAGAGGGTAAATCCAATACCCAGAAGAAATTAAAAACAAAGGTGCTAGCATAAAATAGAAAGCTTTATCTCTATACCTTAGAATTGGAGCAAACCAAACTAAGGCATTACAAACTATCAATATCTCAATCACTTAATTAAACCACTCATTTCAAAAATTAATATTTTTGGAAACTTCGTAAAGAAACTTAAAAACTTATTTTCTCTAACTTTAGCATCCAATTTACTGATATTGGTATCTGTTAGAGCCAGTTTGAAATCATCATGTAATTCTGGATAGTGTCCATAGTTACGTATCACTTTATGGTAGATTTTTTTTATTGCATCAGGTTGATTTCTTGATAAGGAAGTAGTCAAAATACGATAATCTAGAAGTGATTTTGAAGAGCACTTAAAATCACCCTTTCGACTGAGATCAAGCCAAAGAATATAATCTTCAAAATACTTATCTACTACCCTATCGTAACCACCAACAATATCAAATGCACTTTTTAGAAACATTACAGAAGGGTGAAAAATACAATTTCCGCGCCTAAGTTTTTTCTTTAGTCCTCGATTTGACAATGGAACACCAGAAAAACCTGTCACAACACCAAAACTATCAATATAACGAACATTTGAACAATGCAAAACCAAGTCTTTATTGCTAGAAAACTGCTTCACTTGTATCTCTAGTCTTTTGGGATGATTGATATCATCCGCATCCATTCGAGCAATAAATTTACCTTTACTAAGACTCACGCCTTCATTTAGGCTTGCAACTAAGCCCTTATTATCTCGTGAAACCACGACTATTCTTTCATCTTCGAAACTATTAATAATATCTAACGAGCGGTCAGTACTACCATCGTCTATAATAATTAGTTCAAAATCTTTGTAAGTCTGATTTAACGTCGATTCAATAGCATCATGAATATATTTCTCAGCATTATATACAGGTAACACTACTGATACTTCAACTACTTTACCCATAAATTTATCCTATATCTTTCAACCACAGTATTTATATAAAAGCCAGTTAGCTATATGATTTTTTAATCATATAGCTTAAAATCCTAGAGACTTTACACTTCACAACACCTAAAGAGCTTTCATTACGTTATAACTAGTAATATATAAGTTCAATTTATCATATACATTTTTTAATCTATCTAAGACAAATTCCAACCATTTACTCTTATATAAATGTTTATAAAATTAGAATGTAAATTATTCACTTAAGAAAATTTTAAATTAATTTATTTGATAATCGACTTTAAAATATTTTTCAAACCAAATAATGTTATTAATTTAACTGTAAAATTTCTAACTTTCAATTTTGTAAAATAAAATTTGCTTTTAAAAAACACCATAAATTTTGAATATAAATTATTTTCTCCAAACCCTTTAATGAGACTTATGTCAATATTATCTTTTGCTTCAGAACGGTTTCGCTTAAAATCAATTAATGGTAATATTCCAATAAACTTTAAACCGTAAAAGTAAACGTAATTACTAGGGTTTCCTTGAAGCTCATCCATGTTATTTTGATATAAGTATAAGTATCTATTGTGACTATCTGCACATTTTAATTGAAAATCACTAGATGACAAAAAATCAAGATCGTTAGGTTCTCTAAGCCCTAAAACACCTAATAAAGTACTTCCATCGAGAAGTAACTGGTCTCCAGGTATAGCTTTATTTCCGATTTCCATTTTTAGCTTTTCCAATTTATCAATGAAAGTACTATATCTATAGTGAGAAGCTTTATTAACTATTTTGATGAAATGTGGGTTTAGAATATATCTTGAAAGTCTCAATGAATCAAAATTATCATCACATATGTGAACCGAATGTTTTCCAATACCAAATTCTTGTCTAATATTTTCTTTGATTTCTACTAAATCATTGTTCCCGACTTTCATAATAAAGAAGTTTACAATTTTATTTTTTTTATCGCCAAGGCAAGGTAAAGCTTTTTTCCAAGCACCTTTATAGCTATTTTCAGGTGTACCTAGCCATTGCTCAGAACTGTAAGCTTCACAAATTATATTATGCATCCCCCTCTCATTTATGTTAAAAGATTTTAGGTAGCATATATCTTCTATCACCGAATTAATTGTCGTATCTGTAATCTTAGATGCAGGCCAAGTCAATCCACATACATACTTCCGACTGATCTCAACCAGTCTACAAAAAGCATGTTCAATAATGTCTTCACATAGTCCTCTTTTTCTAAAAAACTCTGCATCATACTTGGCAGATAGTTCTGGTATAATTACGACTTTAACTTTTACTTTATAGTAAATTGCAGCAGCTACACGATGTGCACCATTTATTGGTGAAGAATTACCATCAACAGGGATTAAAGATAATGTATCATTAAACCCATTTTCAGAAATCGATTCACATACCTGTTTAAACTCAGACTTAAAATCATCCAATGATAGCTTTGTTGTGGAGCCATTTTCACTAAATGTATTTTCGGTTATGCATCTAATATGCTTTTTATATATTTCAAAAAGGTATTCAGAATTATTAACCCCTATTATTCTTGGTATTGACAATAATTTTAAAACGATATCCAATCTATCTTCAGAGATTAAATCAAGAGGATCCATCTCAATGACTTCATATTCTTCATTTTGAAGTTTATCTTTATAAATACCGCCAATCTTTTCAAGAATATCAATCTTGCTTAACTTTTCCATTATCATACCAATAAATTGTGCTTCTATTTATCACATAGCATGCCACGTAATAACTAATTACAATTGAAAAAGGTGTTAAGTAATAGCTGACACTAGAACTTGCACCTACAATAAAACACGAAATCAATATTAGAGACATTAAGACTAAAGCCCTAAGCTTCTCTAAACCTAATCCGTTTAACATATAAAGATATATCCAAAACTTACTCATTGGATACAGTGAAAATAGTAACACAATATACATGGGTACAAAGACTGTATAGTTAAAATCGTTGAGTATGAAGGCGCCTAGAAAAAAAAATATGTCGCTATTAAATTTGTATAGTGAAAACAAAAAAACAATTAGTGAAAAATTTAGAATAATTAGTATCGTAGCGATTTTATTTGATTTTGATGTGACAAGATCTTTTAATTTTATTACTTCGTTAAACCCAACTTTGGCCTTCCTATAGAACTCTGCCTCATAGTAATGAATTAAATTTGAGATAAGTAAATAAAATGAAGATATCAACCGGATACATATACTATATATTCCATAAATTTCAGGATTAAGGATGAAATTTAGTATAATTCTATCTGACTGAAAAAATGCTGTCCTAGAAAAAACAGAAATTGTTACCCACTTGTTATTTCTTATGTTGTTGATTAGATATTTCACTGAATAGTCTTCATTTTTCTTACCTATTAATGGCCTATAACAAAAACAAAAACATAGCAAAACAGCACTTGCTGAAAGTATCGCATTTATAACATTTAATACAGCCCATTCAACCTTATCGAACTCTTGTGCGTAAACAATGATACTCACGGTTAAGGAACCAATAGCATTTAATAATCGACAACCAGCGGAAATCTCATACTTATTAATAGTATTTAATAATGCACAAAAAAAACTAAACAATACTGTTGAAAGTATTTCAGAGAAAAAAATTAGTAGTAATAATTCAAAATTTTGTCTGACGAAAAAATAAGAAGTAACTGTGAAAATCACTATCGTAAATACAACTGGAACCATAGATAAATACAGAACATGAGCTTTTCTTTCATTATCTATGACTCTTCTTATAGAGCTGTTATATGAACCAAGTAGTGCCACATTAGATACTATTATTGATATCGTTAAGAAATATGCTATTACACCATACTCTTCTGCTCCAAGAGTTTTAATCAATATAAAGAATGCTAGTAATCTTATCAGCGAAGCAGCAGTGCTACCAAATACATACTTATATAACACTTCTAATTCCAGATACCCTTAGTATCTACTATGAATGGATCATTAATCTTAATTTTTCTAAACTGCTTATGATCGACTAGTAGTACATGAATATCTGCAATCGTCAGTGATTCTTCGATAGTAACAAGTTTAAGTCGATCAATATTAATTCTGTCGACATTTGGCTCGATAGCAAGGACAGTGCCTGAGTGTATCGTGACGATAGACTTAGCAATATTTAATGCAGGGCTTTCTCTTAGGTCATCAATATCCGGCTTAAAAGCAAGTCCATAACAAGCAATTGTTACGTCTTTTTCTGTTTTGGTGGTATTGGCATTCAAAAAGTCTGCCACAGCTAGTTTTACTTTGTTAACTACCCATTCTGGTTTACGATCGTTTACATTACGGGCAGTGTGAATAATCTTGGCCATCTCTGGTGTTTTAGATACAATAAACCAAGGGTCAACTGCAATACAGTGTCCTCCGACACCAGGACCAGGCTGAAGTATACTGACTCTAGGGTGGCGGTTAGCTAGAGCAATGAGCTCCCATACATCGATATCTAGATCATCACAAATCATTGAGAGCTCATTTGCGAAAGCAATTTGCACGTCTCGCGATGAGTTTTCTGTCAGTTTGGCCATTTCGGCTGTTCGAGCATTGGTGATAACGCACTCACCCATAACAAAAGTTTTATACAGCTCAACACTGCGTTCTGAACAGCGCTTACTCATACCACCAATCACACGGTCATTCTGTACAAGCTCTGTAACAACATGGCCTGGCAAAACGCGCTCCGGGCAATGTGCAACGTTAACATCTGCACTTTCACCGTGTGTTTGTGGGAATGTTAAATCAGAACGTGCTTCACTTAACCACTCTGCCATTTGCTCTGTAGCACCGACTGGTGATGTCGATTCTAATATCACTAAATCGCCTTTTTTAAGTACAGGCGCAATTGCTTTTGATGCTGCTTCGATATAACGCAAATCAGGTTTTGGAATATCACCATCATTATCAATTGGAAGAAATGGTGTTGGGACTGCAATTAAAAAAGCATCCGCTGCTTCAGGAGTTGTTACTGCTTTTAAGTAACCTTGTTGAACAGCTGCGCTTACCAACATATCTAAATCTGGTTCTACAATGTGAATCTCACCACGATTGATAGTATCAACTGCATGTAGATTTACATCAACACCAATTACTTTTTTCTTACGGGATGCAAACATCGCTGCTGTCGGCAGCCCGATGTAACCTAAGCCTACAACTGAAATTGTTTCAAAAGACATTCTGATTTCCTAAATTTTTATTTTTCTAATTCGTTCAAGATTCTTTGACAAGCTTTACCATCACCATATGGGTTGTGTGCAAAACTCATCGCTTGATAAACGCTTTCATCCGTTAGGAGCTGATTTAAATTGTCAACAATCATGCCAACATCAGTGCCTACTAACTTTACCGTCCCCGCAGCAACCGCTTCTGGTCGCTCTGTTGTATCGCGCATCACCAATACAGGCTTGCCTAATGAAGGGGCTTCTTCTTGAATGCCGCCCGAGTCCGTCAAAATAATGTGCGCGCGGCTCATTAAGTAGATAAATGGTAAGTATTGCTGAGGCTCAATAAGATGGATGTTATCAATCCCAGCAAGAATGCGATTGACAGGTTCACGCACATTTGGGTTGAGGTGCATTGGATACAGTATTTGTGTCTCTGGATGCGCTTTAGCTGTGATAGCAAGCGATTCACAAATACGCTCAAAACCACCACCAAAACTTTCACGGCGATGACCAGTTACCAAAATGAGCTTCTTATTTTCATCTAAAAACGGAAACTGAGCAGCAAGTGTAGCGTTCAGATCTTTATCTGTATCAATTTTGTCTTTTACCATCAGCAAGGCATCAATTACGGTATTACCTGTTACTGAAATATCTTCTGAATCGAAGTTCTCTTTAAGCAGGTTTTCTTTTGACGTTGTAGTCGGTGCAAAGTGATACTTGGTTAACGCTCCTGTTAAACGGCGATTACCTTCTTCTGGCCACGGCGAGTAAATATTGCCCGTACGAAGACCTGCTTCAACATGTCCTACAGCGACTTGCTCATAGTAAGCCGCTAGGCTAGCGGCAAACGTCGTTGCCGTATCACCATGTACTAAAACCACATCGGGGTTGAATTCTTCTAGTACGGGTTTAAGCTCTAACAAAATACGCGCGGTCACTTCGTTAAGGGTTTGGCCCGCTTTCATTAAATTCAAATCGTAGTCAGGCGTGATTTCAAATAGATCTAATACTTGATCAAGCATCTCACGGTGTTGAGCGGTAACACAGCACTTTGCTTCAAAGCGATCATCAGCTGCTAGAGCATGAACAAGAGGTGCCATTTTGATGGCTTCTGGACGCGTGCCAAAAACCGTAAGAATTTTTTTCTTAGTCATTTTATTGAGTTTCCAACCAACTGATGAAATTAAAAGAAGTGATTTTTTTAAACTTATTGTCTCAACTTCTTTGAAGCCACTGAGACATTTTTTATTCATTTTTAGACAGTCTATTTTAAACCGTCCCTTATAAAACACAGATTTTGCTAACTTTCTTAGAACCGCCCCAATAGGCAACAAAAAACAGTCTTTCAGTAACTTGGAACACTTTTAACTTGCTATCCATTACATTTGGGTACGCTACCGCCCTTAGGTTTGGCTCCTACAGGCAAGGTTTGATGGTTTACTCGCTATTATGCGGTTTTCATACGGTTTCTAATTTGCTGCGCATTCTAGCAAAGTAAGTGCATATTGACCAGTTTGAAATTTGCCCTATTTAGACAAATCTCTCACCACGCGTTTATCCACCTAAAGCATTGTACGTCTTGCAGAAGCTGGGTCCCTATGTGGTAGCGGTTTTCTTGTGCTGTGGTGCAATAACGCTTTTCTATATCAATGAAGATATTGCCGTTGCGGTACAAAGATACGAAGCTTGGGTTGTTGTTTACCGCCAGTAACGCTTTAATCTCTGTGCGTGTTAGCCCTTGTGGGTAGTGGCTAACAAGCAGTTTCAAGAACTCGCCAATGCGCCCTTCCACTCGCGCTACCTCTTTTTCTAAAATGGTGACTTTTTCTTTTGTTGTCAGTTTTTTTAGGCTGGTATAGTCCATGGTGCCCTATCCCTCATTCTATTTTTATCTCGTCACGTTTGTTAGATGTGCTTATGCTGGTTTTGCTTAGCTATGGAGTTGTCTAACCATTGGGCTGCTTGAGCCAAGGTTTCCCTGAAAAGCTGGATTCTCACTGCTTGGAATCCGTGCCGGACGATTTAGATTGGATGAGTGTCTTGATACGCTCTTCAAACGGATTGGTTTTACTGGTGGCTTTGAATTCCGTTAAGGCTTGAGTAACAGGCGTGGGGTGTTGTGGTTCCATGGGCTTGGTGGCCTGTATGGCTTTTTCGGAACCTATTGCTTGCGCGGCCTTTTGGAGTTTAGCTGCCTTGGTTGGTGTAGAAGCTCTTACTGGTTTACCCGCCCTTGTTTGCTTAGAGACCGGCGATGAGTTTCGCTTCGCTTTGGCTTGGGCGCTTCTTCTTAGCCAGCCATTCACAAAATGGCCAATGTGCTCGAAGGGCTTGCGCTTATTGGGGTTGATGTACAGCCACGCTTGCATGGCATGCAGTTCTTGCAGCACATCTAACTTTGGGTAGGTGTGTTCTAAGATTTTGTAGAACTCATGATAAATCGGCGCGCTGCCTTCCTTGGTGAGCAGGTGAATCACGGCTTCATTCTGTTGGGGTATGGGAGTGGTGGTTTGAGGTATCGTTGGCTCTTTTTCAAGGGACAAGGCTGTTTCAAGATCTGGGGCTGTTTTACAAGGAATGTCTGTTTTATGTTCTTTATGAAAGATTATGAGTGCCGAATGATCACTCTCCGTGTTGGATCTTGAGTCACCCAGGAGGGTGTCTGAATGATCGGTTTTCTGCGCATGTTCTATTTTCTTTGCTCGCTCTTTTTTCTGCGTACATGCTAATGAGGCTGGCGGTAAGTCTGTTAGGTCTACATTGGCGTTGTTTAGGTTGCTATCCGTTTGGTCTAGATCGGCCTGCTGAATGTGGTTGTCGCTGGGTAGGCGCAGCTGATAGATATTGCTGCGTTGGCGCCCTGAATCATCAAACCGCTTTATCCGCTTCACAAACCCTTGTTTTTTCGAGCTCGTTAACGTGTCGTTTAACGGTTCTTACCGATACTTCGCAATATTGCGCTAAGTAATTTAAGGATGGAAAACACACGCCGCGCGCGTCTGCATTATCGGCCAATTTTAATAACACCAACTTGCTGATCGGCGACCCGGTTTTTAAGGGGATGAAAGAAAGTATTAGAGAAACACACATGGATAACGCTCCTTGTTAATTGGTATTGGTCTAGTGATTGCCTTGATCTATCTATTACCCTTGATTTGGCGATTGGGCAGATCTGGCTAGAGCCATTCGTTTGCATAACAAGTTATTAACACCACTTTTTTAGGCATTGGGGGCGAAGATGAGGCGGGATAAAAAGTAACAAAAAGTGTTTTCCTGCTTGCTCTCATTGATATGCAACAAGAACAACACCTAAGCTGATAACCTTCGAAGCATCTCTCACTTTTCTGTGTTCCTCCGTTTTCGCGTTATTACCGCCAACCCCAATCAAGAATGTTGCAGTACATTGCCCTCCCCATACAGCAATAAGGTGCTTAATGAAGGCGATAGTTTCTCTTTTTATTTCAGCGTATCAACCCGGTATGGCGAGCATCGAGTGCCGAGCTTATTCCCTCATTCGGTCGAACCAGTCGTTATTTTTTAGTGATAGGTGCAGTGACGCTGGGGTTTATAAAGACAAAGTTTATGACGATTGGCCGAATGAAGAACTAAAGCGCTCCGAAGATGACTGTTTTGAAAATCAGCTCTTTGAAGACCCCAGCTACGAGGATGTTTGTTGGATGATCAGCCGGGCAAGGCGTGAAGCGCCACTGGGTTATTGCGTGATGTATTTACGTTATGTGAGCCACCACACCGGTTATGCCAAAACCGTAGCCGCCAGTTTGCGACAACACATCGCATTACACCCAAATTTAAAAGGTTCGTTATCAACGTCTTTAGTCACCTGGTTACAACAACACGAGGATTTATTTTGTCACACACTCCACCAGCAACTGATCGAGTTTCACACCAGCCGTTAGAAGCGCCTGCTATTTTGCAAGAGCCGACCGGTTTGCAAGAGCGAGCTAGCTCGCAAGAGCCAGCAGGTTCACGAGAGCGGGCTGACTTACAAGAACAGGCTGGATCTACAGAGCTCATCCCTTCGTTAGAGCCTTGCTTATCTCCTGCTTCCTATTCTCTAAGCTTGGTTTCAGTTTTACTCCGCTTACCTCATTGCCCGCCATACTCTTTTATTACTGTGCATTGTAGCGCCACGCCGCCACAGCAAGATGTAGACGTAGCCGAGATTCGCCGATGGCATAAAAAGAGAGGTTGGCGCGATGTCGGGTATCACTTTGTTATTCGTCGCAATGGGGATGTCGAACTTGGCAGGCCACTGTCACAAACCGGCGCGCATGTGAAGGGACACAACAAAGGCAATATTGGGGTTTGTTTGGTCGGCGGTTGTAATGCCAAGCTGCAACCAGAAGATAACTTCACGCTTGCGCAGCGTAAGGCATTATTTGGTTTGATGGCTGCACTGCAAGAGCAGTTCTTGATTTCAGATGAGAATGTTAAGGGGCATAAAGATTGGGGAGTGAATAAAGCGTGTCCGGTTATGGTTTTAAAGACAGATACGGGATGCGAGTGAACGAGATGCGAAGAGCAGGAAGAGCAGATGCGGGATTCGAGTATCGAGATGCGAAAAGCTGGAAGAGCGGATGCGAGTGACGGATAGCGAGATTCGAAGAGCGGAAAAGCAGAGGTGAAGAGAGAGAGGGTTATACAGTCAAAGGCTATACATGCGGTCAAAGCCAATCAATAAACCAAGGAGCAGTATGACATTGTTCGGAAGAATATTCGGGAGTCAGTCTTCCATTAACAAAGGGTTAGATGCACTCACCAACACAGGAGATGCGATGTTTTTTACTGATGAAGAAAAAGCGAAGCACAAGCTGGCACTGCTTAAAGCGTATGAACCTTTTAAGTTAATACAGCGCTACATTGTGTTGTTGTTCACCATTCCTTATGTGGCACTGCATGTGATGGTGATTCTGGGCTGCATGCACGGCTACGATTGGAAGCCATTGGGGGAAATGACCAATGAAGCGTTTGGCTACCCGGTGTTAGCGGCGATTGGATTGTATTTAACTGGTGGGGTGGTGAAGAAGTAGAAAAGCAGATTCGAGTAGCGAGTAAACGGGATGCGAAAAGCTAAAAGAGCAGATGCGAGTGGATAAATAATAGATACGGGTAACGAAGAGATGAAGAGCGGATTCGAGTGGCGCTTTTCGTATCTCGCCACTCGAATCTCGTATCTGCCTTTCTGCTCTTCGTTTACCCGGTTACTCGCATCCCGTTACTGCTCTTATCTACTTCTTATCGCTCGAATACGCGTAGTTGTAGTAGCCGTAGCCATACGAGCTCGATGCTTTCTTCTCGATAGCGTTGAAGATAACGCCTTTCACTTCGATGCCTGATTGTTCGAAGCGGTTACGAGCCACATCGATCTCTTTAATGGTGTTTTGACCGTAACGAGCAACCATTAATGTGGTACCAGCGAAGGCGCCGACGATGCTTGGGTCGGTTACCGCGAGTACTGGTGGGGTATCGACAATCACCAAGTCATACTCTTTTGAAGCCCATTCCATTAGCTCTGCAAAGCGTGGGTGCATCAGCAGTTCAGATGGGTTGGGTGGCACTTGGCCGCGAGTAATAATGTCGAGGTTTTCAACTGGCGTCGACTTCACTGATTGAGCGAACTCTTGTTTGCTGCTCAATACATCAGAAAGGCCGTTATCCCAGTTCACACCAAAGCTTTGTTGTAAGTAACCTTTACGCATATCGGCATCTATCAACAGCACTTTTTGGCCTGTTTTTGCGGCTACTGCGGCAAAGTTGGTCGAGATGAATGATTTACCGATACCCGGTGCTGGGCCAGAGATCATCAAGACGTTGTTTTTCGCTTCCAGCATCGCAAAGTGCAAGCTGGTGCGAAGGCCACGCAGTGCTTCAACCGAAAGATCAGCAGGGTTCGATTCGGCAAGCAGTGCCTGAACGCCTTTTGTTTGTATTTTCTTCGATTTAAAGCGGTTAGTCAGTTCAATTTGTAAATCAGATTTTGGTACGGCTGCGTAAACCGGAAGGCCGATTTGTTCAATTTGGTCTGGGTTTTCAACACCACGGTGGAACGCCGCTTTAACCAATACAAACGCGACACTTAACATGCCACCCAGTAGCGTCGCCAATACAACAATCAACGGCTTCTTCGGTTTAACGGCGCGAGCATAGGCTTGTGCGTCATCTAAGATGCGAACGTTACCGACGGTACCGGCTTTGATGATGCTTAGCTCTTGAACCTTGTTTAAAAGCTGGATGTAGATCTGTTGATTTACTTCAACATCACGTGTCATACGCAGTACTTCACGTTGTGTTTTTGGTAGTTTTTGTACTTGCTTGTTTAGGCGCTCTTTCTCACCTAATAGCGTTTTACGTTTATCAAGCAGGGCTTTGTATGCTGGGTGATCTTTAGTAAAACGTTGGCTGATTTCGCTCTCTTTGAACGTCAGTTCATTTAATTGCGCTTCAAGCTCTACCATTACCTTCAGGGTGGATTGTGCTTCTAAACCCAAGTCGATCGATTCGTTCTTTTGACGATAATTGTTTAATACGTCTTCATAGCCGGTTAGCTCAGATTTAATGCCCGGAAGGTGGCTCTCTAAGAACTCTAGGCTCTTTTCTGCTTCTGCTGAGTTACGCTTCACGTTTTGTAAGAAGTAAATTTGACTAATGTGGTTAAGGAGATCAGAAATCTGCTGTTTGTTTTCGCCTTCAAAACTCAGCTTCAGAATGCCGGTTTGCTTTCCTTGCTCAGACAAAGACAAAGAAGATTTCAACCATTCGATCGCTTGTAATCGGCTACGTTGCCCAATCGAGAATTCAAAACCGTTATGCGATTCAAAACCTGCCACAAACAAGCTGTAATCATCGGATGTTGCTAGCTCACCCACTTTGCCTTTTAAGATAACGCGTTCATCGTCACGTACCAGTTGGTAAGTGCCTTGTTCAGCATCAACAATCTGAATCGTGTGAGCATATTCGCTCGCGTAGCTTGGCAAGGTCAAACGGCTTACTGCGATGTGGTTAATGTCGCCAGTTAAGCGAGCAAAACCTTTACCGACGATGGGTGCGTAGTTCGGTGATGTAACAGTAGTAAGGTTAAACTTATCAACCGTCTCGCCCAAAATCATACGCGATTTGATGATCTCCACTTCTGTCGTCGCCGAAGATTCCTGAGAGAACATGTCTCCCATGTCGCCGACCATCGATGAAATACCGCCAGAGCTCTTCTCTTCAATTTGGATCAGTGCATCGGCTTTGTATATCGGTGTTGAAAGCAGGGCAAACGCAATACCAAACACAGCAAAAGCAAATGTGGTGAGCATGATTAACCATTTAGCATCTAATAAGATACCAAACAGTTTTCCTAAATCTATCTCATCAGAGTTATCTGTGTGTGATTGCTGAGATGGTTGTGTTGTCATCAGATTGCTACTTCCTAAATTATTGCTATTTAAGAGACGATATATACGCTCCGCGTACTTCTCTTTTATATGATTCTGTTGGTGGCTTAGCCAAGCCTACGTATAGAGCATGACATTTAAAAAGCTGTCTATTTAAAACCTACTGCATCTAAAATCTACTGCATTTAAACCTACAGTTTTTTTGCCCAAGCCAGTGCAGCTTCGTCAATCAGCTTATAAGCGTATTCAAACGCTTCACGGCTTTGACGGTGCGGATCTGGAATGTCTTTCTGGCCAATCCACTGACCAAACAGCATGGTTTTACCACGCGCTTCCGGTGAAATTTGAGTGAGCGCCTCCATATGGCCTTTCTCCATCACCAATATCAAATCATACTGGGCACAAAGCTGTGGTGTAACTTGCTGAGACTGATGATTTTCAACATCGACACCATTTTCAGCGGCAATTAAAATCGCCGTGTCGTCTGCTGGCTTACCAATTAAACGGCTTTTTTCAGCAGCGATGCCAGCAGAAGCCACCTCTTTATTAGGCAGCAAGTTTTGTAAAACTCGCTCTCCAGTCGGGGAACGACAAATGTTGCCCACGCAGACCACTAAAATTTTATTAAACATAACTGACTTCTAACTGTAATGGGCTTATAAGCGGAACGTACTTATAAACTAAATATACTTATAAGCCGAATGCACTTCATAAACCAAATGCACTTCTAAACATAAAAAATCAGGCCACACGTGAAGTGCGACCTGATTACTGTTCTATCTTAGCCTAAGGCCAGTTACGAACACGTAACGCACCTTCGGTTAAATTATTAAATCCGTTGATGGTTGGAAGCAACTGCCCCACAACACGGTTCCAGCGGCTGATTGGCGCAGCGGTAACGTAAACAATGTCATAAGGTTTTAAATCAAACTCGGTGCCAATCACCAATGCTGATGCATCTTCTATATTGAGTTGGTAGATATCTGCCATACGCTCGGATTTATCATCCGAAGTTCGAATAACAAACACGCCGGTTGCATCCGCTGTTAGTTCATTTATTCCACCAACATTACTGAGCGCTTCAGTCAGGCTCATTCCTACGCGATCAATCTTTAATAACTTAGGCTCTTTCACTTCACCCATCACAAACACTTTCTGCTTATCATTACGCGGCACATGAACAATGTCACCGGCTTGCAATAAGCGGTTTTGGGTTAGATCACCACGTTGCATTAAGCCGTAAAGTGAGAGGTTTTCTTCTACGCCATTACGCGTTAATGAAACATTACGCCAATCGGCATTTTCAGACAAACCGCCAGAACGGTTCACGGCATCCAATAACGTTAAAGGGATATTGGTAATCGGCTGCTGGCCAGGTTTAGACACTTCGCCAGTAATGTAAGTTTTCTTTGAGCGGAAAGCAGCGACGTTAACATCAACTTGAGGGCTTTCGATGTACTTAGCTAAGCGACTTGCAATATCAGTACGCACTTCACGAACGGTTTTTCCCGCCACTTCTACTGTACCAATGTATGGGTAGAAGATGGTGCCGTCTGCATGAACCCAATTACCCGCTTCGGTACTACTACGGTAAGAGCCCGCAGGAATGGTTAGTTCAGGGTGATCCCAAATGGTGATGTTTAAGATGTCACCAACGCCCACTTGGTATTCATACTTTGCAATATCAACATCTAACGTCGGGTTCGCTTGGGAAACCGATAAAGATTCGCTTCGGTAACTCGATACTGATTGAGCAGTCAGTGGGTAAAGGTTAACCACATCAGAGATATCAGACTCTTGTTGTTCCTCTGAAGGCTGAATCACATTCTTGTTGCCAGTAGAAAGGTGAGTTCCTGGAGTAGTACACCCTGCGAGTAATGCAGGAAGGAGCGCTAAAAGGAGACGATTTTTATTAATCTTCATGTTAACCAAGTCATAGAAACGGAATGTGTCGTGATATCCCAAAGGACACCCAAAGAAGTTAGAACAAACAATTTTATCAGCTACGCAGCATTTAAGAGAGTTAAGGAGAGTCATTACCGTGACCTCGCTTCCATCTTAATATCAAAGATAGGAACGCTACCGCCCCTTGATATTCCGCGACATCACACTGCGTAGTTAATCTGCCCCTATCAATATGGAATTTGAATAGGCGTATTTTGTCTAAAACGTAGCAAAAAAAGTGCGCTTGCATACGGTTAGTTTAATCCGTAAGCATTATCCACAAATTGTGGTTATTATCAACCTAGTTGAATGGTTTTAAATGTAGATAAGAGCAGATGCGAGATGCGAGTGAACTAGATGCGAACAGACTAAGGGCAAATGCGGGATGCGAGTGAACTAGATGCAAAGAGCTAAGAGCAGGGTAAAGCCGTGACGGGAGGCTGGGAGGGGTTGGTAACACATAGATTAACATCCCCCTCTAACTCCCCCTTTGATGAACATCACCGCTCACAAACGAACGGCGTTCAAGGGGGAGAACCAAAAGCTAGGCTCGTCGCAGGCTTAATTACTCTCACCAGCTTTAAAGCTCTTAAAAACTCGGTTACCCGAATCTCGATACTGCTCTTTCCCCGCTCTTCGTATCCCGCTTACTCGTTACCCGCATCTGCTTTCGATCTACTTAACGCTACTTGGTCTTTGGAACCAAGGTGAGCGCGCATCGGTTTGATCGAACAAGTTGTACTGTTTATTCAGTACTTGTCCGCCATCACGAGTGATCGGTAACCAGGTGAAGCCAGCGCGGCTTGAACTTGGTTTCACGGTGACTAAATCAAACGGAATCGATACGTAGAAGCCTTTGGTGTAGCTGCCCTCACCGTATTCTTCGGTTGTCATGTCGGTTAGGCTGACAAACGCGCCAGCAATCACACCACTCTTGAATTGCTTAGAGAAGTCGACACGAGTACCGATATCACCCGCAAGGAATTTACCGACGCCTACTTTAAGCAAGGTATCGCTCAAGAAATCCCATTGTGGGGTGTAGTAACCGGTAATAAAGCCCGTCGTGCCTTTGTCGATCACTTTGTACGTTCGGCTGCTGTCGTCTGGGTTGACTTGGATCTCTTCATCAAACGTTCCAAACCAGCTTTCTGGATCGCGCTGGCTTATTGCCGTCATGTCTGCGCCAATGGCCCAGTTTTGGTTGAATGGGCGATAAAGAATTTCGCCACCTACACCTGCGAACATACTCTCTAGGTAACCGCCGTAAGCTTGGGTGTAGACACCGCTGCCATAGTCTTCAAACCACGTCAGTTGTAAACGGTCTAAGCGAACCGGATCGTCAACGTAAGAGCGGAACAAGGTTCTTACTCTTGGCGTTTGGTCAGTGCCGTCTGATGGGATTTCGTAATTAAACTTGTCGTAGTTGTCGACTAAGTTAACGTACAGAGAACCCGACAGTTCGACATTGTTTAACGCCCAGAACGAAGCATTGGTGTATAAACCCAAGCTGTATAAGTAGAAGTTTTCAGCTGAACCGAACGATTGAGCTAGGTTTGGTGAAACCGACACATCGAATCGCTCACGCCCATCATGATAGATAACGGATTTCTTGCGTTCTAATTCGTGAGTGTGTGAAGCATCACGGGTTTGAGCATTAAGGTAATGGTTGTTCGCCGCCGCTTTGAATGCTGGGGCATTGACCGTTGTCTCGGTGAGTTCCATCGATTTATCGTTTTCGATGATTTTGTAAGTATCAATGTAACTTGGCACCGCATTCGCGATCACGGTCGCACCGCGTTCAACAGCGATATCTCTGTCTCGATATTTAACCTGAGTGCCCTTTACCACAATGCTGTTATCGTCGACCAAGATTTGCGCTTGTTCATAACCAGCGATCGTTTCAAGTTGGCTTGCAAGGGCCGCCATATCAATGTCATCAACCGTCTCGACACCGCTCGGGCGTAACTCTGCTGTTTCAGTATCTCGCCACACGGAATACATTTCATTGAAATTGGTAGAGAGATCGAAACCAAGGGTTAGCGTATCACCTCGCTCGTAGCTGACTTTAGCCGAACCCCAATCGGTGAAACGGTACACCGCACCCACGTTCCATGGCGTATGTTGTGTCATGTCGACACCACCACGTACTACAGGGTAATCTTGAGAGTAATCATTACTATCATATTCAAGCTTTAAGGTTAGCGGCTTATAAGGAGTTTGGTATTCAAAGCCACCATAAATCGCAGCATCACCTTTAAACCAGCGTTCAAAATCGACACTGCCGCCATTGCCTTTATAGTCAGAAGGGCGTTCACAATACTTATCACTGGCTTTACACAATGGGTTAATGAAGTTGCCACTGGTGCCCATGTATCCCCAAGCCATGCCCAAGGTAAAATCAACAGGGCCAAAGCGTTTGGTTGCCGCGACAAATTCGCCATCAAACAAGCCTGTACCGCCGAAGTCACGCACGCCTACCGACACTTCCGGCAAGTAGTATCCTTCTTCGATTAAACGCAGTTTAAAGTCGATGCCTTTGTCAGCAAGTTTGTTACAACCACTGAATGAGTTTTGTGAACAATCTTGGTCTCCACCTCCGCTATAAAGCAGATCTTGCACTTGTGTATAACGAATCGTGGTTTCAAGCCAAGGCATCACCTGCAGGCTGACATTATAAAAATGGTATTCGTTATTAAACGAAGTGCTAAAGTTAAACTCCCCTTCTGGCGCCATTCGGCCTGTTGGCATTTGCATTAGGCCAACACCACCAAAGTTCATTTGCGACGTTCTGTATTCTGTGTCGTCGAATGATGATTTCTCTGCTCGAATCGAAGAGGGATCAATGGTTGTTTCGGCAAAAACCGTATCTGCAGCAAATACAAAGCCACTGTTGGTCATTAACAAGGCGCAGGTAACCGATGTGCACACTACCGATAGAGGGAATGATTTCTGTTTCAGCATTACAGGCCAACCTTATGACGTAACAAGTCGACAATATCTTGGTTCAACGTTGAGTATTCCGATGGCAAAGAGTAAAACGCCATAAATACGATGGCACCTGGTGCTAAATAAACCGGCTGTTCGTTCCAGTAAGCGTATTGAATGGTTTGTACCACGCCATCTGGCTGAACAACATAAGCCACGCTTTTATCTGCTGATTCACCCACAAAACCCTTTGATAATGCGTCTAGATAATCATTCAACGTTCCATGTTCAATCAGATTCATTGTTACCGACTCTTTCATTACACCCATCAACTGAATGGAAGTTGGTCGTTGTGGTAAGTACAGAGAAAAGGCTTGAGTTTCGCTAGTCGACGCTCTTTTGATGGCAGCAGACGACGGCTTGTTAGCATTAGAACTTGAAACAAGCAACGGGTTCTTATCTGATTGCGAGATAACCGCATTGCGGTCTAATTCAATAAAAACTCGATTGAGATATTGGAAAGAAGCTAATTGTTGCTTTACTAATTTTGCTTCTGGTTCTTCTACCGAGAAAGCGTCAAGTTGGTTAAATACATTGCGTTTTTTGGCTTCGATAACTTTGTTATATTCAGTATGTGTTTTATCAAACAGTTGAGCTGAAAGGGGGAAATAACCAATACTGCCGCTAGCATTTGCGTCCTCTAAGACCTGAAGCAGTCGAACATTAGCTTTATACTCAAGCGTCACACCTTGAAGCGGAAGCTCAATTGTTGTTTTAATCGAGGGCGTAACAACGTTAGATGCCGCAGAAGCGTAGCTAAAAGTACACAGAGATAACAACGCACTCAACGTCAACAGAGCTCTCATCGTTAACGTAGGTCTCACCGTTAATAAAGTTCTCACCAATGGCAACCGACGCCCCGTCATTTTTGATGCGTGACTAATATAATTCATCATTTTAATTCATTACCCTGTTCGTTAATTGCTTTGATAATGCTTAAGGACGGTTAACTCAAGCCTTGTCATATCAGGACCTAAATACTGTATGGTTTTGACCACTTTGCCTTTGCTGTCGACCCAATATGCGTTGGTGATCTCTTGCTCTAACATAGGGAAGTTAATCTTTTCTTGGAACTTCTTAGTATCGATAGACGCTAACGGTGTTTCTACCGTTTGATTCCCCGCATACGTCCGGGTGATGTTTGCTTTGTAGCCAAATCGATAGTTGGGTTGCCAGTCGTAAACCGCTTGCCATTTTTGGGCACCGGGGTTAGCGGACACATCAAACGCAGAAGAAGAACCTGGTGACGAGCTGTTTGCAGAAGAGAATGTATCCAACGATTGGAATGCCAAACCAGAGAGGTTTTCATAAGGAAGCAATAACGTTTGTACGATGCGTCCATTTTCAGTGACGATCATCGCTTTGTCAGAAGACATCCACTTTAACTGCTCTGCGCCCGTTTGAGGGTTTTCACCGACGTACGCTAAGACCATGAAGATTTTACCTTGGTCATTCACTTCTGCATAAATGCTGGAATAAGGTAAGTTTTGAATGTATTCCTTGGATAGCTCAACATCAGAGCTTCCAAAAAAGGCTTCATCAAAAGTAGAGTTAACGTCTTGAAACTGCTGAGAACAACCAGCAAGAAAAAGACCAAGAGATATGATTAGAGGTTTAAGCATGACGAGTTCTGCTTCCTAGCAATCTGGTTGCTGCTGTCCAATATGGAAAATTAATCCATTAGATATAAAAAAACCACTTTATGCTTTCACATAAAATGGTTTTAAACATACATTAACTAAAACATGTATTACTCAAAAATTATCGAGTAGTTGTTGTAGTTGTTGCACCGCTTTCGTTAGAAGCAACCGCTACAGCTGCTGCTGCCGCTACTGCTGCTGTCGCTACTGCAACTGTTGTTGCTGTGCCAGCTGCTGCTGCAGATGCACCAGCGCCTGCTGCTGTACCAGTACCTGAACCAGCACCCGCTGCCGCTGTAGTTTCAGCTGCAAATGCAGCACCTGAGAAGCTAACTGCTAATGCAGCTGCTAGAGCCATCTTTTTCATAATGATTTCCATTGATATAAACGTTTATATGTAGAGGATGATTTTCACACCCTCAATCAGTTGCTCAGCTTAAACAACTGATTGATCATGATAGATAATAACCACAATCAAGTAAATGAGTAAATCATAAGCAATACCTTATAAAGCATTATTTAGGAAATAGCGTCACATAAAAATGGTCTGCGAGGTTATGTGTAGAACTACAAAGTTATATTGATACAAGGTAGAAACTAATGAAAAGCAGAACACCAATATCAAACTGAGAGCATAATCTCATTGTTAAGCTTAGAGGGTAAAGCCTTTGCCTCATACGGTTTGAATGATGTTCGGAGGTCTGCCTGGCATTCGATGTATTAAGTGGAAGCACCCTACTCCGCCAAATTTTAGGGATAGGTATTTGGTTGGAATTACGATAGCTATTCATTATGCAGTCTTGGCTCAGGGGATAGTATGCGGGGGGAATAAAAAATGGCTAGTGTATAGAGACTAGCCATTGAATGGGAGTTAATCTTCTTTTCTAAACACGAAGCGTATCAGCACAATTGCCACACCAATCATCCCACCAATTAATGTAGCAAGGACAACAATCGCAGCGCGCTTGGGTTTATCTCTAGTAATCGGTTTTTGGACATTCTCAAGGAAACGGAATGTTTGAAATTCAGCATTTCTGTCTATTTCAAGACTCTTCAACATATCCAATTTTGCATTTATCTGCTGTAGGCGAGGCTCAATGACGCTGAGATTTTTTATTGATTCCAAAGCGTGGACTTTTGCCTCCAAACCTTTCAACCCCAGATCGATACCAAATAGTTCATTATCGTTACCAGTCTGAATTGGACTATCCACTCCAGCAGCTCGTGCTATATCAGCGGCATACTTCGTTCGTTCAGTTTCCACTAACAATTTATTTTTCGCCTGAGTTTCCCAAATTCTCTTCTGTTGGATTAACTCATTACGCTTACCGCTAACTACGGCCTGCAAATTATTAAACGCGTCCTGATGAACTTTAGATTCAGTTTCAGAAATATAAGCAGTAAGCAAGTCGAAGCTACTTTCTTTTGTCATAGTCTGAAAAGTCATGACGTAGGGTGAATTGTCATCTTTTTTATCGACATTAGATGCCGTAATTTTCCCGAACCAATCAGAATACAACGCAGGGATAGCGTCTTCGGTCATTCCAGTGCTCTCAGCAAAAAGAGCATCCTTGACTTTTTCAAAATCAGGGCTCTGGTCCAAGAAATCCCGCTTGTTATTAACAGAATTAAAAGCGTTTACAAAACGTTGAAATAACACTCTAGAGTTAACCAAACTCTCTAGTTCACTACTCACAATAACCGTGCCGTCATCTTGATAAACGTTGAAGACAGGTTGAAATTGCCTAACTTGTTGTTGATAAGCTGCTAGGTTCTGAGGTTGAGCCTTTGTTATTCTAGCACTAGAAGACCACCACTCTTGAGCAGTGAGAGCGAAGCCTATACTACAAATCGCGAATAAAGCAGTAACTAATATGATGATTAACTTTCCCTCCCATAGCACCCTGAGAAGCTCTCTAGGATCAATTTCACGATCTATATTATACATTGGTGGGTTTTCTGGGGAGTATGGTTGTGGTTGTACTTTAGGCTTCACTCTCAATCTCTCAAACATCTGAATTAGTAGTGTTCGGATGCTAGCACACTGCATTCTTTTAGTATTGTTCGATCTGTACAGTTTAATGGTGAAGTTGTGTAAAATATAGAAAATCCTAACAGTCATTCGAATGGTTACGTATAAGAGCAAGAGAATCGACCAGTATATCTAGTACACCATGAGGCTATTGACATTTACATTCCCCCCCTAATCACATACGATAACCGATAGAATTACGCGGTTTAACGTGAAGTTCATGCTATTAAGTAGGAAAAGATCACGGGGACTCCGCCTCCCCCCTTTTATATCAAATGCAAATACACTAAAATCTGTTCTCCACATACACTATCAGGGTTAGTCGTGCTCATTTCATTACTTGATCTCTCTTTTCTATTTTTCTTTTCTCTTGCGACCCTTTTTACTATGCGTAAACTTGCAAAGAGAATTGGGTTAGTCGATAAACCTAATATTCGTAAACTTCATAGTGGCGCAGTACCCCTAGTCGGTGGGATCTCTATTTGTATATCAATTCTCTACTTTCTGTTTAACAACCCAACCATTCTACCAAATGCTGAGCTATATTCTGTATGCATTTTACTTTTAGTATGTATTGGTGCGTTAGATGATAAGTTTGACTTGAGTTTTAAATTACGTTTCGTTATTCAGGCTGCCCTCTCAATTGCTATGATGGTCGTTGGTGGAATTGAACTTAATACCATCGGAGACATTGTAGGATCAGGAGAGGTGGTTACGCTTGGTTGGTTTGGGTACTTAGTGACCGTTTTAGCTGTGGTAGGAGCAATCAATGCTTTTAATATGGTTGATGGTATAGATGGGCTTCTAGGGGGACTAGCAGTAGTAACCTTTGGTGGACTGGGAATTATGCTTAACCATGATGGACAAGCAAACCTAGCTTATATTTGTCTTGTACTTGTTGTAGTTATAATCCCCTATATTTTACTGAACCTAGGTGCTTTCGGTAGGAAAAGAAAGGTTTTTATGGGAGATGCAGGTAGCATGCTTATCGGTTTTACCGTTATTTGGTTGCTATTACTTTCTAGCCAAAACGGAACAAAGCCACCTCTACGACCAGTAACCGCACTATGGCTTATTGCTGTTCCTTTAATGGATATGGCCTCAATCATGATTCGTCGCATTCGAAGAGGTGATTCACCATTTAAGCCCGACCGCGATCACTTACATCATATTTTTCAACGTTTAGGCTTGAGCTCAACCCAAACACTTATTCTTATTTGTACTATCGCAGCTCTATATGCTGGTGTTGGGATCTACGCTGAAATGATTGGGGTTCCTGAATATATTATGCTCTATACTTTTTTAATATGTTTCTTGATATACCTTTTTCTTTTAAGCAATATATGGAAGATTACAGCGCACATTAGAAAGTATGCTTCGTGCATGCCTAAATCTAATAAATTCGATTAGTGTAGCTAAAACATTTTATTCCAAAAAATAATTTTTAACATTATCAATACATAAATCACAGATGGGCTAACATTAATAAATACTAGCCATTAACTTCTAACTTCAATAACAAAATTCACTCTAAGTTATATATTACTTTCTAAACACAGCTCTCCATGCATAAAAAGAAAAACAAATTAGACTCTTAGACAACGTCAGTTTTTCAATATGACGGTATATCTGCCATTGCCTCATAGCCTTCTTAACTTTATTTCTAGATATAGAGCCGGGCATAATACGGTAGTTAGTAAGGGCCTTAGGAAAAACATAAGCGTCCTTGCCAGTTTTTAATAGCTTCAACCAAGTAGCATAGTCTTGGCCTGTTCTAATTAAGGGCATTTGTAGATCAATGAAGCTTGCGCTGCGTAAAAGCACAGTTGAACAACCTAAAGTCGCCTTTTTCCTAAGCATATCTTCATAAGTAAAAGCACCGACTTGCTTAGAATCCACAAACGTATTTAAAGGCACACCGAATTCATCCATAAGTTGATAAGCAGTAAAGCAAAAGTCTACATTCTGCTTTTCCATAAAACCAACTTGTAACTCTAACTTACTAGATACCCAAGTATCGTCACTATCAATAAAAGCAATAAACTCTCCATTTGCGCTTGTTAGTGAATTATTTCTACTCACAGCCGCACCAGAGTTAACGGAATTTCGATAAACCTTGACTCTATTGTCGTGTTGAGAAATATCATTCAATATATCGACTGTATTATCAGTTGAACAATCGTCTGTAACTAACCACTCCCAATCAGAATGAGACTGACCAACAATACAATTATAAGTCTCTAGTATATGACCACTGGAGTTATAGGTTGCTGTAATGATTGAAACTAACATAAATCCTCTTACTTGTAAGTTCTGAAGTTAAACTGAATCAATTCTTGTTCTGAAAAAATCACGCTAGAAAAACTCAGTTCAATTGCCCCTAATTTACTTTCATTTAGCTACATATTGATATCTATACCTAACAGCATACAACAATTAACCGTGCTTGATAACGTTCACTTCTGACTACCAAGCATTACTGGTTTTATCGGTTACCTTCACTCTTTACTAATTTTAAAATTGATAATTCTATAGGCAGGTAATATAATATCTAACTATCGATATTGAAACCCTAAATATAATTAAAATTTAATGGTCAAAAAGGTTATCATAAAAATAATCTAGCAAATAATCATTTTTTACATAATCGATTAGCTATCCTTGATCTGATATAAGTGAAATTTGGAAATAAATTATTGGCTTTCCAAGCCAATTTGACGACTTTGGTCGGTTCTAACTTAAACATCTTTATCAAATAAATAACCTCAGGAATACAATACTCACTTAATCGATATTCCTTCAATAAAGCATTATATTCTCTTACAATATCAAGCCTTTGATTTAGCATCAAAAAGCTAGGATTTTTAGTAAGAGATCCTTCCCTTTCAAGAACGGTATAGAAACTTAGATTGTGTGAAATAATAGACGTCGATTTTATCCCAACTAATAGTGAAAAAATAACATCATTGGATACCATAGTTTCAGAGAACTTTAATTGGTGACTAAGAACAAAGTTGCGACGAATAATTTTCGACCAAGGTACATGGAACCAGTACCTCACATATTCGCAATTACATTTCAAATGTAACTTGACTAATCTCTCATACATTTCGTGTCTAGAGGAAGGTTTTCCGCATGTTGAAATTGAAAATGGTTTAAAATACCCTACCTCACAATTCTTTGGAATTAGTTCATCGATATTATCAAAAACTAACTCAACATCAGCATCAAAAAAATCATCTGAATCAGCAAAAATTAAAAATTCACCTAAAGCATGATTTACCCCTATATTCCTACATGTACCAGCACCCTTTGTACCATTGTTAGAATAAATATCAACGTTGAAAAATAAAGAAGCGACCATCTTTAGTTCAGCAATATCAGAAGAATAATCATCCACGATGATGATCTCAACATTCTGAGTAATAGGAATACTACTTAGTAACTTCTTAATGTAGCTACTAGAATTATAAGTCGGAATAATTATCGATATCTTCATCACAGTTTAAACAATCTTCTCGCTTTAACAAAATAGATCCTAAACAGTGAAAGTTTATTACGATAATATCCATCCCATCGCGTAGCAACTTCATTAAATCTAGAATCGTCATAAATATCTGCGAGTGTGCGCAGCTGTGATATATGTATAAAATGATAATGTACCGTTGAGATATTCACTGTTTTCTGATAATCGATATGATCAAGATCATATACAGACCAGAACCCGTTATCGTACAACGGTAAATGTTCAAGCAAACTCCGCCTTGAACTTTCAAGTATTTCCTTGCACCTCTCATCACCTGGCACAGCTCTCGAAAAGTCCACTATGCCATATAACGCAAAAATAAATCCATTAAGTATCCTAGGTGTTGATTTACTTGGATACTCAAGTAAGAAAAGCCCTTCCTTATAGTACTTTACAAAACTTGAATCAGATAGCAATGCCTCAAATGCCAAACTTGCAGAATCTAAATACTTATTGTCGCCAGTCATTCGATACGCTCTCAGTAAAACAGAAAGTGCTCGTCCTTGTGTCATTGCAGATACCCAAGGAGCCTCTACACCATATTTGTCAACATTAGTTTGCGCTAACCAAGTACCGTTATCTTCCTGATTATCAACAAACCATGAAGCATAAGTTAGAAATGTAGTTAAGCTATCAGCCTTTTTACTATCTAAGTAATCGTGCAAGTAGGCTAGCGCAAGTTGACCTATTGCAATCGGATAATAATGAAAGCCTTCTCCCCCCTCTTTCTTTGAGGATGAGTCAATGTAATGAGGTATTATCGGGATGTTATTGTCATCAAAGCTAAACTTCTGACTTCTACCGTCTAATAACGAGGGTAATTCATACTTTAAATAATAATACTGTAACGTATCTTCACCGTAAACTGGACTATATATCAATGGGTTAAATAGATCGGCAAAGCCTTTTTTTATATAGAAAAACAATCGGCTCATAGAAAACCTCTAACTAAATTAACTTCTGGAATTAAAATTGAAAACAACTGACTACTTTTCAGGTAACGAATATTTTTAGTCACATGACAAAAAAGGAAGTATCTTATTTTTAACCCTCTTAATGAATACAAATTTCTTGTTTCCACTAAAGCAAGGGAGACTTTGTACATTAATCGAGCCTTAAAACGTAATATACAAATCAAAAGATCCCCATGAAGTTGTTCTCGATTCTCTCTAATATAATCACATACACCTAAATAAACCTGATAATAACCTTCTAGATGTCTGCTTGTCTTCTCTCCCGTCATTATAGAACCATAACGAACTCTTCGATTATAAAAAGCCTCATTTAGTGTTTGACACCTCTTGAGAGATTCAGACATAAGTAACTGAAAAGTAAATAAGTTATCTTCATAATGAATATTAGGAAAGAAACTTATCTTTCCTACAATTTCTCGTCGAATCAAGTACAAACATGGAGAGACAGTTAAAGTATTTTCGGAAACAAAGTCAACAAACAACTCTTGACCTGTCGCCACAGCACCTTTCTTTTGAGTAGGACGTGAGTAATCAAACTTGATGCCACTCTCTCCATTCATTTCATCGAAGTCTTTTGCCTCAAAAAAAAGGCCATCTAACCGGTTAGAAACCACCTGATGATAAAGCCGATCTATTGAACCAGGCTCATAAGTATCATCGCTATCCATAAAAAGGACATAATCCTTATTAGCTAAGGTTTGACCTACATTTCTAGCTACGGATTGCCCCTGGTTTGATTGATAAACATACCGCACCCTACAATCTTCTGATATATAACTCTCAACTAGGCTCTTTGTATCGTCGATCGATCCATCATCAATAACAATAATTTCAAGGTCACACTCATTATGCTTTGTAATTGAGTCTAAAGCCTCAACAATATATCTATCCGAGTTATAAGCTGGGATAATAATACTAATACTCATTAATTTTTTTATACCTATAAGTAAAATAAAACACCCAAAGAATCATATGTAAGTTTAGAAAGTACCCCAAAACCTCGCCTTTATACTGGAAAATTAAAAGAAGAACAGTTGATGACAATAATACACCAGAAACTGCCGATTTATTATTTCGGCAAATATCAATAGCGCAAAAATAAAGTAAATAAACAGTAGAAAAGAAAAATAAGACCAAACTCATAATACCAGAGGCAAGAATCTGACGCATATAACCACTATCCGTATTCATATAGTAGCCGGTAAGTGTACCTGAATATCGACCATCGCCAAAAACAAACGTTTCCAAAGATATTGGGAAATACATTTCAAGTAAGTGATTTGTCGATGAGGTCTCTAACTTACCGCTTTCGAGATAATTGAGAATAAATTCAAATGTAAACCCAATAAAATTATCTATTCTTACCTTGAATGAATAAGGAAGAACCAAATAATAAATAGCAACCATCACGATCGCAGCGATCACTGAAAAAAACAAAAAACGTAAGACTAAAGAGTAAGACTTTATTCTACTCTGGCATAATAGGTAGACAAAAAATACCACAGCAGCGACCAAGATAACTCGACCAGCGGACATAAAGAATAACAACATGAATGCATAGAACATATACATATATGTTCTATTTTTGTTGTTATATTCATCAACTACAAATAAGAAAAGAAGAAAAGACAAAGTAACAGCCAATCCAAAAAACTGTGGACCAGAGAGAGATAACCCTCTTACCCCGCCATCACTATATCGATTAGCTACAAGAACTAAATCTTCAGGTTTGGTCAATGCTAGAAGCTCTCTAAACGCGGGAACAAAAAAAGCCGTCAGCATGATCAAAAGTTGAATAACTACAACTGTTCGAAATATTTTAACCAATTTATGACGCTCTATATCAACCAAACTTGAAATGAAGATTGAGACAACAGATGAACCAAAAAAATAGAAGACTAATCGCTTATACTGTGTCAAATAGCTAAAATCCATTTCTCCTAAAAATATAGTGAGTATCAGATAATATACAAAAGGAGTGGAAACTAACCCTACATAAAAAATCGTATTTCGATGGAGGATAAGACCGAGAAAAGCACCTAGCTTATTTGTAAATATTACATATGCTAAAGAAATAAGTACCGCAATAATGGCAGAATTGCCCAAGTATGGAACTCTGAACGTGTACAAAAAGAAAAATAACACCAAAGCACAAAAGGCGTAGTTCAATTTAGATGTTAAGAGCGTCATGTAAATACCTCTTCGATTCAACTCTAAGCGCCTCTAATTTTTTTTCAACACACACATAGTCGATCGGATTTTCGAGAGCGCTCTCAATATTATCTGGTGAGGAGACTAGCCGCTCTTCTAACCCTACCATTCCGAGTAAACTCTCTAATCGACTAACTCCACGTGAAGCATTCGACACACATACGAATTCTTTTTTAAACAAGATAGCAAGACAAATACAATGATAGGAATCAGTCAACACAACTTGACTTGACTTGATTTTACCTAACCATTCCGGTACGGAAAAGTACTCATATCCATTACCATTAGGTTTGTAGTAAAAATTCTCTGCTTGTGTATTTAGCTTTGAGGCTAAAGATTCGGCGGCATCACTGAAAGAACGATCAACATCCAACTTATAGTAAGCCACTGTAGGGGTTTGACTCTCAGGTTTACCTGCCAGTTCATAATGCTGGAGTATCGATTCAAAAAAATCAAGTCCCGCCAATAGAGTAGGGTCAAGCACATGCATGGCTTTTGTATACATTAAACTCTGGCTACAAATATCAATACCAGCAACCTCTCTCACTGAAACATGATCAAAATCATTTAACCATTCCATGAACTCAGAGTTTTTGAAGTACTTACTTTCCTCCCAAAAATCTACGCCAAAACTTGCCGCATATGAAATTTTTATTGGACCTCTACCTCTAAAAGGTAAGAAAAACAAATCAGCATTTTGTTTTGTATAACTGGTTCGCCAAACTTGATCACTACCAACAACAACATGAGAATAACCTCTATATTGTCCTGCAAAAGCACTTTTATCAGAAAGTGTAGTTGCACTTCTAGTTATGAAGTCTTTTCTAAAACACTCAAATACCTGTTCATTAGCAATATCTGGCCTTTTTCTAGGGTTTGTTACCCCCAACTGCTTGAGAGCCCGCACGATAAACTGCCTTAATCGTGAAGTCTCATTGACCGGCACTGGTATAAAATCAATATGCTCCGTTGGGATATTAAATTCATGTTTAATAACATGCTCTAACGCAGATGCTTGTAAAACAGCTCCGTAATTATGTGTAGAATATTGAAAATTTAGTATACCTACTTTACGATGCATCATACTGGTAGAACTCCTGGACATTTTTTCTTGGTGATTTAGCTAAACGTGCTACCTCTGACTCATAGCCAAATGCGATTGCTAAGACAACGGTTTCTGAGTCGACGAGGTAACCTTGGCTATAAAAGCTCTTATCAACAGCAATATCATTACACCAATTTAATGCACAAGAACTAATACCATAAGCACGTAATGCATAAATGAAGTTCATTGCAAATATGCCACCGTCGACAAAAGGTTGGTTCCTTTCGTTGGCCTTATAAAACGCAGATAAGTCGCTAACTATCAATGCAACATGAGGTATATTTTCAGTAAAGCCAAGGTTTCCATTTTGATGCTGTAGCACAATATTTTTTTCTTCTCCGGTAAAAACTCGGACTTTCCAATGCTGTCGATTACAGACTGATGGAGCCTTAATAGCCAAATCCATAACTTTTTTGAATTTTTCAGCACCCACCAAGTCAGGTCTATAGTTTCGACAACTGTATCGTTCCAAGCAAAACTCTTGGAAAACATGAGTATAATGATCAGCATGCAATTTATTCAAATCAGAATTACCCAATGTTCCCACTCTCGAACTTTCTTTATCATCAAAATAAGCTTCCAAGATGCCCGGATTGAAGAAATGGGGAACTGACACACCATTGTTTTCGTGGAATTCTTTGTAAGCACGGAGGGCACCGACGCCAAAGAAAAACTCCTCTCCAGTGCCGTATTCAGAAAAGTATTTGTGTAGGTTTTTTGTCAGACGAGTAACTGCAATCTCACCAAAATTCAACCTAGGCTTAGGCAATGTCAAAGCCTTTTCTATTCGATGCTTATCTTGTAGTATCCACGCAGATAAATTTTCACATGTTAGGTCCGAGTCGTACTTACTTGAGTAGAACTTATCAAACCTCTTAAGATCAAATATTGCACATTGCCACAAATGAAACTTTTCTTTGTATGGACCTAGGATGCGTTTAATAGAGCTAATCATGATTTATTCCGGTATCGATTTAAAATAGCTTTAAGAAAAGTAAAAATACTGATTAGACTAATGTTATTTTTAACTATGACAATAGCCTCATAAAATTTATTATATTCACATGCAAGATATATGAACTTCATCTGGTATTTATGTTTAATAGGAGAAATATATCCTGAAATACCTAGCATGTTGACTACATCAATCAAGAGAGATTGATGTTTTTCGAATTTAGATTTCTTTTCTAAATAAGTAGAGCTACTCCTAGAGTGGGACCCTCTCCTTACTACATAGCGGTACGTTACTTCATCTATATATCCACATATATTATTCAGACATATTGGTAATAGCATTTGCCAATTCTGTCCCGCCCTGGATTCAATAATATTTCGATTGCTAAAAACACAATCAAAGCAACTCATCCTAATCATGTAACCACCTGGACAAAAGTACACATCATTTTCAAAAATCAAGTCTTCGAATATGTTTTTTGTACGAAAATGATATCTATCAGAAGCATAGTAAAGGTGAGAATGGTCCTCATCAATAAATTCCACATCACTTCGAACGATGTTAACATCGTTATTTTTTCCGAGATAACTTACTTTTCTTGAAATAGAGCTCTTAGTAAGCACATCGTCGGAATCAGGCCAAGTCAAAAATTGCCCTTTAACGAAAGGAAGAGCTTTATTTATAGCGGACGACTGCCCTTGATTATCTTGCACCAAAACTTTATATCTATAACCTTTTTCTTCAAATCGGTCTTTATAGCTATAGAGCTTACATAAGGTTTTGTCGGTAGAACCGTCATCAATAACTATCAACTCAATAGATTCATAGTCTTGAGATAAAACCGATTCCAAAAATCGGTCTATATATCTTTCACCATTAAAGCATGGTGAGATAATTGAGACCAAGGGAGAGCTCATTTAATAAACCTTCTAACTACACGCTGATAAAGAAAATCGAATTCACTTCGTTTAAAGTAAGGTAATAACAATATCAAGGCAATTAATGGAGATAGCAAAATACCTTTTACAACCTCATTTTCAACATAAGCGAAATCAAAGAATAAGTAAGATGAAATACATAGCGTTAAAGAAAAAACCACCGCATAGCTAAGGCTGCTTAAGTAATAAACCTTCAAAGATTTCCTTGTTAAAAGATTTCTATAAACAACCAGAGGTCTAATCCATAGGGGGACAAGGACGCCTGAGATAATCGTTCCCATAACAACTCCATCAACTCCGAAGTCATTAACTAAATAAACAGAAAAAGCGATATTAATTACACTTTGAATCATTGGGGCATATTTATCTTGAACATAAAGTCCCGCAGCTGACTTAACCGTATTTATCGGAATTCTCATTCCATATAAAAATAAATTAACAGCCAATAATAAAGGCAAACTACTATTTATCAAATATTCCTCCCCAAGCCAAGATTTAATAAAATAATCAGCAAACAAGTATAAATACACAGAGAAAAAAGAAAATATAAAAAAACCCGCCAATTCAAGTGCTTTGAGTATCTTTTCTATCTCATCCTGTTCTTTAGTGACAATTAAATTCCCAACACTAGATATTACCGCACTAAAGGTTTGACTCAATAAGGTTACGAGCGTTTGCATTATCAATATATAATTAGAGAACAATCCTAGAACAGAAACAGTTAGAAATTTAGAAACGATAACATTATCAGTACCATTTAATATCACATCACCAAACTTGTGGAACATTAAAGATATTACATTCCCTTTAATTTCTGTCTTTGTCTCTTTAGAAGTTTGAACTCCCTTCATGAGGTTTAATATTGGATACTCTCTATTAATAAATCTATTCACAAAGTAACATTCGATAAATTTCACTATCATCTGACTTATTAAAATCAATTCGAAACTCTCAAACAAATGTAACAGAAGTATTTTCACTGCCAAATCTAGCACCTGAAAGGCGATCAGGTATGGAGCGATCATATAACCTTTTTGACAAGCTGTAATGAATATTCTTTTGTGTGTAAAGAAGTATGTTGAAGACGCATTGACTACAAAAAGAATAAATACAACATATGCGCCAGGTAAGGAATCCACTTCCTTAGATATAAGTGGTAATAATGGAAGTAGGCATAGACCTACAACAGATATTCCAACACCAATCAAAAAGTATATTTTCCTCAAATATACAATAACTTCTAAAATCTTACTGTCTTCACCTCGTGAAACTGGTTTATATAGACTAAATGAAATTGCTTGGGAGACCCCCATTTCACCCGCTGATAATAAGAATATAAGGTTAGTATATAGTGCATTTAACCCTAAATACTCAACTCCAAGTATTGTAATAAAATAGTATCTATAAGCTAGTCTCGCTATTGTACTGATAGTAAAGTTAGCATAAGTAGCAACTATATTTATTATACTATTTTTAGTACGCATAAAGACTTAACATTTTCAATATTTTTAACATTGTCGGGTTCCAACACTCACACATCAGATACGCTACCGCCCTTAGGTCTAGCTCCCAAAAGCAAAATCTTGTTAGTGTGTATACTGAGTTCACATTTAATGACGGATAGAACACCAAATGCTAGCAAAATAAGTGCATTTTAACCAGTTTAAACTTTATGCGAGATCTCTTTACTGACTTCGCTTTACTGGTATATCCATGGGAGAGCACGTGTACTTATATGGATCACAAAGTGAAAACTTGTATTCTTATCATGATAATCTCATCCCCTCAGTAAACTCGTTTTATTGCAACATTTGAGCGGAGCGACACTTGCGAAAAGTAGAATTGGTCTTCGCATAAGTTGGCATACAAAAAGGCCATTCTAACTGCCGATTGATCAATCCATTAAGTATTCGAAGTGGGATCTAGGGTCAAAGAAGGTTAACCCCATGAACTGTCACCAATACTGTTAATTACAACAACATACTCCCTCTGTATTCTCCCCCCCTTTCTCGCTATACTCCTGACCTATAGTTTTTCGCCCAATAACGAATAAGAGTTCAAGATATGCAAGAATTAGTTCCATTTGTTCAAGAGAATATGATTTTAGCCATCGTATGGATCGGCTTGGTTGTTGCCATCATTGCGAACGTTATCAAGACATCAAACGCAGCCTACAAAGAGATCACGGCAGCGCAAACCACACACATGATTAACCGTGAAAACGGTGTTGTGGTTGATATTCGTACTAAGGATGAGTTCAAAAAGGGCCATATTACGGACGCAGTTCACATTTTGCCGTCAGACATCAAAGCAAATAGCTTTGGTAGCCTTGAAAGCCACAAAGCAGACCCAATCATCGTAGTATGCAAGACAGGTCAAACCGCTCAAGAAAGCGCAAACCTACTGGTTAAAGCGGGCTTCGAGAATGTAAGTGTGCTGAAAAGCGGCTTAGTGGCTTGGAGCGAAGCTAACTTACCTTTGGTTAAAGGTAAGAAGTAGTTCAAAGCAAAAAGTAAGCTGACCTGATTACACGAATATGACTTTAAGGTTTTGTCCGGCAGGTATGACGAACAAAACCTAATTTAAATTTTTTAAGGACAAGAAAATGGCTGAAGCAGCACAACAAGACGCACAACAAAACTTCGCAATCCAACGTATCTTCCTAAAAGACGTATCTTTCGAAGCGCCAAACTCTCCAGACATGTTTCAGAAAGAGTGGAACCCAGATGTAAAACTGGATCTAGACACTCAAAGCCGTGAACTTGGCGAAGGCGTTTACGAAGTAATCCTACGTCTAACTGTTACGGTTAAGAATGCAGAAGACACGGCGTTCCTTTGTGAAGTTCAACAAGGCGGCATCTTCTCTGCAAGCGAAATGGAAGCTGGTCAACTGGCTCATTGCCTAGGTGCATTCTGCCCGAACATCCTGTTCCCATACGCTCGTGAAACGATTTCTAGCCTAGTGGTTAAAGGTACGTTCCCTCAACTGAACCTAGCTCCAGTAAACTTTGATGCTTTGTTCATGAACTATCTACAGAACCAAGCTCAACAAGCTGAAGGCGAACAGGCTTAAGTCTCAAAGTAGAACTTAACTCTAACGTTTCAAGCGCTAGTTAGCTTTTAAATGCACATCGTAACTTCTGCGATGTGCATTTTTTCTTTACACTGTACTAAGATTGAAAGCTCTTCTTATTTTAGTGGATAGCTTTTTCAGAACTCTTCGATTTTCCTCATTATTTTTAGGTGGAAGCATGACAGAAACAACTCGCACGACGAACGCTTACGGCAAAGAGATCACTATGACTGTAATTGGCGCAGGCTCTTACGGGACATCTTTAGCGATATCTCTAGCGCGTAACGGTGCCAATGTTGTTCTTTGGGGACATGACCCTGCCCATATGAACCTCCTTGAGCATGAGCGTGCGAATAATGAGTTTCTGCCAAATATCGACTTCCCAGAAAGCCTAATCATCGAATCAGATCTTGAGAAAGCAGTAACAGCAAGTCGTGACCTTCTCGTTGTTGTACCGAGCCACGTGTTTGGTATCGTTCTAAATAGCCTGAAACCACACTTAACGACAAGCTCTCGTATCTGCTGGGCAACTAAAGGCTTAGAGCCAGAAACCGGTCGTTTACTTAAAGATGTCGCGCATGATGTGCTTGGTGATGGCTACTCACTGGCTGTTTTATCTGGTCCTACTTTTGCTAAAGAGTTAGCGATGGGCATGCCGACTGCAATTTCAGTTGCTTCACCTGATGAAGTATTCCTAAAAGAGCTGCAAGAGAAGATTCACTGTGGCAAAACATTCCGTGTCTACGCAAACTCAGATTTCATTGGCATGCAGCTTGGCGGTGCGGTTAAAAACGTTATCGCAATTGGCGCAGGCATGTCGGATGGTATTGGCTTTGGTGCCAATGCTCGTACAGCACTGATCACGCGTGGTTTAGCTGAAATGAGTCGCTTGGGCGCAGCACTTGGTGCACAGCCAGAGACCTTCATGGGCATGGCTGGATTGGGTGACTTAGTACTAACCTGTACCGACAACCAATCACGTAACCGTCGTTTTGGATTGGCTTTAGGTTCAGGTAAAGACGTAGATACCGCACAAGAAGAAATTGGCCAAGTTGTCGAAGGTTATCGCAACACCAAAGAAGTTTGGTTATTATCAGAACGCATGGGCGTCGAGATGCCAATTGTTGAACAAATTTATCAAGTGCTGTATCAAGGGAAAGATGCACACTTAGCAGCACAAGACTTACTTGCTCGAGACAAAAAGTCAGAAAGATAATAAGAGCAGATACGGGATATGGGTAACGCAAGAGCAGTAGAGAGATTCGGATAAACGAGATACGAAAGATGAAGAGCACATTCAAAGTTCGACGGATATGCTTTTCGTTACTCGCATCTCGCGACTCTAATCTGTTCTTCTAAGCTCACTCGCATCTGCCCCTTAAAAATAATGGATGGTAAAATGAAACACTGTGAACAACAAAAAGTTTGGCAATGCATTGTGAAGGAAGCTCGACAGCAGTCGGAGCAAGAACCTATGCTTGCTAGTTTTTATCATGCCACCATTATCAACCATGAAAGTTTAGGCGCAGCCCTTAGCTACATCCTAGCAAACAAGCTTAAGACAGCGTCAATGCCTGCAATGGCAGTGCGTGAAGTGGTTGAACAAGCATTTAAGCAGGATCAATCTATTATCGATGCGGCCGCTTGTGATATTTGCGCGACGGTAAATCGAGATCCTGCGGTCGAGATGTACTCGATGCCTCTGCTTTATCTGAAAGGCTACCACGCTCTGCAAGGTTACCGAGTGGCTAACTGGCTATGGAAACAAGGTCGTATCGCACTTGCCACTTACCTACAGAACCAAATTTCGGTTGCTTGCCAAGTGGATATTCACCCAGCCGCTCGTATCGGCAAAGCGATCATGCTCGACCACGCGACAGGCATTGTGATTGGTGAAACTGCCGTCGTTGAAAATGATGTTTCTATCCTTCAAGACGTGACCCTTGGTGGTACCGGTAAGGAAGGAGGCGATCGTCATCCTAAAATTCGCGAAGGCGTGATGATTGGTGCCGGCGCCAAAATACTCGGCAACATTGAAGTAGGTGAAGGCGCGAAGATTGGTTCTTGCTCTGTGGTTCTACAAGCCGTACCGCCTCATACTACAGTGGCAGGTGTACCAGCAAAAATTGTCGGCAAACCAAAAACTGACAAGCCGTCTTTGGATATGGACCAAGGCTTCAACGGTCGCTCACAAAACTTCATCCATGGTGATGGGATATAAAACAGCAGTAACGGGATACGAGTATCGAGATGCGGAGAGCTTAAAAGCTGGTACGGGATTCGAGTAACCGAGATACGAAAAGACTAAAAGCAGGTTCGGGGTTCGAGTAACCGAAATACGAAAAGACTAAGAGCAGGTTCGGGATACGAGTAACCGAAACGCGAGAAGACTTAAAAGCGGCTGTTGATAATGAATAAGAGCAAAATGACGATAATGATAAAACCAGTCCAAGCAATTAGCACTGTTCTTTTGATATCTGCCAGCCTTTGTGTTGCTCTTGTATCTACATCGTCATTTGCTGCCTCTCAGGGTGAGCTTAAAGGCGTATCGAGCGAAATATCTCGTCAGCAAAAAAACCTTTCCTCACAGCAGAAAAAACTCGATAGCCTACAAGCAAACCTCAAGAAACAAGAGCTATCCATCGCTTCGCTTGAAAAAGCGATTCTAGACAGTAAAAAGCAACTCAATACGGCCAATGCAAATATTGCCAACTTAGACACCAAGATTAAAGCTCTTACTGCTCAGAAAAAAGTCCATACCGACAAGTTAGAACAACTGATTCAAACTTACTACATGACAAGTCGAGCTAAAGCTTCTTCCCACATCCTCAACACAGGCGTGGAAGAAGATCGTATCAGTCACTACTACCAACACCTTGCCAAAGCTCGCTCCGCAACAATCAAAACGATTGAACAGACGCAACTTGAATTAGAAGAAAGCCATAAACAGCGTCAACTTGAGCAAGAACAGATAGCAACACTGTTAAAACAACAAACCACCAAGCGCGATACGCTAGCCAAAACCCAAACACAACGTAAGAAAACCGTTGGTAGTATTAAGAAGAATATTTCTGGCGACAAAAACTACTTAGCTGAACTTCAACGAAATGAGACTCGCCTGAAAGCTGAAATAGCGAAAGCAGAGAAAGCGGCTCGCGAAAGACGTAACGCCGTTCCTATGGATGGTTTAGCTAAACGTAAAGGCAAGCTACCTTGGCCAATCAAAGACAAAGTTCTGCATAACTATGGTTCTCGCCAAACAGGCCAAGTAAATTGGAAAGGCATGGTGATCAATGCCAAGTACGGTCAGCAAGTTAAGTCTGTTTACTCAGGCACAGTAGTATTTGCAGAGTACTTGCGTGGTTATGGCTTAGTGGTACTACTTGACCACGGTAAAGGCGATATGACGCTCTACGGCTTTAACCAGGCACTTTTAAAGAAAGAAGGTGACAAGGTTAAAGCTGGTGAAGCTATTGCCCTTGCAGGTGATACTGGCGGCCAAACACGCCCATCACTGTATTTTGAGATTCGTCGAAACAGCCAAGCTCAGAATCCAAAGAGTTGGTTGGTTAGGTAAGAGCAGATGCGGGATTCGAGTAATCGAAATGCGAAGAGCTTAAACGCAGATGCGGGATGCGAGTAACCGAGATACGAAGAGCTTAAAAGCAGATGCGGGATGCGAGTAACCGAGATACGAAGAGCTTAGGAGCAGACGCAAGGTTCGAGTCACCGAGACACAAAGAACTTAAAATCCGATACAAATCAGAGTAAAACGTTACATGAAAAACGGAGCCTCGTCGTCGCTCTACCCTGCTTTTCGTTTACTCGTATCCCGTTACTCGAATCTGCTCTTTCCCGCTCTTCGTTACCCGTATCTCGATTACTCGTATCTTTCTACTTAGAGTTCAACGCCCTCACGCCGTCTTCCAATAATGTCAGCTGTTCAAAACCTTGAGCAGTCGCAATCGGTTTAACGGTCGCGATCATCTGCAACATTCCTTGATGTACAACTTGCTCAGTGATCTGAGCTTTTGGAGACATCGCAGACTGATACGCTAACCAACCCGATGCGATCAAGTGAAGAGAAGTGACCATCGACTTCATTTCCGTATCCGTTGCTTTTAGCAAATTCAACTCAACAAAGGCTCTCATGATATCGACAAGGTTGGTTTGCAATCTTTCTTGCACGGCCATGTAATCAAGGTGGAGTTTTTCGTCACGTGACAATATTTCAGGCAGATTCGCATAGAAGAATCGGTACTTCCACATCAGTGTGAAGATAGAATCTAAGTAGGTCTTTAGTAGCGTCAGGCTTTCTTGTTGGCCTTGAATCGGCGTGAACCTTTCAAGCAACTCTGTTGAATAGAGAGTGAAGATATCACGGACAATTTCTTGTTTGTTACGGAAGTGGTAGTAGAGGTTACCAGGGCTAATCTCGATATGCTCAGCAATATGATTGGTCGTAATACTGCGCTCGCCGTGCTCATTAAAAAGCTCTAGAGCAGCGTAAACAATCTTGTCACGTGTTTTCATTAGTAATTAGTATCCCTATCCGTTTAGAGGTTCAGTATATCGCCACTAAACGGATAGATCGAGCTGTTAACATCTGGTCTAATTAGCATTAGCTAAAATTCATCTTTAATTAATCACAGCTATAACCAACAGCTACTACAATCAATCACTGCCAAACAGGTCTCGTGTGTACACCTTATCTGCAACGTCTGATATTTCATCGACCATTCTGTTAGAAACAATCACATCCGATACAGCCTTGAACTCTTCTAGGTCAGAATAAACCTTCGAGTTAAAGAAATGCTCTTCTTCTAACACAGGTTCGAACACCACCACTTCAATACCTTTAGCTTTCAAGCGCTTCATAATCCCTTGAATCGACGATGCACGGAAGTTGTCCGAGCCGGCCTTCATGATCAAACGATAAATACCGACAATTTTAGGCGAGCGCTTAATAATAGAATCGGCAATGAAGTCCTTGCGAGTGCGGTTAGCGTCAACGATAGCGCCCACAATGTTGTTAGGTACATCTTGATAGTTAGCTAATAGCTGCTTGGTGTCTTTAGGTAAGCAGTAACCACCGTAGCCAAACGAAGGATTATTGTAGTGATTACCAATACGAGGGTCTAAACCAACGCCTTCGATGATCTGACGAGAATCCAAACCATGCGCTTCCGCGTAAGAATCGAGCTCATTGAAATAAGACACACGCATCGCTAGATAAGTATTTGAGAATAGCTTTACTGCTTCCGCTTCCGTCGAGTTAGTAAACAAAACATCGATGTTCTCTTTTTCTGCGCCTTCAACCAGCAGATTCGCAAACACCTTAGCTCGCTCAGAGCACTCACCTACGATAATTCGTGATGGGTGTAGGTTATCGTACAGAGCCTTACCTTCACGTAAAAACTCTGGTGAGAATATAACGTTTTTGCAGTTTAGCTCTTCTTGAATCTGCGCAGTGTAACCTACAGGGACCGTTGATTTTATAACCATTACCGCATCAGGGTTTATGCTCATAACATCTTTAATAACAGACTCAACAGAAGACGTATTAAAATAGTTATTTTGGGGATCATAATCTGTTGGGGTTGCAATAATGACAAATTCGACATCTTTGTAGGCAGTCTTATCAGTTGTCGCTCTAAAGTTCAGTACTTTGCGTGATAGAAAATGTTCAATCTCATTATCGACAATCGGTGATTGTTTGTTATTGAGCATGGTCACTTTTTCTTCAATGATATCGATAGCTACAACTTCATGGTTTTGTGCTAATAACATCGCATTTGATAAGCCGACATATCCTGTCCCAGCTACTGCAATTTTCATACTAATACCTATAGTTTTGAGTAATTAACTCAACATAATTTATAACTTAGCTTGCAGTATCATACTCTGATTGGGGAATTATTCCACTAGCTCGCCTTATCCATTCCTTGCTATACTCGTGGTAGTTTTATATTCAAGAGAGTAGGAAAAATATGATTATCGTAACTGGTGGGGCTGGCATGATCGGGAGCAATATTGTGAAAGCACTCAATGACGCAGGCCGCAACGATATTCTAGTTGTCGACAACCTCAAGAACGGTAAAAAGTTCAAGAACCTTGTAGACCTAGACATCACTGACTACATGGATCGCGACGACTTCCTAACTCAAGTTATGGCTGGCGATGATTTCGGCCCTATTGAAGCTATTTTCCATGAAGGTGCTTGTTCGGCAACGACCGAATGGGATGGTAAATACATGATGCTCAACAACTATGAGTACTCAAAAGAGTTACTGCATTATTGTGTTGAGCGTGAAATTCCATTCCTATATGCCTCTTCAGCTGCAACTTACGGTGAGACAGAGACTTTCATCGAAGAGAAAGAGTACGAAGGCGCATTAAATGTCTACGGTTACTCTAAACAACAATTTGATAACTATGTTCGCCGCCTAACCGCGGACGCTGTAGCGCATAACGAGACATTGCCTCAAATTACTGGTTTCCGTTACTTCAATGTTTACGGCCCACGTGAAGATCACAAAGGTAGTATGGCCTCTGTTGCTTTCCACCTAAACAATCAAATGAATGCCGGTGAGAATCCGAAACTGTTCGCAGGTAGCGAAACATTCCAGCGTGATTTTGTGTATGTCGGCGATGTTGCAGCAGTAAACCTATGGTTCTTAGAAAATGGTGTCTCAGGTATTTTCAACCTAGGTACTGGTAACGCAGAGTCTTTTAACGAAGTTGCCAAAGCGGTAATTAAGCACCACGGTAAAGGTGAAATCGAAACCATTCCTTTCCCTGAGCATTTAAAAGGCGCTTACCAAGAGTTTACTCAAGCTGATCTTACAAAACTTCGAGCAGCAGGCTGTGATGTGGTATTTAAAACCGTAGCGCAAGGCGTTGCTCAATACATGCAAATTGTAAATAAGTAACATCACATTAAACTTAGAGGGGGGGCGGGCGGGGACAACACTCCCCGCTCTCCTGACGTCTAATACCAGGCAAGACAAAAATTAGATTAGTGCTGCAAGCAAGTACTCTATATCTTGCTCGAATACAATAAATGTAAAGTGGTATAGAAAAGCTAAGTAACTTTTAAGGTTAGTGATTTTAAATGACAAATCAACGCGATGACTTTGATCCAAAAGCTTACAACCCTAGCTTTCGATGGGCATTCCTCGCTCCTAAGCTATGGGGAACTTGGTTAGCCGTTATATTGGCACTCCCAGTAGCCCTACTTCCATTACGCTTTCATCAATGGTTAGCGCGCATTATTGCTTTAAAACTATCTAAATCGAAAAAAGGCCCAGCTCATAGAGCCCGGGTGAATTTTGAGCTTTGCTTTCCTAACCTCAGTTTTCAAGAGCGTGAGCAATTAATTTATAAGACGCTATACACAGCTAGTGTTTTTGTACTTCGCTTTAGCTTACTGACTTTAAAATCAAAATCTTGGTTACAGGAGCAGTGTGAATTCGTTGGGAAAGAAAACCTAACCAAGCACACTGATAACGGTGAAAATGTCATATTATTAGTCCCACACTCATGGGCTATTGATATTCCAGCAGTAATGCTTGCGTCGATGGGCCTCCCTGTCTCTGCAATGGCAAAGAAGCAAAAGAACCCGGTGTCTGATTGGCTTATGCATCGTCAAAGAGTTCAATATGGCGGTCGTGTGTATGAACGCTCTGGTGGAATAAAGCCATTTATCAAATCAATAAAAGATGGCTATTTGGGGTATTACCTTCCAGATCAAGACCATGGAGCTGAGCTTAGTGAGTTCGTTAGCTTTTTTGATACAACGAAAGCTACCCTACCAGGGCTAAGTAAATTGGCTAAGTTATCTAGAGCTAAGATGGTTCCGCTTTTTGCATCCATCGACCCTGAAATAGGAAAGTATTCATTAGAAATTTTACCAGCCCTTGAACTGCAAAGCGAAGAACAAGCAGATGCTCGAGCGATGAACCAAGCTATTGAGACATTTGTAGAACCTAAGCCTGAGCAATATATGTGGATTCTGCAACTTCTCTATACACAGCAAGATGGAACGAACTTCTATAACTTGTTTAAACCTCGCTACAACACTGATTGGCAAATTAAGAAATGAAGAAGATATTAATTATAGGTCCGTCTTGGGTCGGTGATATGGTAATGTCACAATCGTTATATATTGTATTAAAACAGCTGCACCCCGGGTGTCAAATTGATGTAATCGCGCCAGGGTGGTGTAAGCAAATACTAGAGCGTATGCCCGAAGTAAACAAAGCAATCGAAATGCCAATTGGCCATGGAGAGTTAGACATTGCCTCGCGACGTCAAATGGGAAAATCACTTCGTCAAAAGCAATATGATCAAGCCTATGTTCTCCCTAAATCAGCAAAATCAGCTCTGATACCGTGGTTCGCAAACATCCCTATACGTACTGGTTGGAAAGGTGAGTTCCGTTACGGATTGTTAAATGACATCCGAACCAATATGAAAGATTTTCAATATATGGTAGAGCGCTATGTTGCAATTGCTTACCCTAAAAGTAGAATGGACAATCCTCATAATTTAGGAGGATTAAGTTCATTACCCAAACCAAAGTTAATGATTGATAGAACACAACAATTAGAGACTTTCACTAAATTTTCTTTGAACACTCGACAAGATACTATAGGGCTTTGTCCCGGTGCAGAGTTCGGGCCAGCAAAGAAGTGGCCAACTAAAAAGTATGCAGAAGTTGCTCAACACGCATGTAAGTTAGGCAAACAAGTTTGGCTATTTGGTTCACAAAAAGATGCCTCAACGTGCAACGAAATTAAGTCTTTAATTGCACCAGAACTACAGCAGCACGTACAGGTATTGGCCGGAGAAACAACATTAATTGAAGCGGTAGATCTACTAGCTAACTGTGAAGTAGTAGTCAGTAATGACTCAGGGTTGATGCACGTGGCAGCTTCTGTTGGTTGCCACGTTATTGGAATCTATGGTTCAACATCTCCAAACTACACACCTCCGCTGGCAAATAGCGTTGATATCATCAACATTGATATAGAATGTAGACCTTGCTTTAAACGAGAATGTCCATTGAAGCATTTAAAGTGCCTCAAGAACCTAAGTTCAAATCTAGTTATCGATAAAATACAATGACCTCAATGACCTATGCCAATAATATTTTTTCTAGTAAAAACTTTGAGAAAATATGCTTATTTTTTGTATATCTATATTCTTTAACCGTAGTACCTTTTGAACACGTTGGTGAAATATCAAGGAATATACTGATAGTATTATCTATACCTATTATTTTCATCTATCGTAAAGAATTTTCAAAAGACCCTATGGTTATTTTATTAGTTCTTGCAATTTCGGTTCAAATCTTTAGCTGGATAAATTCTATAATATATTTTCCAGAATTTGCAAATCAGGCACCAAAAATCGATCGATTGGCAAAACTATTTACGTTTATTTTCCTCGCTTATTGGCTCAAAGGTAAAAAAAGTCGCATATATATATTATGGTCGTTTTTTATAATAGGTTTTATTGTTGGGTGTGTTGTCCATTCAGATTTCACAAATGAAATAACCAAAGCATTATCTGGACACAGAGTCGATTTTTCTATTAAAAATTCCCAATTTACATCAATGTTTGCGAGCATTTGCTTTCTTATTTTAGTATTTATTCTTAATCAAATTAGAATAGAAAAGTCAAACATAAATGTCATCATCCAATTCTTACTAGTTTCCACTATACTTGGGGCAATCGTTTTCTCTGCATTTGTAATTATTACTTCTCAATCCCGACAAGCGTGGGTAGCACTAATGATAAGTATATTAATGCTGCCTATTTTCCACACCATTATCTACAAAGCAACCAAAGCAACCAAAGCAAAAGGTGTAATACTCGTATATCTAGTTTTGGCTATTAGCCTCATTTCCTTGTGGCAACTTGACTTCATTAAAAATAGAGTATTAAAAGAGCACAAAACATGGAATTCAATAATCTCAGGTGATGTAAATCATATACCAATGTCTAGTATCGGAATTCGACTCAATTCATGGTTGGAAGCTAGCCAATGGATAAAGGAGAGACCTATTTTAGGGACAGGCCCTGAGACTATCGGCCTTGTGATTCAACAATCAGAAAAATTTCAAGGTCGACTTAAAGGCTTTGGACACTTACACAACTATCACATTGAAGTACTCGTATCTTATGGTATTTTAGGGCTTTTAATTATTTATGCCATGTACTATTGGTTAGCGAAATCTTTATTAATCAGGCAGCAATCAGACAGCAACATTAAACCTTTTACACTATTTTCTTTGGTTTTCATTGCATTCTGGAGTTGCATTAATTTTTTTGAGACATTTAACGGTAGAACCTATGGTGTCTTTACCCATAATATTATTTTTGCAGGTTTGTATACTTTTTATTTAACTTCCTCTTTAAAAAACAAAAAGGAGTTATAAAATGAAAGTCGCTATAGTAGTAAATACCTTAAAGATGGGTGGAATGGAAAGAGTCGCCGTAAACCTTTCCGAGGCTTATCAAAGTTCCGGGCATGAAACACATTTAATTTATTTAAGAGATAAAAAAGTAACGCTCAAACCAGACGATAAGACAATACCCATACATCTATTCAATCTAAAGAAGATGGTATTATCATCCGGAGTGGGTTTTTTTTGGTTATTTTTATCAAAATTATCTAACATTATCTTCCGAAAGAGCTTCTCCATCGTTTTTGCTTACGCAGAAGCTATTGCATTTAGATATAAATTAAAAAAACTTGAAAAAAAACAAGGTAATTTTGACTTGGTAATATTTAGAGGACAAGGGACATTTGAACATATTTGGCCTTTACAAGATTCTAGATTTGTTTTTGTTTGTGAAAATGTTCAACAATTTAATAGGTATAAAAGCTTATCTAAATGGGCATTCAATAACTTATTTTCTCAACGTAATGTTAGTTGTGTTTCCGATGGTGCATTAGATAGCTTTCGACAGCTCTGTGATAAATATCATATAGTTCCCAAAAAAGCCGTAATGATAAATAACCCTAACAATCTTAATCTAATTAATAAGAAGTCTATAAGTAAACCTCTACACCCCAAACCTTATATACTTGGTTTGGGACGTTTAGTCCCACAGAAAAACTTTCCCCTTCTAATAAAAGCTTATCTTTACTCTCGAACGAATCTAGGGGTAACTCAGGACCTAGTCATCGTAGGGGAAGGTGAAGAGCGTAGTGCTTTGGAAGAGTTAGTCAAGCGACTAGGTCTAAAAGAGATGGTGCACTTCAAAGGTTTACAAACAAACCCCTTTCCTTGGTATGAGCAAGCAGACTTATTTGTACTTAGCTCCAAATTTGAAGGATTAGGCATGGTTTTAATTGAAGCACTTGCCTGTGGTACGATGGTTGTCTGTACTGAAAGTAGAGGGGGAGTTAAGCAAATAATGCAGGGGAAACTTGAGCGTTTTCTAACAAAAGAATCTCCAAAAGAACTAGCCCAAACCATAAAGTCCGCAATAGAACATCCGTGGACAAAAGACTTCGATCGCTTTGTTAACGAGACCTTATATAATTTTAATGATGAGAACGTAGCGAAAGAGTTTCTTACTCACTTTACAGAACGAGATTTACAATGATAAGGACGCTCTATTGTTTTCTTCTTACAATACTAAGCCCTATTCTACTTTTTGGTCTCTATAGAAAACGACCGAACAAGCCAAAGTTTGGAAAACGTTGGATAGAACATTTTGGCTTTGGTGAGTATCTAGATTACAAGCAACAGCCGTTATGGATACATACAGTTTCTGTCGGAGAAACTATCGCTGCTATACCTTTTATTCGCAAGCTAAAAGAGCAAGAGCCTAACCTCCCAATAGTATTGACAACAACAACATCTACTGGGGCGGAACAAGCAAAAAAACTAGGTACCCTTGTCACACATCGTTATATGCCTATAGATTTTGGTTGGTGTATAAAAAATTTCTTAAAGAGAGTGAGGCCATGTCAGTTGTTGATAATGGAAACTGAGCTCTGGCCAAACACTTTACACACGGTCCACAAAGCATCTATTCCTATTACAGTGATAAATGCAAGGTTATCTGAAAAATCTCATAAAAATTACTCTTTATTCTCTTCTTTTTTCAAACAGCTAAGCAGCAACCTATCTCTGATTATCTGCCAACAAAATTCAGATAAAGATAGGTTCTTACAATTAGGTATTCCTGAACATAAGCTGACAGTTGTAGGTTCAATTAAATATGACATTAATATCACCAAAGAAATCATTGAACAGGCGAATCAACTTCGGAATCAACTTGGTATAAGCAGACCAATATGGGTAGCCGCAAGTACACATAAAGGGGAAGATGAAAAAATATTAACTGCACATAAACTTATTTGTAAACACCTAAAAGGTGCATTGCTTATACTAGTTCCCCGTCACCCTGAACGATTCGATGATGTGTCCACTTTATGCAAAAAGCTAAATCTAATTACGGCACGTCGCACTGAAGGTGATATGGTTACCCAGCAAACTCAAGTCTATCTTGCCGATACAATGGGTGAAATGCTGCCTCTTATCGGATGTGCTGACGTTTGTTTTATGGGTGGGAGCCTTTTAGGTGATAAAGTTGGTGGACATAATATACTAGAGCCTGCGTCGCTTCGAAAACCAATAATTACAGGTCCAAGCTATTTTAACTTTTCAGATATCGTAAATACCCTAAGAGATCGAGGTGCTTGCATTATCACAACAGAAAAAGAATTAAAAAATCATGTAATAAATTTATTGTCCGACTCGGATTATGCAAATAAAATTTCAGGCAATGCAACTTGTTTCATTAAGACTCAGCAAGGTGCCATTCAACGAACATTAGATAATATAATATTATGATAACAATAGATAAACTAATTAAATCAAGAACATTTGAGAAAGGTTTTTATTTCCTACGTAAACACATACCCTACTTAAGTAGAAAATACAATCAACTTCATAACATTAATATAAAAAAATCTTATAATGTTAACAATCCAGACATTAAAAACTCAATAAACATAGCTGAAGATGGGTTGGAAAAATTATACTCTGCGACAAATAAACCCACTAATAATAAATTTAATAATACACCTAAAAAAATTTGGTTATATTGGAACTCTCCGTTAGAAGAAGCTCCTGAAGTTGTTAGAGTCAGCGTAGAGTCATGGATAAAACTCAACCCTGATTATAATGTTACACTACTAAATGATAATAATTTAAATGATGTTTTAGGTTTTGATTTCAACGCTATATTTAAGATTGCTACTGTTAATCTAGGCTTTGCAATGAAAGCCGATATTCTTCGATTATACCTACTCGCCACTCAGGGGGGGGTTTGGGCTGATACGACAACCTTTTGCCTAAAGCCTTTATCTTCATGGCTGGATTATGAAATAGAAAAAGCTCAGTTTTTTGCATTTAGACATAATAGCAATAAAACCAGACCAATTGAGGCTTGGTTCCTTGCCTCTCCCCCAAGCTCACCCATCATAAAAAAAACTTTAGAATTGTTTCTGTCTCACTTGTTTAAACCTCGTGTAAACAGTTTAATGCTATCGAACCGCATAAAATCGTTAGGTCTAAGTGACCGAGACAACGAAAGGTTTTACGCAGATGTTGTCTTTAAAGCTGAAAAAGTTGGCTTTATGCCATACTTTTCTGTTGGTTATTTCTTTAATGAAGCCTTTAAACAATCGGAGACGATTGACGCATGGGCTAGATTTAACTCAACAAGCAATAATCATGTGGTAAATAATGATGAACTAGAAAAGTTCGAATTATCCTATGTATCTAAACAAACTTACAAAGGTGATTATCAAAATAGTGATATTTTTAAGGAAAGAGTGAATCACATGAATTTATTAACCAAATAAAAATGCCATATAAGGATTTGATTGAGGTGGGCTTCATACACCTCAATTAAATCCTCAAAACACACACCATTAAATAACATTATTCTAAAAAACATTATTATCAACTCTCTCTAAAGCTCTTTTTTTTGTTTTTTTCGTCCTAGCTTTCGATAGGAATTTAAAATATATATTTCGATAGAGTTTATAATCGAAAGTAATACCGCCGTAACCATCAATAAATATGGTAGAAAATTCACCTTTTTCATTTTTTATCATCAAAATATTGTCTAAATTAGTATCTCTAACATATATACCTAAATTAATTGCAGAGTCGAACAAATTGGCAACCAAAGTCTTCCCTTTTGACTTAGAAATAAGTCCCTCACGAAGGTAATAGCTTATTGATTTAGAAGTTTCAAAGTTGAAGTCAACAACATGTTCAAAAGCCATCGCTATCCCAAGGTTTGTCTCAACTTCTTGGTAACATTCAGCAATTATCCCGTGATGCTTTACTTTAGATAGATAAAATTTTTCAATATCATTAATGTCTAACTGCTTACCGCACTCAGGCTTTATTATCTTTAGTATTTGACTTTTATCATCAGGATTAATATAGCACTTCCTTGTATAACCTTCTGTCAAAAAGTCAGCTTCATGTAAAATTATCATTTCATCACTATTTAAGTTAAATTTATAATTAAGACGAACTAGATAACTAGATAACTAGATAACTAGATAACTAGATAACTAGATAACTAGATAACTAGAATAAATAATTCCAGTCGTTCTCATCCCAATTAATTGCTTCCTTAGCCTTTTCCTTTAAAAAAGACCGCTTCAATCTATCCCAATTACCCTGCTTCCAAGCGTCTCCAAGTTGGCTATTACACTTATCGAAGTCTATAATCCAAACCTGACTCTGATCATCGATTAATATATTATGAATGTTGAGATCAGTATGATTAACTTGCGCAGCATGCATTTTCCGAATTTCATTTCCTATTTTATAATAAGTACTTTCCGGGACTTTATGCTTTCTCAATAGAGAAGCAAGATCTTGAGCATGAGGTACTTTCTCGCTAAGTAAGTCAGCGCTGTAAGTTAGACCTTGCTTTACAATTCTTGCTGCGATTGGGGTTGGTACATTAACACCTGATTTTTTTAGTTTTTTCAATAATACAAGCTCTTTAAAACTTCGTGACTTGTTTTCACCAATAAACACATAACTATCTTTAATCAGCTTACCAAATAGACCACCACGTCGATAATGACGTAACGCACCTTGCATTGTACCTAACTCAACAAACCAGGTAGTACCTCGCCCCATTGCACTTCCGATTATTTTCCCTTGTTGCTGCCAATATGCTGGCTCAAAAGCATGGCTTAGCTTTTCTTCCGAAATCAACGATTCATCAAACCAGATGACTTGATTATCAAGCTTAACTTTTTTCATTAGCTTACCCTTCGATACTCTTAGTTTTATTTTACATTCTTCTAGCCCAACTGCATAATTATTGGGAATCAATTACTAGAGTTAAAGCTATGGCCCTGTTCACATCCCCCCCACACTCTATATGCATCTTACGACTATCAGCAATAGGGGATGTCTGTAACGCAATTGCGACGGTGCAGGCAATTCAAAAGCAATGGCCAGATACAGAAATCACATGGATAACCGGAAGCTTAGAAGCTAAATTATTAGAAGCTATCGATGGTGTCGATGTGATAGTTTTTGACAAAAAAAGTGGGTGGAGAGAATATCTTAAATTGTGGCAGCAACTTAGAGGTAAAAGTTTCGATGCTTTACTTCATATGCAATCCGCTTTTCGTGCTAGCGTCGCCACTTTGGGAATAAAAGCCAAGTATAAACTTGGATTTACATCAGACCGTAGCCAAGATTTTCAAACCTTGTTTACTGGTACTAAAGTAGACTCTCCCACTTCTCTTCATGTAGCCGACGGGATGATGGCATTTGCCCAACACATAGGTGTAGTAAAACATACATTAAGTTGGTCACTTTTTTACGAAAAGCAACATGCTACTTGGGCCGATGCTCAACTAATAGCAAAAAAAAATTTATTAATTGTTCCCGGAGCGAGTAAAGCTTACAAAAACTGGCATGCTCAAGGGTATGTTGATGTAATCAACCATGCTAGGGAAGCAGGTTGGAACGTTATACTAGCAGGCAGCCCCGCAAAAATTGAAATCGACCTAGCAGAAGAAATACAGCAAAAACTTACAGAACCTTGCCTAAACTTAGTTGGACAGAGCTCTATCATGCAAATGTTAGCGTTGATTGATAAAGTAAATATGGTAATAGCTCCAGATACGGGTCCAACCCACATGGCTAATGCTATGCAAACGCCTGTGATTGGCCTCTATGCACACCATAACCCAGGCCGAGTAGGGCCATATCGTTACCTCAACTATGTTGTATCTGTTTATGAAGAAGCCATTTTCTCTGAGACAGGGAAAAATAGCCAAGATCTCGACTGGCGAACTCGCGTCAAAGACAAAAATGCAATGGATAGAATTCCATCATATAAAGTAATAGAAAAATTCAACAGTGTCGCTGACAACATTCTTAATAAAAAATAGGTTAACCGATGATAACAGGCGTAGTAATAACTCTAAATGAAGAAAAAAATGTTGAAGAATGTATCCTTTCATTACAAAGAGTATGCGATGAAGTGATTATTGTTGATTCAGAAAGCACCGATAATACAGTGGAGTTGGCTTCTAAACTCGGCGCAAAGGTAATCCCGCAACCTTATTTAGGTGATGGTATCCAAAAAAACGTAGGCTTAGACTATGCTAGTAATGATTGGATACTTAGTATTGATGCTGATGAGCGCCTCACCGATGAGTGTGTAGACTCAATCAACGCACTTAACCTAAAGCAAACCGAACATGACGCATTTGCTTTCCGTCGACGTAACTACATTGGCAGTCGTTGGATTAAACAATGTGGTTGGTACCCCGATTTTTGTATCCGTTTGTATAATAGAAATAAAACTCGCTTTTCAGCAGTTAAACAACATGCATCAGTTCAAGCAAATAACCCTTGCCAACTTGATGCAGACCTAATTCATTATTCATTCGAAAACCTTGGACAACTTTTCGCTAAGCCTGGGAGAGACTTTAGCGGCCGAGCAGCAAAGATAATGTATCAAAAAGGTAAAAGAGCAAACTCGATATCACCATTTATACATGGTTTAAGTGCCTTCATTCGAAAATTTGTTTTTCAGAAAGGTTTCTTAGGGGGCACTGATGGGATGACAGTAGCGTTAAGCTCTGCGGTAAATAGCTATTTAAAATATGCCAAACTATTAGAGATGCAACGCGATCCAAAAGTCTTAGAGAAAACTGACTTCAATAAGGTCTGGTAGAATGCATATTTGTCACGTCAATTTGGCGTCAGGCTATCATGGAGGAGAAAACCAAACTCTCACTTTGATCAAACATCAAATAGAGCTAGGGTACTCACTTACAGTAGTTGCTAACCCCATAAGCCCATTTTACACCGCAGTTAGCCAGCTAAGCTGTAAATTGGTGCCGTCAACACACTACCTAAAAAAGCATTCTAGATCTATTACTGATGGCTGCAAGCTAATTCATGTGCATGAAGGAAGAGCTATCTATTGGGCGTTAATTCAAAGTATGCTCTATAAAGTCCCATATATAATTACACGCCGAATTGACAACTCTCTTAAGAAAAGGTTCTTCGCAAATCTAGCTTACTCAAGAGCTTCTTCGATTGTAGGTCTAAGTTCAGAAATAGTTAACGATATCAAAGATAAATATCCTCATAAAACGGTTTATAAAATTGCAAGTTCCCCGGTAAGTTACAATGTAAATGATCGAAACCTTGAAAAGTTAAAGCAACGATTTGAGAATAAGTTCCTAATTATCCATGCTGCAAATATGGTTAAGCACAAGGCATTTGATGTGTCGATAAAAGCCATGAAGCAACTGTCCGAGACCCATACTCATATACATCTTGCACTTCTTGGGGATGGGAAGGAACGAGACAATTTGGAGAGGATAGCTGGTGACGCCATGAATATCAGCTTTGAAGGTAAACAATCGAACATGGGGGATTGGTTTGCGGCCGCCCAGTTACAAATACATCCATCACATAGTGAAGGGCTTGGCTCTGTCATCTTGGAAGGTATTAAAGCAGGACTGCCTGTAATTGCTACAAATACAGGAGGGATACCAGATATAATAACTCATGGAACGAGCGGCTTACTCATAAATACAGATGACCCGATAGCTTTAGCGAATGCCATTGTAAAAATTGAACAAAGCGCAAGTCTTCAAGCAATGCTAAAAACAGGTGGGCAAGAGAAAATAAAATTTTTTGATATTGGCTCAGCAGCTAAGAAATACGAAAATATTTATAAGAAGGTCAAAAAATGAAACATGTAATTTATCCAGGAACTTTTGATCCCTTAACTAATGGACATCTTAATATCATAGAGCGCACATCTGGCATGTTTGACTCTCTAGTTATAGGCGTAGCCGCAAGCCCATCAAAAAAAACCATGTTTAGCCTAAATGAGAGAGTTAATCTAGTTCAAGAGTCATGTAAGCATCTCACAAATGTCTCTGTTGTGGGCTTTAGTGGTTTACTAGTAGATTTCGCGAGAGAGCAAGAAGCAAATATTCTGATTCGAGGCTTACGCACAACTATGGACTTTGAGTATGAATTTGGTTTAACCAGTATGTATAGAAAACTCCTTCCTGAGCTTGAAAGTATTTTCTTAACCCCAAGTGAAGAGTATGCATTTCTTTCATCAACAATCGTCCGAGAAGTTGCAATACACAAAGGAAATGTTGCTCAATTTGTACCCGCCCCTGTTAATCAAGCTCTCTTACATAAGCTAAAGTCATGAGAAAACTAAAGTATTACCTATCAAATAGTTTACTTACTATTTTACCTGCTGCTTTTTTTCGCCAATACGCAAAAAAAACTTTAGATTCCGCATTTAAATACGATCAAAATTACATTAAACAACGCGTTGACTACTATTGTAAACTCGAATCCAACTTTGAGTTACCTGAAACAAACTCAACACTAGTACGAGACTTCACTAAGACAGGTGGCACAACTTATTACTATGACCTGCTCAAAGTCGTTAAAGCTTTCCCCAATAAGTATGCGTTTAGCTATGTTAATGGGGATGTAACAACAGTCCCCAAAGAACCTAGTTTTTTAAAAAGTCGTCCGATCGAAGGAAACAATGATAATTCGATAATCCTCAAGCTCAACGCAATCAGGCACTATGTATTTATAGATAAGGATAAACCATATAAAAGTAAGAAGGATATGGCCGTTTGGCGTGGTGCTGGGTTTAGGGCTAACCGCCTAAAGTTGTTAGAAATGTACGTAGATCACCCAAGATTCAACATTGGTGAGACTCGCCCTTTAAAAGCAGATCCAAAACGAAGTAAATATAAAAAAAGTCCTTTGTCATTAGAAGAGCAGCTAGAGTACAAATTTATTATCAGTTTAGAAGGCCGCGACGTTGCAACTAACTTAAAATGGATAATGTCTTCTAATTCCCTCTGCTTTACTCCTAAGCTTCAATACGAAACTTGGTTTATGGAAGGCAAACTAAAAGCTGGAATCCATTTTGTTGAAGTTAAAGATGATTTCTCTGACCTTGTCCAGAAAATGGATTATTACTTAGAGCACCCTGAAGAAGCGGAAATAATAATCCAAAACGCAAACCTGTGGGTTGAGCAATTCAAGAATACAAAGCAGGAACGCCTTATATCGTTACTTGTTGCTAAAAAATACTTTGATAAGTCAGGGCAGCAAGTCTAACTAAACTCTAGTCCCATCAACATAGTTAGCCCTGACATTGAGAGCAAAAAAACGTATTCCTCTGTCCGATTTTTTGCTCTTCAAGTTTCTCACCACAACTAGGGCACTCTTCACCCGCTTTTCCATAAACTTGCAGCTCTTGAGCGAAGTATCCCGGTTTACCATCCGCTTGGGCGAAGTCTTTGAGTGTGGTACCGCCTTGTTTGATGGCAGTCGCGAGTACTTGTTTGATCTCTTTGGTTAACAAGGCCCACTCTTCTTTTGTCACTTTGCTTGCTGGGCGCAAAGGGTGAATTCGTGAAGAAAACAGCGCTTCATTGGCGTATATATTTCCCACACCGACCACTACTTTGTTGTCCATAATGAACTGTTTGACGGCAACTTTACGCTTTTCTGCTTTCTCAGCAACGTAATCAGCGTTGAAGTCATCGGTTAGTGGTTCAGGGCCAGAACCAAGTAACACAGTATGTATCTCATCCGGTGCCGACCATAACCACGCACCAAAGCGACGCGGATCGTTGTAACGCAATATCTTGCCATTGGTTAACTTAAGATCTACGTGATCGTGTTTTGCTGGCGGGAAATCGGCATCTAAAACACGTAATGAACCAGACATACCAAGGTGAACAATGGCTGTGCCTGTATCAGTTTCTATCAATAGGTACTTAGCTCGGCGTGAGATAGAGCGAATCACCTGCCCTTCTAATCGCTTAAGCTCTTGAGGAATATCCCAGCGCAGCTTAGGCGTTCGAAAAGTCAGGGATTTAATCTTCTCACCGACTAAATGAGGCGAGATCCCCATGCGGCTTACTTCGACTTCAGGTAATTCAGGCATAGTTAGTCGTCCGATTTAGGTAGTTTGTCTGATGTAGATAGCTTGTCTGACTTAAATGACTGGTCTGAGCCAAAGCTTGGAAACAAGTAGCTCTCTTCAATAGACACCGCCAGCCACTGATCATTCCAGTTTTTTAGCAACCAAAACTCAGGCAGTTGATAATAGGTAATGCGTTGTGGTTCTTCTTGATCTTGATACCATACTTCAATGGTGTGTGGCGTATTCAGCTGGGGAGTAAGGTCAGTATAGGTTTTAGAGTCGACTTCCGTGCCTACTAGCTGCTGCCAGCGTTGCGATAACTCTTGGGCACTCACACTTTGCTCTAATGCCGGTTCTTTCATTTGATAAATCCAATGGCCGTCTTCTTGTACTACCGACCACTTAGAAAAATGTAAGGCTTGAAGTTCTGCTGTTGGGTTTAAGAGGTAAGGATAAGGACTGCTTACCTGAAGTTCAGGCTCAGGTTCGATAAGGTACGTTTTGATCAATGTTGGCAGGTTTAACACCCCAATAAAAGCGATCACGCTTAACATGAGTATGTTGTTCCACCGACGTCCACGATATCTCATCTGATTCTGCTCATCTAACCTATTGAGTGTTCAGTATATCGTGAAAATGGCGACACATTCTATGTTGAGCAATTTTCTATCATATAAGCCCATCGGAAAGTGTACCGTCTGTACGGTAGGTGCCAAATTGAGCCAATGAAACTTACGTCTATCAAAAACACTGAGTCTTCTCGAAAAAGCTTAAGCTTCTCAAAACAATGGGACTTCCCAAATTTTGGGCATAAAAAAACCCAGCTATAAGCTGGGTTTTTAATTTATTCTTCTATAAAAGAAGAGACAAAGGGGCTATCAATTACTTGATTTTAGCTTCTTTGTACATAACGTGCTGGCGAACTACTGGATCAAACTTTTTGATCTCAAATTTGCCTGGCATGTTACGCTTGTTCTTGTCAGTTGTGTAGAAGTGACCAGTTCCAGCAGAAGATACTAGACGGATTTTCTCACGAATGCCTTTAGCCATTGCTTAATTCCTCTTAAACGTTTTCGCCACGTGCACGGATATCAACAAGAACAGCATCGATGCCTTTCTTATCAATAATACGCATGCCTTTAGCAGTTAGACGTAGTTTAACAAAACGTTTTTCGCTCTCTACCCAGAAACGGTGAGTTTGTAGGTTCGGCAGAAAACGACGCTTGGTAGCATTGCGTGCGTGTGAACGGTTGTTACCCGTTACTGGACGCTTACCAGTTACTTGACATACTCGGGACATGAATGTCTCTCCAAATCGTTTCAGCTCGATATCAACCTTGGTGGCCGAACCTCTCTATCAATTCTGAAAATAGAGGTAAAAACCATAATGGAAAATCCATTCAAGGCTATCAAAGGTCGCGTATTATACTAACTTGACATGCATTGCTCAAGACCCGAACAGATCCTTTTTAAGGATTTCGTGATCTTTTTTTGAACAGGGCAGCTATTTGAGTAATCAGAGCTGATTTAAGGTTCTAAAATGTGGGCGGAATGATAGCAGATTTAACGCAACTAACAACCTAAAATGTGATTCAAATCCATCCACGCTCTGCAAAAGAGATAACTTCGCCATCTCCAACCACAAAATGGTCGAGAATTCGGATGTCCACTAGCGCCAATGCGTCGGTTAATCTACGTGTAATTCGCCTATCTGCTTGGCTTGGCTCCGCGACACCAGAAGGATGGTTGTGCGCTAGGATTAAAGCGGCTGCATTATGATGAAGCGCCCGTTTCACTACTTCTCTCGGGTATACCGATGCGGCATCGATGGTTCCTTCAAACATAACTTCGTCCTTTATTACCCTATTTTGATTATCTAGGAACAATATATAGAAGGCTTCTCGCTGGCGGTCGCGCAACATACTCGAAAGATACAGTTTGGTATGGTTTGGACTGGTTAACGCATCCCCTCGAGATAAAGTCTCAGCTAAATAACGTTGCGTCATCTCCAAAACAGCCTGCAATTGGACATATTTCGCCTGCCCCATCCCTTTATGAGCACAAAACTCAGTCTCGGTTGCAGAAAAAAGTTGGCGCAGCGAACCAAAATCTTTGATCAACTTGTCAGAAAGCTCTAAAACATTCATTCCTTGTGTGCCCGTTCGAAGAAATATCGCTAACAACTCCGCATCACTTAAAGAATCAGGCCCTCGACTCAGTAACTTTTCTCTTGGCATCGACTCAACAGGCATCTTACTTATAGGCATATAAAGGCTATTTAAGGTCATGAATACGACCCGTCAGCTTAATGAGCTTGCAACCAGAGATCCTTTGATAAAGAGAAAAGGAAACGAGTCGCTAGCAAAACCGTGTAATTGATAGGTTTGATAACACCAACTTGATGAGTATCAAATCTGTTCGAGCTCTGCTTCTAGGCACTAATCCTTTGTTCTGATATCGTTAGCCCAGAGAAATTAAGGAACAGAATCATGCAAACATTGGTTAATCAACTGAGTAACGCTGACCAACAAGGCCTAGCTGGAAAAAAAATCCTCCTTGGCATTAGTGGTGGTATCGCTGCGTATAAATGTGCCGAACTGACTCGACGCTTAATTGAACGTGGCGCGCAGGTACAAGTCGTCATGACGAATGCAGCCAAGGAGTTCATCACTCCTCTCACCATGCAAGCCGTCTCTGGAAGGCCAGTGTCTGATAGTTTGCTTGATCCTGCTGCTGAAGCTTCCATGGGACATATCGAACTGGCGAAATGGGCTGACCTCGTGTTATTAGCACCCGCAACCGCTGATCTGATTGCGCGTATGACCGCAGGCATGGGTAACGACCTACTGACCACTTTGGTTTTAGCAACCGATGCGCCAGTTGCGGTATCTCCAGCAATGAACCAACAAATGTACAGCAACCCTGCAACTCAAGAGAACATCGCTACACTAAAACGTCGTGGTTGTGAGATCTGGGGACCCGCTGCTGGTGAACAGGCCTGTGGTGATGTCGGTATGGGTCGCATGTTAGAACCAATGCAACTCGTACATCGTTGTGAAGACTTCTTCCAACCTAAACCGCTTGCTGGCCGTTCTGTATTGATTACGGCAGGTCCAACTCGTGAAGCCATCGATCCTGTGCGTTACATTACTAACCACAGCTCAGGTAAAATGGGCTATGCACTGGCTGAAGCAGCCGCTAAACAAGGCGCAACAGTGACTCTAGTCAGCGGCCCTGTATCACTAGCAACGCCGAACAAGGTTAATCGTATTGATGTCGACAGCGCACAACAGATGTTTGATGCCGTTAGTACCAACGCTGCTCAGCACGATATTTTCATCAGCTGCGCTGCGGTTGCCGATTACCGCCCTGAGACCATCGCAGACCAGAAGCTTAAAAAAGTGGATGGTGAAGATGACATGACTATTCAAATGGTTAAGAACCCAGACATTGTCGCTTCTGTTGCCTCAATGACCGAAGGCCGTCCATTTACCGTAGGCTTCGCTGCAGAAACTCAAGATGTAGAGAAATACGCTCGCGGTAAGCTGGAAAGAAAGAACCTCGACATGATTTGCGCCAACGATGTCTCTGTCGAAGGCCAAGGCTTCAATAGCAGTAGCAATGAATTGCACCTTTATTGGAAAGGCGGTGATAAATCTTTGCCTCTTGATAGCAAAGACACACTTGGTTTTAAGATCCTCGATCAGATCCAACAACTTATTGTCGAATAAACGCGCAATTTCGCTCTGACAATCTGCTGACACCTCTCGATTCTGTTGACCTAGGTCTTACAAAACTAGGAACAGAATTGAATGGTGTTTATAATCCTGCTTCACTCAATCCTCATCTTTAGGAAAGGAAGTAAATAGATGGCTGGTACTCGAAAATCAAACCGTCGTGAAGAAATCCTGCAAGCACTGGCACAAATGTTGGAATCGACCGAAGGTGCTTCTCGTATCACAACGGTAAAATTGGCCAAGCAAGTCGGCGTATCTGAAGCGGCTCTCTACCGCCACTTCCCAAGTAAAGCACGCATGTTTGAAGGCTTAATCGAGTTCATTGAAGAAGCGTTGATGTCTCGAATCAACCGTATTCTAGATGAAGAGAAAGACACACTTGAGCGTATTCGCTTAGTCATGCAGCTTATCTTGGTCTTTTCTGAGCGTAATCCTGGATTGACTCGTATTTTATCGGGCCATGCTCTAATGTTTGAAAATGAGCGCCTGCGTGAACGAATCAATCAGCTTTTTGAGCGTATTGAAACTCAGCTTCGACAAATCCTGCGTGAAAGAAAACTTCGTGAAGGGAAATCGTTCCCGGTTGATGAGAAAATCTTAGCGGCTCAACTACTCGGTCAGGTTGAAGGCAGTCTGAATCGATTTGTTCGCTCTGATTTCAAATATCAACCAACCGAAAATTTTGATGCTTACTGGGCACTGCTGAGCGCTCAAATTAAGTAAACCCAACCTTAAGTGATGGTTATGACGACGAAAACTTCTCCGGAAAACAGCACCGCACAACACGTTCTTACTAAGCCACCTTTTACCTTGGCTTTGCTCCACCCTAAACATTGGGGAGTTTGGTTCGGTTTTGGGTTACTGGCTTTTCTCGTTAACGTTCTACCTTACCGTGTATTACTGCTGTTAGGCCGTTCATTAGGCTCTCTTGGCGCTCGTTATGGCAAAAAGCGTGTGGCAGTCGCAACACGTAACCTTGAGCTTGCCTTCCCAGATAAGCCAGCAGACGAAGTCGCAGCAATGGTCAGTGAGAACTTCAAGAACACCGGTATGGCACTGATCGAAACTGGCATTACTTGGTTTTGGCCTACGTGGCGCTTCAAGCGCATCCTAGTAGACAAAGACACTCAGATGCTGCGTACGCACAAAGCCAATGGCAAAGGCGTTCTTTTGTGCTGTGTACATGCCTTAAACCTAGAGATCACCGCCCGAGCAATGGCTGTTCTTGGTATTTCAGGTTTAGGTGTTTATCGCCCGCACAACAATCCGGCTTATGAATTTATTCAATACCGTGGTCGTACTCAAAACGGCAACCGTCTGATTCACCGAAAAGACGTGAAACGCATGATTCGAATTCTGCGTCAGGGTGAGATCCTTTTCTACCTGCCGGATCATGATTACGGCCGTAGCAAGTCTGTGTTTGTACCTTTCTTCGCGGTACCTGATGCGTGTACCACAACAGGCACCAGTATTCTGGCTTACACTAGCCGATGTGCACTTGTTCCGGGGTCTGGTTTTAGAAATGCCGACGGCAAATATGAAATCATGGCTGATGAGTCAATCGAAGAAAACTATCCGCAGAAAGATGAGAAAGCGGCTGCAACTTATATGAACAGTTATCTTGAGAAGATCATCTTACGAGCGCCAGAGCAATGGATGTGGCTACACAAGCGCTTCAAGACTATGGAAGATCCAGAAGTTGAACGCGGCATCCGCTACAAATAGAGCGCCTATCTTCAGATAAGAAAGCAGCTCACCTCAATAGAAAAGTAAAAGGCTCGAAAGAATTTCATCTCTCAGGCCTTTCTCTTTTTGAAATTCTAAACCTAGGTATCTAAACCATCAGGTTCAGAACTTCAGGCATTAGATACCATATTGAGAGCGGTACGCTTTTACTGACTCAAGATGTGCTGCGTCTGTTCCTTTCTCTTCAAGGAAAGTCACCAGGTCAGTCAGGCTAACGATTGAGATAATCGCACAACCGAAGTCACGCTCTACTTCTTGAATCGCAGACAACTCACCTTTGCCCTTCTCTTGACGGTCGATAGCAACCAGAACACCCGCTAAGTCAGCGCCGTTTGCTTGGATGATTTCCATCGACTCACGGATCGCAGTACCCGCAGTGATCACGTCATCCACTAACATGATACGACCTTCAAGTTCGCTACCCACTAGGTTGCCACCTTCACCGTGGTTTTTCGCTTCTTTACGGTTGAAACAGTAAGGCGTGTCCACATCGTGGTGATCCGCTAGTGCAACCGCTGTTGTTGTTGCGATTGGGATACCTTTGTATGCAGGGCCAAATAGTACGTCGAACTCAATACCTGAATCTGCTAATGCTGCTGCGTAGAAGCGACCTAAGCGTGCAAGGTCACGACCTGTATTAAACAATCCAGCATTGAAGAAGTAAGGGCTCTTACGGCCAGACTTTAAAGTAAACTCACCAAACTTAAGTACTTCTTTCTCTAGTGCAAATTCAATAAATTCACGTTGATATGCTTTCATGTTTTTCCTCTACGTTTATCCAATAAAACTTAATTAACTTAAACTCATCTCAGTATCTTCTAAGTAGTCGTGCTTTCCGCTAGGCAACAAGCTTGCGAACCCCGTGAGCTTACGAGTAGTAAGTGATTCGGGTGAGCAAGCGCAGTTAACAACGCGGAGGGCGCGAATACGACGAAGATAAAAAAATAGCCCCCAATGTGGGAGCTATTAAAAACTAATCGGCCAACGCAGCTTTCTGCGCTTCGACGATATCGGTAATGCCCTTATTCGCCAGGGCTAAAAGCTGCATCAGCTCTTCGTGGCTGAACGGTTCGCCTTCTGCGGTGCCTTGAATCTCAATCATCTTACCGTCTTCCGTCATTACAACGTTCATATCGGTATCGGCTGCTGAGTCTTCAACGTACTCAAGGTCACACAGTGCTTGTGCACCAACGATGCCCACTGAAACTGCCGCTACGTGGCCTTTCATTGGGTTCTTTTTCAGTTTACCGCTTGCTAGTAGGCTGTTGATAGCATCAGCCATTGCAACGCTTGCACCTGAGATAGAAGCAGTACGAGTGCCGCCATCTGCTTGGATAACATCACAATCGACAGTGATCATGATTTCACCCATTACTTTCAGGTCAACAACTGCACGTAGGCTACGAGCGATCAGACGTTGGATTTCCATCGTACGACCACCTTGCTTACCGCTCGCCGCTTCACGACGGTTACGAGTGTGCGTTGCACGTGGCAGCATGCCGTATTCAGCCGTTACCCAACCCTTTCCTTGGCCTTTTAACCAACGCGGTACGTTTTCTTCTACCGTCGCATTACATAGAACTTTAGTGTTGCCGAACTCAACTAATACAGAACCCTCAGCATAAGCTGTGTAGTTACGAGTAATTTTAATTGGACGAATTTGATCTACAGCGCGGTCATTTGGACGCATTGGTATCTACCTTATTAACAGTCTGAAGTGATTTACTATCGAAAGAGTGCATCACCTAAGAAAGGGGTGAGACAGTTTTGATTGGGGCAAGATTATATAGCAGTTTATCTTTCAAATCTATTTACCGTTCAAAGCTATTTATCATGAAAGGCTATTTATAGTGAAAAGCGACAAGCTTCGGGAGCACACCATATCGTGATACTATGCGTGCGCGTTATTTTCAGAATGATAAAAGACAGGAAAATTCGATGATTTATAGTATGACCGCGTACGCACGCAAAGAAGTAAAAGGCGATTGGGGTACTGCAGTATGGGAAATCCGTAGTGTAAACCAACGCTACCTAGAAACTTACTTCCGTATGCCTGAACAGTTCCGTGGTTTAGAGCCAATCCTACGTGAGCGTTTCCGTAAGCGTCTAGCTCGCGGCAAGGTTGAATGTAACCTACGTTTTGAAGCAAACCCAGCAGCGAAAGGCGAGCTAAGCATTAACGAAGGTTTGGCTCAGCAAGTAATCAATGCTGCTAACCAAGTAATGACCATGACAGGTGAAGACAGCCGTCTGAACCCATTCCAAGTCATGAACTGGCCTGGCGTGATGGAAACTCCAGAGCAAGATATGGATGCCATCAACAAAGATTTACTTGAAGCATTCAACGATGCAATCGCAGAGTTCATTGACGCTCGTTCTCGTGAAGGCGAGAACATGAAGGCGCTAATCGTTCAGCGTTTAGATGCAATCACTGAAGAAGTAGTTAAAGTTCGTGCACGCATGCCTGAGATCCTAGAATGGCAACGTGAGCGTCTTCTTACCAAATTTGAAGATGCGAAAATTGAACTTGAAGGTTCTCGCGTTGAGCAAGAGCTTATTCTACTGGCTCAGAAGTCAGACGTGGCAGAAGAACTAGACCGTCTAGACTCTCACGTGAAAGAAGCGAATGTAGTATTGAAGAAAGGTGGCGCTTGTGGCCGTAAGCTTGACTTCATGATGCAAGAGTTCAACCGTGAGTCAAACACGCTAGCATCTAAGTCTATCAGCACAGACATCACAGCATCTGGCGTAGAGCTTAAGGTTCTTATCGAACAGATGCGTGAGCAGATCCAGAACATTGAATAACAGTTTGTCAGTAACACGCTGAATAGCCATTAGCTGAATCAGTGTTGATTAACTAACAGTGTTGATTAGATCAAGATAAGCTCCTAGTTTTAGGGGCTTTTTTATGGATACAATAATGACAATCAGGATGAGTAAGTTGAGCAGGTTGTTACGCAGGAGATTTGTTTGGAGCAAGAGATAGATACAGCTATAGATAAAACATAGAAGCGGATGTAACAAAGGATTTTAGAATATTTTGAGGGGGATATTACAGGTGGAACTAGAGGGGAAAGATTTGAGGGAGAAAGTGACGCAAGTTGCTAATGCAACTTGCGCCGACTTAAAATCTTATAGAGCTACAACGTTTGCAGCTTGAAGACCTTTTTGGCCTTGCTCTACTTCGAAAGACACTTGTTGGCCTTCTTTAAGAGTCTTGAAACCTTCAGATGCGATAGCACGGAAGTGAACGAATACGTCAGCGCCGCCGTTGTCTTGAGTTAGGAAACCGAAACCTTTCTCTTCGTTAAACCATTTTACTACGCCGTTTGTTTTGTTAGACATGATGTGTCCCTTATATAAAAATAAAAAATTAATCGCCAAAAGTGCGATGCGCTGAAAGCTTGAATTATTTAATGTATCTATGAAGCCAAGGGAAACACTGAGAATAACAATGAAGCAATACTAAGGGTTTTACTTTACAACTGGATGTTTCATTTAATAACTCTGAAAACAGAGCGACGCCATTCTTGGTGATCTGAGCCGGGTTGTAAAGCTTTATTTGAAAAAATTGATGATTTTTTGTTCGGTTAGCTTTTATTAAAGCCCTGCTATGCCGCAGAGCCTAATTTATAAGACTTTGATCTCAAAAAATTTACTCATAGTACGCACCCTAAAGCGCTCACTATCAAGTAAGAGCGTATTTCTCGAACCCACAGAAAAGATCAACCTAATCCCAGAATTTGAAGGCAATTAAGACGACTTTATTTACTGGTTGTTGAGCTTTATTTGTCATAACTCTGTCTTTTAATGACTAACACTGGTGATCGGGTAAGTCCTGGGTTTTATAGAGATCGGCAATGTCGTGATTCTTATCTCTATGTTTGGCTTCATCCTCTCTTATGCAGAAAAGCACATCCAAAAACATGGCATTCTCGGGTAAGCGATAGTATTTAATCGCAATCTCAGGCGCGGGATGGTTGGGCAACGTGCCATCTTGAATTTTCGAGATATATTCAGAGTAACTATTACAAGCTTCCTCTTCGAAATAACCAACGATCCTATGTGCCGTTTTAGATGAGACTAAGTAGATCACGCCATAGATAAGTAGAAAGATGAACTGTAATAGCATCACTAAAATGCGTTCTATAATAGACGGCTTGGTAACGGTAAGAAAAATCATCAAATGCATCCGTTCATTATCCGCTTCGTCCAATAGCTCTTTGATCCAACCACCGTCGTCTTTCATGCGGCGCAGAGCTTTGAGGTGGTTGAAGACTCCTGCCACCATACCCGGCACAGCAGCGATGGTTTCCAACAACATCGCTCGTTTGGCTAAGTGTTTTCCATAAAACAAGTTAAGTGTCTTTTTGAGAAGTCGAGTAACAAGAAGTGCAACCTTTTCGGAGAAAATTTCAGGTTTATAATGAGTGCTTTCAAAATGCATAGCGTGTTCCTTATATGAGTCTAATACCTACTAATCAACATTCATGCCAAGACACAAACCCTTATTCAGCAAGGAGAAAAAAACAATAAGAGTCATATTGACATAGTAACTTCAATTAAAATAAAGACACATAACAGTCTTATTGACTTAAACTAGAGGATAAAAAACCCAGCAACATGGCTGGGCTCTTAGTCTGCGTAGCTTATTACCTGATTGATTTACTCATCCGGCTGCTTGGTTCGAAGATCGACATATGGCCAGTAATGATGCCCGACTCGAATCAACAGTGTGGCTGCGGCTAAGATAAATGCGGCGACAGACAACCAAACGATAAGTACTGCATCTAACTCTTTCATACCTAAGGTGATGTAACGAGCAATCGCCATCATCGCGATGTAGATCGGGTATCGCACCGGGATCTTACCGTTCATCACAAACTGCTGAACCATCGCCAATACTTCCAAGTAAATGAACATCAGAAGAATGTCGGTCAGTTGCACTCGACGTTCCGCAAAGACGTGCATGAACTCTTCCATCATGGCAAACAGTGTCGCCAGTGTGATCGCCACCAATAGAACGGCTTCAAGAATGTGGAAAACCTTAAGGAAAGGCTTACTAAAAGACTTAGGTAAGTGAGAAGGCATAGTCACTCTTCAAAAATAATTAATCCAATCTCTACAATAGCATGCATCAATATAAGTCGCGCACTCTCAAGTTTAAGATAACATCATCAATTAAACGTGAGCCAAACAAGTAACAGATACAAAAATGGCCCCACATTCACTGCAGAGCCATCTATTGGTCTTTTACTTAACGACTTCTAGTGGTAGTGGCTAATTAGCCTTATAGTAGAATCAGGTAAGTTAAGAACACCACACACAGACCGTAGATAAGAGGGTGAACTTCTTTGCGCTTACCTGCCACAACCATAGTAAATGCGTAGCTGATGAAGCCCATCGCCATGCCGTTTGCTGGTGAGAAGCTTAAAACGGTGAACATGATGGTGAAGAAAGCTGCAATGCGTGACTCTTTCTTTTCCCAGTTAATCTGACCAAGACGACCTACCATGTAGATGCCCACCACAACCATCGCCGGCGCAACCATTGCCGCCGAGAAGATAGAGAAAATTGGGTATAGGAATAGCGAGATTAGGAACAAACCCGCAACCATCACTGCCGCTAAGCCTGTCTTCGCACCTTGAGAAGAAGCGATACCAGACTCAGAGAAAGCGGTGATAGATGTCGTACCAAGAATCGAACCAATCACCGTACCACCCGCATCAGCAACCAAAGCTGATTTCGCGTTTGGTACCTTGCCATCTTTGTCGATGATACCCGCATCACGACCAACACCAACAATCGTGCTTAAGCCATCGAAGAAATCGACAATCAGGAAGATAAGTACGATGAACAATAAATCGAACATTTTCTCAGGCGTGAAAGCTGAAAAATCAAAGATCGCACCGAAGCTTCCCGCCATGCTTGGTGGCATTGAAACGAATTGGTCTGGGATAGGAGCATTTGATGTGCCTAAGAACACGTCAGCCAAAATCGTCAATGCAATCGCCGAAACAAACGAGATAAACGTTGCCAGCTTAATATCACGAACCATACAGCCCAGAGCGATGAAGATACTCACATAAGCGATAACCACTTGTGGATCAGAGATGTCACCTAAGCCAACCAATACGAACGGGTTAGACACGATGATACCTGCATTCTTAAGGCCTAAGAAAGCAATGAACAAACCGAGAGACACGGTAATCGCCAACTTTAAATCTTCAGGAATCGACTCAATCATCGACTTACGAATATTGGTCAATGAGAAAGCAAGATAAAGGATACCCGATAGGAAGATGCCAAATAGCGCTTCATTCCAAAGTACTGCAACTGAACCACTTAACAATAAGCCTTTGAAGAAGCCGTTCATGCTCATGCCCGGAGCAAGCATCACTGGGTAGTTACCCCAAATGCCCATGATAAGCGTTGCGATAGCCGCTGAAAGAGCGGTTGCCGTAAATACTGCCCCTTTGTCCATTCCCGGGATGCCACCCAGAATTGCTGGGTTAACCGCCAAGATATAACTCATCGCTAAGAAGGTAATAAAACCTGCGTATAGCTCAGTGCTGATCGTGGTCTTTCTCTCTGAGAGTTTGAACATGGTGTCAAGCGAGCCAGACGTTTTCTGGGCTTTCAGGGTGGAGTCGGTATTCACAACAAAACCTATGTAATAAATTAAGAAATTTGAGATTCAAATGCTGTGAGAATAGAGGGGTCTCTACACTAAAAACTGTAGTCACCAAGGTAGGCTCGGTAGTAGAAACATCTAGTCCATATCACTAGATATATACAGCATTTAATCGTTTGCGCGGATTGTAAGGATTGAGATTAAAACTTCAACAATTTTTGTTCAGATCACATAAAAAACTGAACATGATAGGTCATTACATTTATATGAAGATCAGACAAAGGATCATTTGAGAATAAATAACGATCAAGTCAGTTGTTCTCAATCACCTAAATATGCTACTCTTCGCCTCCATTTTTCTGACCTAATTTTCACCAGTTGCACCTATTAGTTTTACTCGTTATTCCTTTATAGACGTAACCATCGGTACAAAAATTAGGGTCAGTGCTATCTTTTATAGTGTCGGTTTATCGCCCTCACTCAATCCAACCAACAGTGGAAATATACAGATGGGCATAGGTACTCTTTACATCGTATCTGCACCTAGTGGCGCAGGTAAATCGAGCTTGATCTCAGCAATGCTGGAAACCAATCCAACCTACGCAATGAAGGTATCTGTTTCACACACCACTCGCGGTATGCGCCCTGGTGAAGAAAATGGTGTTCACTACCACTTTGTAGAGAAACATCACTTTGAAGATCTCATCAAGAAGAGTGAGTTCCTAGAGTATGCTGAAGTATTCGGCAACTACTACGGCACTTCACGTGTTTGGATTGAAGAAAACCTAAACCGCGGTATCGATGTATTCCTAGATATCGACTGGCAAGGTGCTCGTCAGATCCGTGAACAAATGCCTCAAGCGAAGAGTGTCTTCATTCTTCCACCATCAAATGGTGAGCTAGAGCGTCGTTTGAATGTTCGCGGTCAAGATAGCGACGAAGTTATTGCGAAACGCATGAGCGAAGCAAAATCTGAGATTTCTCACTATGCAGAATACGATTATGTGATCGTGAATGATGACTTTGATGCAGCCTTAATGGACTTCAGAGCAATCATTCGTGCGGAGCGCTTAAAAGAAGATAAGCAAGCAGCTAAATACAGCGGCATGCTTACTGCTTTATTAGCGGAATAATCTAGATCCCCTAGATTTTCCATTGAGATAAGTATACGGTGAGCTAGAAAGTCTCTAGTTAAACTTGTATACTTTCTCGTCATCTAAAATTTATTAGTTAATTACTATTTGGAGTCCTCATGGCACGCGTAACTGTTCAAGACGCTGTTGAAAAAGTTGGCAACCGTTTCGACCTAGTTCTTATTGCGGCTCGCCGCGCACGTCAAATGCAAACTGGCGGCAAAGATTCACTAGTGCCTGAAGAAAACGATAAGCCAACGGTTATCGCTCTTCGCGAAATCGAAGAAGGTCTTATCACTAAAGACGTACTAGATGCTCGTGAGCGTCAAGAGCAACAAGAGCAAGAAGCGGCTGAACTAGCAGCAGTAAGCAGCATCGCTCACACTCGTTAATAGCGTTATTCGAACTAATTAACCTTCCGGGCCTTTAATTTGTATCTATTCGATAGCCTCAAAGACGTTGCCCAAGAATACCTAACAGAGCCTCAAATTGAGGCTCTGCGTCAATCTTATGTGGTAGCGAGAGACGCCCATGAAGGGCAAACCCGTTCAAGCGGTGAACCATACATTATCCACCCTGTAGCTGTTTCAAGAATCCTGGCAGAAATGCGTCTGGATATCGAAACCCTACAAGCAGCCTTGCTTCATGATGTCATCGAAGATTGTGATGTCACTAAAGAAGATCTAGAGGAAAAGTTCGGCAATACCGTTGCTGAATTGGTTGATGGTGTATCTAAGCTGGATAAGCTTAAATTTCGTGATCGCAAAGAAGCGCAAGCAGAGAACTTCCGCAAGATGGTTCTCGCCATGGTGCAAGACATCCGCGTTATCTTGATCAAATTAGCTGACCGTACTCACAACATGCGTACGCTTGGGGCACTTCGTCCTGACAAAAAACGTCGTATTGCTCGTGAAACCCTAGAGATCTATTCTCCGCTCGCTCATCGCCTTGGTATTCATAACATCAAGACTGAGCTAGAAGAGTTGGGCTTTGAAGCCCTCTATCCGAACCGTTATCGCGTACTCAGAAATGTAGTGAAAGCTGCGCGTGGTAACCGTAAGGAAATGATCCAACGTATCCATAGCGAAATTGAAGGCCGTCTTGAAGAAGTCGGTTTGTCTGCTCGCGTCGTGGGTCGTGAAAAGAACTTGTTCTCAATCTATAACAAGATGAAAACCAAAGAACAGCGCTTTCACACCATTATGGACATCTACGCTTTCCGCGTAGTGGTTGATACCCCAGACACTTGTTATCGCGCACTTGGCCAGGCTCACAGCTTGTACAAGCCACGTCCGGGCCGCATGAAAGATTACATTGCGGTACCAAAAGCCAACGGCTACCAATCTCTTCATACGTCAATGATCGGCCCTCACGGGGTACCTGTAGAGGTTCAGATCCGTACCGAAGATATGGAGCAAATGGCCGACAAAGGTGTCGCAGCACACTGGTCTTATAAAGGCAGTGGCTCACGCAGCAGCAATGGGACAACCGCACAGGTTAAAGCACAGCGTTGGATGCAGAGCTTACTTGAGCTTCAACAAAGCGCAGGTAACTCATTCGAATTCATTGAAAACGTTAAATCTGATCTGTTCCCAGATGAGATCTTCGTGTTCACGCCGAAAGGTCGCATCGTCGAACTTCCTGCGGGTGCAACAGCGGTCGATTTTGCTTACGCGGTACATACCGATGTGGGCAACATGTGTGTAGGTGCTCGTGTCGACATGAACCCTTACCCACTCAGCAAGTCGCTTAAGAACGGTCAAACCATTGAGATCATCAGTGCTCCGGGCGCACGTCCGAATGCAGCATGGCTCAACTACGTTGTGACCTCACGCGCTCGTACTAAGATCCGTCAGGTCCTGAAGACAATGCGCCGTGAAGAGTCGATTACGCTAGGTCGTCGTCTACTGAATCACGCACTTGGCGAACACTCTATTGCCGATATCGGCCAAGAGAACCTCGAGCATGTATTGTCTGACTTACGCCTAGAAAGCGTTGAAGACTTACTAGCATCGATTGGTCTTGGCGAGCTGATGAGTATCGTCATTGCTCGTCGCCTTCTGGGTGATGCTGACGAACTGACTGAAGTGAAAAACAACAGCGATGCGCCTAGGAAGAAATTAGCTATCCGTGGGGCTGAAGGTCTACTACTGACTTTTGCAAATTGTTGTCACCCGATCCCAGGCGATCATATCATTGCTCATGTATCTCCAGGTCGTGGCCTTGTGGTTCACCGTGAAACGTGTCCAAACGTTCGTGGCTACCAAAAAGAACCAGACAAATACATGGCGGTAGAATGGTCTGACGATTACGATCAAGAGTTCACGGCTGAACTTCAGATCGATCTGCAGAACCACCAAGGTGCACTGGCTGAGTTAACGAACGTTATCTCTAAAACGGGCTCAAACATTCACGGTATTTCAACCGAAGAACGTGATGGACGCCTGTACACAGTGACTATCTTGCTGACCACCAAAGATCGTGTTCACCTTGCAAGTATTATGAAAAAGCTCCGTGTGATGCCACACGCGCTCAAAGTAAGACGTCGCAAGAACTAGATCTAAAAGCAGACAGATAAAGCAGATGAGAGATACGAGTCTCGAGATGCGAAGAGCACAAGCTTTTCACTACTCAACTCTCCGTATTTCGAGTCTGCTTTAATTTTTTGTACCGCCCTGTTCTTTTCTTAGCTCGCTTACCCGTATCTCGCATCTGCCCTTATCTCTTCGTATCTCGCATCCCGAATCTACTCTTATCTATTCGTATCCCGTTTACTCGCACCCCGAACCTGCTCCTAATCTCTTCGTATCTCATTTACCCGTATCCCTCATCTGCCCTTAATCTTTTCGTATCTCGTTTACCCGCATCCCGAACCTGCTCCTAATCTCTTCGTATCTCGTTTACCCGCATCCCGTATCCGCTCTTAATCTCTTCGAATCTCGTTCACTCTCATCCCGTATCTGCTTCTAAGCTTTACCCTGTACAAAAATCCAGTAAAATGCTTGAATAGATTATCTCTCTTACGTTTATGAGCCTTGTTATGTCACAGCTTTTATCTGCTATCCCTCTCAACTCTTTGTCTGGAGTCGGCGCAAAAGTCGCAGAGAAACTGGAAAAGGTTGGGCTTAACAACGTACAAGACCTGCTGTTTCACCTGCCACTACGCTATGAAGATCGAACTCGTATCTACCCAATCGTAAAACTGCACGCAGGCCTTTGGGCTGCGGTGCAAGGCAAGGTAATGCATGTCGATACCATTTTCGGAAAACGTAAGATGTTGGCGGTAAAAATCAGTGATGGGAATGGCACCATTACCCTACGATTTTTCAACTTCACCGCAGGTATGAAGAATAACTTTGCCGAAGGCAAACAAGTCCATGCCTATGGTGAGATCAAGCGCGGTAATATGGGGCTTGAGATCGTCCACCCTGACTACAAATTCTTTGCGCCTAGGCAACAGCCAGATGTTGAAGCCAATCTGACTCCAGTGTATCCAACCACCGAAGGGTTAAGACAAGTCACGCTGCGTAACCTTACCGATCAAGCTCTAGAGTTAATCGACAAGGCCGCGGTTAATGAGCTTTTACCATCAGGTTTATACGACCACCAAATCACCCTCGCACAAGCTTTGCATATCATTCATAGACCACCTCCGGGCATTGACCTAGAGCAGTTTGATGAAGGTAAACACCCCGCTCAACTGCGTCTGATTATGGAAGAGCTACTGGCTCAAAACTTATCGATGTTGTCAGTCCGTAGTAAAGGGCAGCAAGACAAGGCAATGCCTTTTCCTCCGGTAAACACCCTCAAAGACAAGCTATTGGCTCAGCTGCCGTTCTCGCCAACCAACGCACAAGCACGAGTAACCAAAGAGATCGAGGCTGACCTTGAAAAGCCGCACCCTATGATGCGTTTAGTGCAAGGTGATGTGGGCTCAGGTAAAACCTTGGTTGCTGCACTGGCGGCGGTTCGCGCACTCGAACACGGTCAGCAAGTCGCCTTAATGGCACCAACCGAACTACTGGCAGAGCAGCACGCAATTAACTTTGCCAACTGGTTTGAAGCTATGGGCATTCAAGTTGGGTGGCTAGCAGGTAAACTCAAAGGCAAAGCTCGCGAAACCGAACTGGCACGAATTGCTAGCGGTGAAGCAAAAATGGTGGTGGGAACTCATGCCCTATTTCAGGAGCATGTCGAATTCAAAAATCTTGGTTTAGTGATCATTGATGAGCAGCACCGATTTGGCGTCCACCAGCGACTAGAGCTGCGTGAGAAAGGCGCGAAGCAAGGTTATTACCCTCATCAACTGGTGATGACCGCAACACCGATTCCACGAACGCTCGCCATGACAGCCTATGCCGATCTTGAAACCTCGATTATTGATGAGCTGCCGCCGGGACGAACCCCAATTCAAACCGTCGCGATTCCTGATACCAAACGTGATGACATTGTTGAACGCGTGCGTAATGCGTGTCTCAATGAAGGTAAACAAGCTTATTGGGTATGTACGCTGATTGATGAATCGGAAGTATTAGAAGCTCAAGCCGCTGCCGACACAGCAGAAGAGCTGCAACGCACACTGCCTGAGGTGAAAATCGGTTTGGTTCATGGCCGAATGAAGCCTGCTGAGAAACAAGCCGTGATGCAAGAATTCAAAGACAACAAACTGCACCTTTTGGTTGCGACAACCGTAATTGAAGTCGGTGTGGATGTACCAAATTCGAGCTTAATGATCATCGAGAACCCAGAACGCCTAGGCCTAGCACAACTGCACCAACTACGTGGCCGTGTTGGCCGTGGTTCAGTCGCAAGCCATTGTGTATTGTTGTATCACTCTCCACTGTCTAAAACCGCTCAGAAGCGCTTAGGGGTACTTCGTGAAAGTAACGATGGCTTTGTTATTGCTCAGCGTGATTTAGAGATTCGTGGTCCTGGTGAACTGCTTGGTACCAAACAAACTGGCTTGGCTGATTTCAAGATTGCCGACTTAGTTCGTGACCAACGTTTAATTCCTGAAGTCCAGCGTATTGCTCGTCATATTCACGATAGCTACCCAGACAATGCCAAGGCGATCATCAACCGTTGGTTGGGTGAACGCGATGTTTACTCTAAGGCTTAATGAGCAAAGTGACCGTCATCCAAAACGTAAAAAGGCTTCCCTCAAGGAAGCCTTTTTAATGTGCGTTACTTTCATCAAGCAAGAGCGAGATTCCCTATTCGCTCGTTCCTCACGATAGGGAATGACGATCAAAGTAAACTGTCATCATCAAAGTCCATGGTTAGCAATTCGTCATCCCCGAGAGGGAAGAATGACCGAGTCGGGGATCTATCACCAGCCCCTAACCAACTCAGATCGTTAACTCAAACCTAGGGCTTCACAGGGAAACTGATCTGCGCTTTTAAGCCACCTTCACTGCGGTTATTAACCACCACTGCACCTTGGTGTTGGCTGACAATACGTTTAACGATCGCTAAACCTAAGCCAGTACCTTCACTGCCACGAGCGGTATCACCACGCGTGAACGGTTCAAACAACTTACCTACTTGGTCCTGCGGGATCCCTGGGCCATTATCTTCAACGGTTACCCAAGCCAGTTTATTGTCGGCCGTCATCCCCGTAGAGACCTTAACCCAACCATTGCCGTAACGCAGGGCATTCACCACCAAGTTACTCACGGCACGCTTCATCGCAATTGGGTTACCTAATGCGGGTTTCATTGCTTCCGGAATGTCGGTCTCAATCTGTATCTCGTAGCCACCCTCTGAACTGGATACTTCACGGGCAATATCATCGACAAATACCGCTTGGAATGAATCTCGATCAACGGGCTTTAGGTAGTCCATAAACTGACTGATGATCTCGTTACACTCTTCGGTATCACTGATGATTCCTTCCGCTAAATAGCTGTCTTCTGGCGACATCATCTCGGTCGCCAAGCGAATACGAGTCAGTGGCGTACGTAGGTCGTGACTGATACCCGCCATCAGCAAGGCTCTATCTTCTTCAAGTTCTTGAATGCCTTTCGACATCTGATTAAAGGCTCGGGTTACCGAGCGAATCTCTTGTGCACCTTGTACTGGAAGTGGCGGTGGAATGTCGCCACGCCCTACTCCTTGCGCCGCTTTCTCTAGCGCAATCAACGGACGGTTTTGTAATCGGATAAACAACCAACCACCAGCAACAATCAACAACGCCATGATCAGGCTGTTACGGAATAGAGGCGCGAAGTCTTCCTCTTGTAATTCAGACAGAGGAATGCGAATCAGTGAATTAGGCAGCTGATCGATGTCCATCCACAGTACATAGCTCTCTTTGCCTAGAATCAGCCGAACTTCCGTTTCAGAACCTAACTCTTTGGTCATTTCCTCACTCATTAGGTCAATCGCCATCGCATGGTAATACTCACCCGATGCTTCGCTGTCTTTGGCGTGAACGGTCACCCCGAGTTGCTCAAGCACACGCTGGCGCAGTGGCGCATCGATTTCGATATCGCTGCCTTGATCCAATACTAGGTTTAACTCGTGAGCCAGAATCTTATTGAACTGCTGCAAACTCGGCATCAAGGCATAGTTGAACACGGCGTAATAAGAAAAAACTTGGCTAGCAACTAGTAAGGTTAAGAAGAGCACTATCGACTGAGTAAAGGAGCTACGTATGCGCATAGGAGACCTAAAATGAGGGATGAAGAAACAGAGACATAGTGAAACTATAACTCTAAACCCTTGTGCTGAATAGAAAACGGGCCATCACATATGAATGAGATGACCCGTAAATAAAGAATTCTGATTCACAGAATCGATAAAGCCGCTTTTGAGCTTATAAAGCTAGATTACACAGCTTTGCCATCTGGAACGAATACGTAACCCAAGCCCCACACCGTTTGGATGTAGCGAGGTTTACTTGGATCTTCTTCAACAAGACGACGCAGACGAGAAATCTGAACATCGATAGAACGTTCCATCGCTGAGTATTCACGGCCACGAGCCATGTTCATCAGCTTATCGCGAGACATTGGCTCACGCGCGTTAGTGACCAGTGACTTCAGAACCGCAAATTCACCCGAGGTAAGAGGCATTGGCTCTTCACCGCGGAACATTTCACGCGTACCTAGGTTCAGGCGGAACTCACCAAACTCAACCACAGACTCTTCTGTGCTTGGCGCGCCCGGTGCTTCAATCACTTGGCGACGCATTACCGCTTTGATACGAGCAAGCAGTTCACGCGGGTTAAACGGTTTTGGCAGGTAATCATCAGCACCTACTTCCAAACCCACAATGCGATCCACTTCGTCACCCTTTGCTGTAAGCATTAGGATTGGTAGCGAGTTGTTTGCGTTTCTTAGACGACGACAGATCGACAGACCGTCTTCGCCCGGTAACATTAAATCCAATACCATCAAGTGAAAATTTTCACGGGTTAACAGGCGGTCCATCTGCTCACTGTTTGCCACGCTACGCACTTGAAAGCCTTGCTCTGACAGATAGCGTTCTAGCAATGCACGTAAACGAGCATCGTCATCGACCACTAAAATTTTGTAGTTTTCTTGCATGTAATGGTTCCACCTATTAAAGCTCAAACCTAAGGTTAAGCATTCTTGGTACATTGTATATTGGTATAAGACATTAAAAATGTAACATTATTGGAGAAAAAGTCGCCTAAATAATTGTTAACGTATGTTGCCTTTCTATATATTCTATCTTAGATCATCATTTCATTAAGTCAGATTTATGAAAACCAAACTTATCACCCGAGAAGGTTATAACAAGCTCAAAGCAGAACATGACCACTTATGGCACGAGAAACGTCCTGAAATTACTAAGATAGTCACTTGGGCTGCAAGCCTTGGAGATCGTTCAGAAAACGCAGATTACACGTTCAATAAGCGTTTACTTCGTCAGATTGATCGCCGAGTGCGTTTTCTACGCAAGTTCCTGCCTGATGTCACTATCGTGGATTACTCGCCGCAACAAGAAGGTAAGGTATTTTTCGGTGCTTGGGTCGAGATTGAGAATGATGATGGGGAAATTAAGAAGTTTCGCATTGTAGGACCTGAAGAGATCTACGGCGATGCTAAAGGGTATATCTCTATCGACTCACCAATGGCAAGAGCTCTGCTCAAGAAAGAAGTGGATGATGAGTTTACGGTAACCACACCGGAAGGTGATAAAGAGTGGTTCATTAATTCAATTAGCTACGCAGACAACGCTTAGGGCTTATTTCTTATTGCATATAGCGCATTGCTTAGCGTGATTAAACCGGTCATCACAAAACGAGCAGGCAAAATCACAAACGCCAGATAAAAGAAAACCCCGCTAGGCTTTCGCCTGACGGGGTTAAGTCTCTATCGCAGCAATCCGGCTACTGTTTATCTCTTCGAGATAAGGTGCTCCCTGCATCTTTCCTTGATAGTGGCTAAATCCTTTAACCAATTTCCTTTTTGTTCATCGCCATCCTAGCGGTGTCCATTCTAGCCTGTCATCCTGACTGGCGAATCTCATCCAGAGATTATAACTTCCTTGCTGACCACTCATCCTAAGCAATCAAATCTTCATCCTGAAGATACCTAGTCCATTAGGCTTTTTCCTGTTCCTGCCAACTCCCTGTCGACAAGTTAAATATTACGGCATTTGGACAAGTTTCCTAGACAGTCCCAAAAAACATTTCAGGTAAGAAATACGCCCACAAACACACAACCAAATAAAATCAATAACTTACGTATATTTTAAGACGATCACATCGATTTAAAGTGACTTAGTCGCACACCACGTGTGAGAGATCTCGCACAAAGTGGGTATCACAAACGGAAATTCGACTTCTGACAGGATAATTACACAGCCAAAGCTAGAAAAAGCGTACGCTCACCCCCATGTATTTGTCATGATATTAAATAAGAGATTCATCGGATGAGCCAAGCTATCTGTCGACTGATTGCTGAAGAACTGAATGTTCGTTCAGAGCAAGTCACCGCCGCAGTAAACCTAATTGACGACGGTAACACCGTTCCCTTTATTGCCCGCTACCGTAAAGAAGTCACGGGTGGCTTAGACGATACCCAACTACGTAACCTTGATAGTCGCCTTTCATACCTTCGCGAGCTCGACGATCGTCGCCAAACGATCCTGAAGTCGATTCAAGACCAAGGCAAGCTCACGCCAGAACTGGAGCGTGACATCACTCAAGCCGAAAGCAAGACGCGCCTTGAAGATTTATACCTGCCATACAAACCAAAGCGTCGTACTAAAGGTCAAATCGCAATCGAAGCAGGCTTAGAGCCACTTGCCGATACACTTTGGAATGAACCACAGCACGATCCTGAAACCGAAGCCGCTAACTTCATCAGCAGCGATAAAGGCATTGCTGATACTAAAGCGGCACTGGATGGTGCACGTGCGATCGTGATGGAGCGTATTGCAGAAGACGCAAACCTACTTGAAAAGATTCGCCAACATCTAACACGTAACTCTGAGCTCGTTTCACGTGTCGTGGCAGGCAAAGAGCAAGCTGGCGAGAAGTTCAAAGACTATTTCGAACACAACGAAACACTCAATAAAGTACCTTCTCACCGTGCGCTTGCCATGCTACGTGGCCGTAATGAAGGCTTCCTAACGTTGGCGATGAATGCTGACCCTGAACAAGAAGAAGGTGTCCGTGGTTCGTACTGCGAAAACATCATCTCTGATCACTACGGTATAACCCTGAGCAGCGCACCTGCAGACGCATGGCGTAAGCAAGTGATTAGCTGGGCATGGCGTATCAAGGTTTCCATGCACATGGAAACTGAGCTTATGGGCGCGATGAAAGAACGCGGTGAAATCGAAGCGATTGAAGTGTTCGCAACTAACCTTAAAGACTTGTTGATGGCGGCACCTGCTGGTCCTCGTGCAACCTTGGGCTTGGATCCGGGTTTACGTACTGGTTCGAAAATCGCCGTGGTGGATTCAACCGGTAAGGTTCTGGCAACAGAGACCATTTACCCTCACCCACCTCAAAAGCAATACGACAAGTCTGCGCACGTTGTTGAGCAGATGGTTCGCCAGTTCAATGTTGATTTGATTGCGATTGGTAATGGTACCGCTTCACGCGAAACAGACAGCTTTGTTGCTGATGTGATTAAGCGCGGCAACCTTACAGCACAGAAAATCATTGTTAGTGAAGCGGGCGCCTCGGTTTATTCTGCTTCTGAGTTAGCGGCGAAAGAATTCCCGAACATGGATGTATCGATTCGTGGTGCGGTATCTATCGCGCGTCGTCTACAAGATCCACTGGCAGAACTTGTGAAGATTGACCCTAAATCGATCGGTGTGGGCCAATACCAACACGACGTTAGCCAGACAATGCTCGCTAAGCGCCTAGATGCGATTGTCGAAGATTGTGTAAACGCCGTTGGTGTTGATGTGAATACCGCATCTGCCGCGCTTCTGACCCGTGTCGCAGGCCTTTCTAGCACCATCGCTCAAAACATCGTCGACTTCCGTGATGAAAACGGTCGCTTTGAAGCACGTACTACCTTGAAAAAAGTCGCACGTTTGGGGCCAAAAGCCTTTGAACAGTGTGCGGGCTTCCTGCGTATCATGGATGGTAAAAACCCTCTAGATGCATCATCGGTTCACCCAGAAGCTTACCCATTGGTGAAAACCATCGCCGAGAAAAACCAGAAAGACATCAAGTCTCTGGTAGGTAACACAGACTTCTTACGTGGTTTACATGCGGTTGATTACACTAATGAGAATTTTGGTGTACCGACAATAACCGACATCATCAAAGAACTGGATAAACCGGGTCGAGATCCTCGTCCTGAGTTCAAGACAGCAACGTTCGCCGATGGCGTAAATAGTATGTCTGACTTAGAACCCGGCATGATCTTAGAAGGTGTGGTGTCGAACGTGGCTAACTTTGGTGCGTTCGTTGATATTGGTGTTCACCAAGACGGCTTGGTACACATTTCAGCACTGACCGATCGCTTTGTCGCTGACCCACGTGAAGTGGTGAAAGCCGGTGATATCGTGAAAGTGAAGGTGATGGAAGTGGATGTTCAGCGTAAACGTATTGCACTAAGCATGCGCATGAAAGATGAACCTGGGCAAGATAACCGAGCTCAACGTTCAAGTACGCCTCGTACGCAAAGCCGACCGAATCAAAACTCACAAGGCGGACAACGCCGTCGTGAGGAGCCGCAACAAAACGCTGCGATGGGCGGTGCTTTCGCAGCTGCCTTTGCTAAAGCGAAGAAATAATCCGTTAGCGCATCTGGCAAACTGATTCGCCTAAAACAAAAAACCTGCATCCCTTAGGGTATGCAGGTTTTTATTATGTGTTCAAAAAAGACATCGAAGCTGAGCTGTATTCTACGTATTTTATACTCGAAATAATTGGGGTTGCAGCTAGGCAACAAGTAAGTTCATCCCTATGAGCATAGGGGTTCTATGTAATTAGGGTGAACTTACGCAGTTAACAACGCTGCGGCTTCAAGTATGAAGAGTATAATTACAACACAATCAGCATTTCTGATGGAGCATGAGGCGCAACAGCATGACCATAATGGTATTTTATGACCTTACGTCGTTTCTCCATCTGTCCCTCCTGGATCGCCGCATCTAAAACATGCTTTGGCAGGCGGAAACGCATGGTATAGCCTTTTCCTTGGTCAGCACTGTATGTCTTCAGTGCCAACAAGCTGAATAACCTATCAAAAGGATCTTGAGGCTCTTCATGGCTAATCGAATTGGCTTCTGACTCATTATCCATTTCATAACCAGGATGGTCTGAAGGATCCCAAGCCGACTGCTGCCTTCGTTTATCGTCCGGTTTTACCTTTCGTTCTGCATTGGTTTTGGCCAATGCTACTGCGGGAGCGACAGGCTCTCGAACTCTATTATCACGCGCAACTTGCTCTGTTTGCACATTAACGGATGGGGCGATCAGTGGCACACTTACTGCAGTTGCAGGTGACACAATCATCGCGAACTCTCCTCAAGAATCGCCCATCACTATTGCCATAACACTGCTGTGCTGAGTTACACAACAGGCATAGCCCAAAACTTACCGCAATCAGCTCAGGAGAGAGTGAGGTCTGAGTATCATGCAACGCTTTGGTTAGATTATATATCGACCAAGCCAGCTATAAATTTAGCGATTATTTTTGCGCAAAGCTGATCAGTTCACTGTAGAAGGCATCCGCTTCAGTCATAAATGGCGCATGCGAGGACTGAGTAAAGATGTATTGCTCGGTATGAGGCAGTGCGGCGCCCAAATCCTTGGCGACTTTTATTGGCACTAAACCATCCAGTCGACCATACAAGCGCAGCATCGGTACTGAAATCTGAGGTAATTGTTCACGTAGGTCGACATCAGACAGCATCTTTAAGCCAGCCAATAAAGAGTCAGGATTTGGCAACGGACGTGAAAGCACGGCTTGCTTGAGTTGTTTAACATCTTGCCTTGCAGAAGGGCTGCCCATGGCCTGCAGCGCCATAAAGCGTTCGATGGTGGTCTGAAAATCTTCAACCAGTTGCTCGGTGAATGCGGTTAATACGTTTGACTGAATGCCTCGCCATAATACGGGTTCTTTTGCGGCGGCGAATTTAGGGGAGCTGGCGACAGTCACCAGTTTGCTCACGTAGTCTGAGTGATGGAGAGCCATGTGTGTTGCGACCAACCCACCCAGCGACCAACCCACCCAAATCGCTTGCTTAGGAGCGTCGACAATCAGTTGTTGAGCAATCTCTTCGAGATCTTGAGCGTGGCAATGCGCGCTATGTCCATACCCCGGTAAATCCACCACATGTACTCGAAAATCAGCTTCTAGCGCATTCACGGTTTGTTGCCATACCGCACCGTTCATTCCCCAGCCGTGGACCAGTACCAAATCGGGTCCTTGTCCTGAAACATGCCAATATAACGCGTCACTCATTCTCAATATTCCCTACTTATTTCATCCACCATCAAGGGTACGTTTCAGTATGGTGAGTAAAAAGAACACCATAACCCAAAAGCACTGCGAGCTATGTTATCTGATTGGCTACAAAAACACACACCACGGCTGGTCATACCTCAATGTCACCTATGTAAATTGGATAAATCCCCCCATGATGCTCATCCGCGATGGTGTCATGATTGTCTTAATCTCTTCGAGCCAGTACCGCGCTGCCAGCGGTGTGGCTTAAAAACCCTCACTACCGTCGAACAATGTGGTCAGTGCCTATCTCAACCTCCGCCATGGCATCGTCTCTATTGCGTGGGCGATTACACCTTCCCAACCGCGCGCTATATTCAGCAGATGAAGTATTCCGATAAGTTTTGGTTTGCTCGCGATCTGTCTAAGTTACTAGCCTCACGCATTGACCATCCAGCCCCGCTGATTACCAGTGTCCCTTTACATTGGACTCGATACATTCAACGCAGCTTTAACCAAAGCCAGTTATTGGCAAACTATACCGCTCAAGAATTAGGGGTGAAAAGTGATGTATTGTTTCGGCGAAATCGCGCCACGCTTTCTCAACAAGGGTTAACCAAGTCTATAAGGTTGAGTAACCTGAATGGTGCTTTCACGTTTCTTCATCGCGACTTTGAAGCGACTGATTATCCTCACATTGCAATAATTGATGATGTTGTAACCACAGGCAGTACAGTGTATCAATTATGCCAATTACTACTTGAAGTGGGCGTGAAAAGGATTGATATTTACTGTATCTGCCGCACTCCTGAGCCCTCTGGATAAATAGTGAGAATCGCTACTTGTACAGCAATCCAACAAAAAAGGGCTGAATTACAAATCTGACAGGAGTAGAATGGCGCTAATAACCTACAAATCTACTCAGGTATTCGTCGTGTCAAATATTACTATTACAGAAACCGCTCAAACTCATTTTGCCAATCTGCTGTCACAGCAGCCTGAAGGTACAAACATTCGTGTGTTCGTGGTAAACCCAGGTACGCAAAACGCTGAGTGTGGTGTTTCTTACTGCCCAACAGATGCTATCGAAGCGTCTGACACAAAGCTTTCTTTTGAAGCTTTCTCTGCATATGTCGATGAGCTAAGCCTACCATTCTTAGATGAAGCTGAAATTGACTTCGTTACAGACAAAATGGGCTCTCAACTTACACTTAAAGCACCAAACGCGAAGATGCGTAAAGTATCAGACGACGCAACGTTGATAGAGCGTGTTGAGTATGCAATCCAAACACAAGTAAACCCACAGCTTGCTGGCCACGGCGGTCACGTTAGCCTAGTAGAGATCACTGAAGAAGGTGCGGCTATCGTTGCATTCGGCGGCGGTTGTAACGGTTGTTCTATGGTTGATGTAACGCTTAAAGAAGGCATCGAGAAAGAACTTCTTCAACAATTCGAAGGTGAATTGACTGCCGTTCGTGATGCAACTGAGCATGATCGCGGTGAGCATTCTTACTACTAATCACTTTACGACTAGGTATTCATATCAGTCTTAGGCAGTAGAAAGTTAAAGATTCAATGAAAAGGTTGATGCGCAAGCATCAACCTTTTTTTGTGTTTAAAACAACAAGAGTACTTCCGAACCGTCTATTTCCCGTTCAATGGCAATAATGACAGGTGCGTTACCATTTAGAGTAAGGTATTCAAGTGATCGCAATCGGTTCCTGATTCAATAATTTCAGGATATGAAAACTAGGATCTAGGAACTCAACTCTATTTCCCCTATATTAGAATGACTTTATAAGAAAGAATTCCAATGAGCTAAGGAGCGAGCGCAATGACAAAAAGGACCAAGCCAGAAATTTTGGCTCAACAAACTGTCGCTCAATCAAAACTATTCTCTATCGAGTCTCTCGATTTACGCTTTTCCAACGGTGTAGAGCGTACCTACGAACGCATGAAGCCTAGCGGCCGCAACGCAGTAATGATAGTTCCGATTACTGAGCAGGGCGATATTCTGCTGGTGCGTGAATACGCAGCGGGTACTGAACGCTATGAACTCGGCTTCCCAAAAGGACTGATTGATCCCGGCGAACAGCCAAATGAAGCCGCGGTTCGTGAACTAAAAGAAGAAATTGGCTTTGGCGCTAATAAACTCACGCCTTTAAAAGAAGTGATTCTCGCACCCTCTTATTTCTCTAGCAAAATGACGCTGTTTATCGCAGAAGAACTCTACCCAGAGAAGCTAGAAGGTGATGAGCCAGAACCACTAGACATTGTCCGCTGGCCACTTGCTCAAGCCGAAGAACTGTTAACGCATCTCGACTTCTGTGAGGCTCGCAGCATTACAGCCCTACTATTAGCCCTTCGTGTATTAAACAATAATTAGAACATTCAGGCTCGCTCGAAGAGTAAGAGAATATTTATGCCAATAACAAAAGATTTGTCTCACCTCCTCCCTCCAGTCATTGAGATTGCTCGATCGGCTGGACAGCTCATCTTAGAGATCTATGAGAAAAAGGATTACGAAGAGTTCACCAAGAGTGATGACACTCCGGTAACCAGTGCTGATCTTGCTGCGCATAAGCTGATATTAAAAAAACTCAGTGAGCTAACGCCTGATATTCCCGTATTATCCGAAGAAGATGCCGACATCAGCCTAGAGCAACGCTCTCAATGGGATCGCTACTGGTTGGTTGATCCACTCGATGGTACGCAGGAATTCATCGCAAGAAGTGGTGATTTCGCGACAATTATCGCCCTAATTGAGCATAACAAACCAGTTATGGGCGTCGTGTACGCGCCTGTTTCAGGTGTGAGCTATTACGCTTACAGTGGCAAAGGTGCTTGGAAGATCCCAGACCTTAATGACAGTGTGAAGATTAAGACACACCGCCACGAACTGCCAAACCAATCCATCGCGATGGCGATAAGTCGTCGCCAAGACATCAATCGCATCACTAACCGCATGAGCTCTGCTTGGAATTACGACTTAGTTCCTCTAGGTTCAGCAGCACTTAAGGCATGTTTAGTCGCAGAAGGTGCTGTGGATTGTTATCTACGTATTGGGCCAACCGGAGAGTGGGATACAGCGGCAACCCAGTGCATTGTTGAAGAAGCCGGAGGCCGAATCCTAAGCACTCAATTAGAGCCGCTCTCTTACAATGAAAGGGATACTCTAGAGAATCCAAACTTCATTGTGCTTGGTGATGCAGACCTACCTTGGGCAGAAATCTTACAAGGTAAAGACTAAACTCGACGGCTTTGGTCGCGGTCATGCCGTTAAGTAGTTAAGTAGTTAAGTAGTTAAGTAGTTAAGTAGTTAAGTAGTTAAGTAGTTAAGCAGTTAAGTAGTTAAGTATTCAAACAAAATGGGCACCTCATTGAGGTGCCCATTTTTTATACCTCGTAATTTGATAACCAGCGAATGCTAGCTCAGAAGTCGATCGGGTTAAAAACGACCTTGGTAGGTAAACTGATATTTACCCTGGCTGTCGGGATTGCCCAACCACTTAAGCTGGCTCTGCATCGCTGACGGGAATTCCGCACCCGGCTTAAACCATGCCGCCGAGGTGTAGCTTTGATTTGGCGTTACACTCGCTGAAAACTCACTGTCCACTTGCTCACTCTTCTGAGTGCCTTTAGCTGCAACGGTGTTGTCTTCACAGGTAATATCCGCAATCACAGGGCCAAGGTCTAATGAACCCACTGGCGAGTCGACTGCGGCACCAGACCAAGCAAGCGTACCTTCACCCGATTGGCACCAAGGCTGAGCATGAACTGCGTGTTTGATCGTCAGTTCAACTTGCCCTGCAATAGAAACGGGGACTGGGATAGCCGGCGCATATTTCATCACGTTTCTTGCTGGCATGGATGCCACTAAGTTTTCCGCGTAAGCACCGCTCATGCTGTACCCGACACGCCCTTTACCGGATAAGTTCATATCGCTGTTACGACCAAAGCGAACCGCGAGCTCAGCTTTAGCTTGGAATAGTTTAGAGAACTGGAAGTCCCACTGCACTGAGCCGTAATTGACACGCTGCCAAGCAATATTGTTAGCGCGACCTTGCCAAACGGTGCCCTCAACGCCTTCAATACTTAAACCACGCACAGCGGGCGCATGCTTGAGAGCAAAAGCAGCGGGCAAGTGCAGCAACAAACTTACCGAGAAGAAAACGATAAAAATGACGCTGAATAACAGGCCATATTTGAAAGATAAACCGCGTTTCACATTAACCTCGTTTAAACTGTAGTCGGTTGATCTCAATAACCCCGGGGCTATCAGAACGATCAATATCCATAAACTCAACCTCAACACCCTGCTTTTCTTTCAGGTATGTCAGCCAGTCAACGAACTTACTAAAGGGCACAGGCTTAATCCACACTTGCAGCATCTCACCACGTGGTTGCACGCGTATCAGCTCGATATTAAAACGGCGCATAGAGGCAGGTACAGATTGGTTTAAAGGCTGACTGGCACTGATGCCACCGTTGCCTCGTAGTTCAACCACTTGATTGGCCTTGTCCGTTACCCAAGTCAGAAGTTGCTTCTCACTTTGAATGCGGCTTTGTGCCAGTTCAGCTCGCAGACTGAGTGGCTGTAATACCCCCCAATAAACGACACCCAACACCAATAAAACTGAGCAACCAACGACTAATCGTTGCTCTCTTTGACTTATTGAAGTCCACCACGCTTGGAGTGGTTCAATCATATTTCTCATCACTGATCTCCTTACGCAGGTTATTGATGGGGTTTAAGAGTAAAGCTGCCAAATACGGCATCGCCATTACGGTTCAATGGCCCTTGCTCAACGACAAACTTCTCTTCGAGTTTCACCCTTGCGGTCTCAAAGTGTTGGAAGTCAGAGCTTTTAGCCTGAAGTCGAACCTCAGAACGGTTGCCATCATAACGAATGCTTTCAACTTCGATCGATTTCACTTGGCCTAAGGTTTCTGGCAATAGCGCTAGCCATCCGAGTAAGGAGTCACCCTCGCCTGAGCCACCGTATTTCTTAGCTTCATCATTCATCTGACGCTTAAGGTAGCTTACTGTCGGAATTCGTTGTTTACCTGGCAGCACAGCTCTAAAAATACGTTCACTCTCAGCTCTGTAAGCTTCGGCTTGCGCTTCATACTGCTGAACCTTCAACACTTGTTGAGTCACAATCACGGCCACCAGCAAACAAGCAGCAATCGCCACTTTCTGCCAAACACGCCAATATTTACTGAATGAAGATTTGGTTTTAAAGGTGCCAGTCAGTAAATTTACGCTGCTTATGATCGCTTGCTGACTCAATAAAGACATCACCAATTCCGCAGGCTTAGCCTGCCACTCCACACCACTTTGCTGCTGAACGTCGTCGCTCGGCATCGCGGTGTAGCTGAAAATTGTCGTCGCTTGATCTTCCTCACCAGCGACAACCCAGTCACTTTGCAGGAACATCGGTAACCATGCTTCGCCGATCGATACCGCTTGATAGTTTCCTTGGCGCAGTAGCCAATGCTGGTTTATCTGCAACGCACTGATACCTTGTTCTTCAAAAGGTACAGCGAGTGTATCTGGCAGCACCTTACGGAAGACAATATTGGCTTCACGAAACTGCTCTAAAGCCTGTTTTAGCCATTCACGATCGACACCACACACGGTAGCGTGACTCGCGTCTTTATCTAAAATGGTCAGATGTAAGTCTTCGATATCTTGTGCCACTTCGTCTTCTAACAAAAACGGCAGCATAGAGTCGAACTGGCGAGCAGCACCTTTCGGGATCTCAACACGCTTAATTAAGCATTCATTTCCCGGCAATAAAGCGATACAGCTGCGCTTTTCAGCGTAAGGCGTTAGCTCATCGAGCTGTTCCCAGCTAGACAGTTCGCCACTTGCTATCACTTCTTGTTGGCTTGTCGACCAAACTAACCACGGCACAGGGCTTTGTGGTTCGCTACTCAGTCGAACGGTCAGAAACTCGCTCACTGATTCCTCCAAAACGACGGCGTACTACCGTCACTGTTTCTCGATTACTACTATAGAAAAGCGTCCGTATTCGTACACGTGACTGCTCAACTAATACCTCTGCATCTAGCTCAAAATAGGCGCTATCTACAGTTAAATATGCTTTCGCTTTTTTGCTGACTTCGGCACTCACGCCAACAATAGCAGGTTCAGCCATAAATGCGTCGACCGTATCCCAACCATCGAATGGGCGCTTGTCTATCAGCTGTTTGGCATCCGATTCACTCAAGCCTGGAGCAAACATCGCTTCCAATAAAGGGGCTTGTTTTTCCGTCAGTGTATTCACATTCAATCGGAAATCATCAGTGGGTAGCGCACAAACAAATGGGCGAACCTTATTCATCACCTCACCAGTGACCTGATAAACCGCTCGTAACTCGGATTCATCCGCCATTAAGCCATTCGCCGCCAGATAAGATGGCTTCATCGCTTCATAGGTGCTGTCTTCTACGCCAGACGAAGAGGTAGTGCGGGTATCACTATCAACAAACTCCCAGCTGGAATTTGCGATAACCTCAGCTTGATAAGGCTCAACGTCTTGGTTTTCCAATAAGGTTTGCCAAACCGTGATTAAATAAGGTGTCTGGTTACTTGAAGTCGTTGTTACGCCAGCCAAGGCATTGAGATTAAAACACGCCTGAGCGTCAACGATTCGACCTGAGACTTGCCCATAATCCAATGGGTACACCTGCTCCTCTAACGCCCATGGTTGGCTTAGGTTCACGGTATCACTGTCTTTGTAGCTTTGCCTAATGCCGTCTTGTACAAGCGCTTCCACACCAATGCTATACCAGTAGGCCTGTTGGTAATTCAATTGATTACCAACCCGCTTGAATTGGGTAAATAAACGTTCAGACATGCTGCCAGCAATGGTGGCCATGATCGCCAATAGCATCAAAATAATGATCAGTGCGACACCACGCTGTTTGCGTCCCAAGGCTGACCTTGTTGCTATACGCTTGTTAGTTCGATGAGTCATTATTCCCCTCACTACTGCCTGAAGAGTCATTACTTGAAGCATCATCGGCCTGCTCTAGGGTGCCACCTGGAGTGAGATAAACACGCTCTATCTCACCATAGTCTTTCAGTGTCAGCTTGAGCCTCACCGCTTTCGGCAGGGACTTATCGGTTTGCCACTCTTTACCCCAGCGACTCCCGTCATAAAACTCAATTTCAAAGCTTTCGACATCATCAAGCAAAGGGGTAATCACACCTTCTTGGCCTGCAGGCGTATCTGGGTAACGCCACCATACACGCTCAAGTGTTTCTTCTTTGATGCGGTAGCCAACTTTCGTGACTTCACCGCGAGGAAACTGCTGTTGTGGGTTGTGCCAACCTAGGCGAGTAAACATGATCCCAACGCTGTCGGAATCCAGTAAATACTCTTTCATTAAGATCAGCTTAGATGATGCTTCTTCACCATTGGTACGAAATTTTCGCACCGCCATCTGGCGAAAATCATTATCTAAAATAACCAAACTACGTTGCAGTTGATTCAAACGGGCACTGCGCTCGATTGAGAGCTCGTTGCTTCGCTGTACCTGATTAACCACCTGATAAGCCGCCATGCTTAGCGTGGCAAAGATAGCAATCGAGACCAAGACTTCAATTAGGGTAAAGCCTCTCCCTTTTGAAGATAGACCTTGTTTACGCGGCGTACGCTTATTTGCCGACATGCTTTTAGTTAACGAGCTGTTCTTAATTAACAACATGCTCTTAGTTGACCACATTCTCTTAATTAACCACATAACTGCGCACCGTAACGACTGGAGACGCTTTCTTGCTGGTTGCCGCACTCACATCAAACGCCTTTAATAAATTATCGCTGGTATCGATGGGAGTCACCTTCCAGAACCATTCTCTTCCCGCTAACTCTTGCGTGCCCTGTGCTTTTTTAAGCTTCTCAGGATGCAGCATCACTAAGGCCATTTGATTATCAACGACCATTGCTGCGAAGGTTTTTTCTTCTAGATAGCTGAGTGTATTAATGTGCTGGGTGACAGCACGAATCACACTGATCGCCGCCGTAGCGAAGATAGCGAGCGCAACCAATACTTCAAGCAGAGTCATTCCTCGAGAACGATAAGGAGAACGGTTATTCCTCTTCATCTTCTTCTCCCGGCTCTAGCAATCGAATCACACCATTATCTAACACTCGAATACGCCAGCCATCTTGCACGGTATCACCGGTATTTGGGTAGAAAGAAAGCGTAAACGGTGTCGTTTCAGCACTCGACAAGATGTAGATCTGTGGTGGCTTTGGCTTCTTTTCCTCTTCAAGATCCGCAAACATATCTTCATCAAATAAGCTTCCCGGATTAAAAAGGCGATCGTCGTCTTCCCACGCACCACCACCGAGTGTTAGCGTCAGTGCGAGGTCTTCTGGTAATTCAGTTGAAGAAGGGATCTTTTCGAACTCAGTTTCTTGCCAACCATCAGACTTCAAAGTCATCAAAACGTAGGTCGATTTCTTTTCATCAACACGAACACCAAAATCTAAGCCACTCAAAATAGCCTCTTCATTGAGTAGCTGAATTCGCTGATAAAAGCTTTGAGCGTATTTTTTAGCAACATCTTTGCTATTGGTAGGGATGGTCGAGATCACCGCGACCGCCGTTACTGACAGTAGTACCAACACCAAAAGAATCTCAATCAAGGTGAAACCTGGCTGTGTTTGCTTAGTTTTCACCTTGTAGACTCCATCTGTTTACGTCCAACCATCAATAACGTATCAACTAACACGAACTGTTCAACCAACAGGAACTTATCAAGCGACAATAAACCGAAGCTTATTGGAAATCTTGCATGTTCCAGTTACCGATATCCGCAGCGATACCTTCACCACCTTCTTGGCCATCAGCACCAAGCGTAAAGATATCGATAGTACCGTTATCACCTGGGCTTAGGTATTGGTACTCATTGCCCCATGGGTCGTTAGGCAGACGCTTAATGTAGCCACCGTCACGGTAGTTACGAGGCTCTGGGCTGCTTGGCTTTGTTACCAATCCATCAAGGCCTTGATCCGTTGTTGGGTAAACGCTGTTATCCAACTTATACATGTCTAACGCGTTTTCTAACGCCACGATATCAGTAATGGCTTTTTGTTGATCTGCTTTCTCTTTGTTGCCCAAAAGGTTAGGTACAACAAAGCTTGCTAAAACACCAAGGATAACGACAACAACCATGACTTCTAATAGGGTAAAGCCTGACTGTTTTTTCATTTTATTTTTCATTATTTTCTCCAAATTGCAGATAGCGAGTTAAGGGAAATGATGTCCTTCTTCTCGATAATCCAAAAACTAACGTCTGATGAGCAGTACGTTAACCACTCATTAAATTGTTCATTTCAAGCATTGGCATCAGCGTCGCCATCACGATAAACAGCACTAAGCCTGCCATCAACGCGATAAGGGCTGGGGTAAAGATACCTAGGGCGATATTAACCGTCGACTCAAAGCTTTGGTCTTGGTTGTCTGCCGCTCTTGTCAGCATCTGTTCCAACTGACCACTCTGCTCACCACTGGCGATCATATGCAGCATCATCGGTGGAAAAAGTTTGGTTTGATCCAACGCTTTACGCAGGCTTGCCCCTTCTCTAACACTATCTGAAGCTTGTAACACTTGCTGTTTCACATGATGATTCGACATAACATCAACCGCGACCTTCATCCCTTCAAGGATTGGAATCGCACTCGATGTACAGATAGAGAGTGTGCGTGCAAAACGAGAGGTATTGATCCCTTTCGCTATCTTGCCGATCAGCGGGATACTCAATAGTTTGCGATCCCAACTCATACGAACGCCCGGTTTTTTCAGCGCGGTCTTCACAACAACAATCACACCCAGGGTCAACAACAGTAATTGGATACCCCAATTCTGAATAAATTCACTCGATGCTAATAAAAATTGTGTCGATTGAGGAAGTTCTTGGCCCATCTGAATAATCGGCTCAACGATCTTAGGCACGACAGTGGCGAGCAAGAAAGAGACTATCGTCACCGCAAACACCACCAGCACGATTGGGTAGATCATCGCTTGCAGCAGCTTAGAGCGCATTTTCTGACGATTCTCAGCGTAGTCAGCCAGTCGTTCCAATACCGCATCTAAGTGGCCAGATTTCTCACCAGCTGCGACCATGGCTCTAAACAGCTCATCGAAGATATGAGGAAAATCAGACAGACTGTCCGCTAACGAATAACCTTCCGTCACCTTAGAGCGAACCGCCAACAACATGGTTCGAATACGTGGCTTTTCAGATTGCTCCGCTACCGCTTTCAAACACTCTTCTAGCGGCATTCCAGATTGGACTAGCGTTGATATCTGACGCGTAATCAAAGCCAAGTCAGGTGTACTAATGCCGCGTTTAAAGCTGGTCGATGGCTGAGCACCTTTCGCTGTTTTTGCTTTAGCCTCGGTCATCTCAACTGGCATCAAGCCAAGCTCTTTTATTCTTTGGCGAGCCTGACGAGCATTATCGGCTTCAATAGAGCCTTTTTTACTCTTGCCTTTGGCATCCAACGCTTTGTATTCAAATGCCGCCATACTAGACTTCCTTGGTCACACGCATCACTTCTTCTAGGGACGTTACCCCTTTCAGAACTTTGCTCAAGCCATCATCACGAATACTTGGGGTTGTGCCACGAATTGCCTTCTCAATCGCCTGTTCTCCAGACTCACTGTGAATCAACTCTTGTACCGAATCATCAATCATCAATAGTTCATGAATACCGGTACGACCTCGATAACCCTTATGGCCACACTCTTCACAACCTTTGGCATGGTAAAGCGTCAGGCTTTCTTTCTTCTTCAACCCAAACAGTTTCTTCTGCTCTTTATCGGCTTCATAAGGTTCTTTACATTCGTTACATAAGGTACGAACCAGGCGCTGAGCCAAAACACCGAGCAGTGAAGAAGAGATCAAGAAAGGTTCAATGCCCATATCACGCAGACGTGTAATCGCACCGACGGCAGTATTGGTATGCAGAGTCGACATAACTAAATGACCTGTCAAAGAGGCTTGGACAGCGATCTCTGCGGTTTCCAAGTCACGGATCTCACCAATCATAACCACATCAGGATCTTGACGAAGAATGGCACGTAAGCCTCGCGCAAAGGTCATATCAACCTTAGGGTTCACTTGTGTTTGACCAATGCCATCGATATCGAATTCGATTGGGTCTTCAACGGTTAAAATGTTTCGTTCATTACTGTTGAGTTCTTGCAGACCAGCGTACAAGGTCGTCGATTTACCTGAACCTGTCGGGCCGGTCACCAAGATAATACCGTGTGGACGCTGAATCAGCTTACGGAAGTTTTCATGGTTTTCTGCTGTCATACCTAAACTGTGCAAGTCTAGACGAGTGGCGTTTTTGTCCAACAGACGCATTACCACACGCTCACCGTGCGAAGAAGGCATGGTTGAAACACGAACATCAACCGCTCGACCACCGATACGCAGAGAGATACGGCCATCTTGTGGCACGCGTTTTTCTGCAATATCCAGTTTAGCCATAACCTTGACACGTGAAACCAACAGCGGAGCCAGTTTGCGGCTTGGTGCAAGAACATCACGTAATACGCCATCAATACGGAAGCGGATAGACAATGACTTCTCGAAGGTTTCGATATGAATATCCGAAGCACCCTCTTTGATCGCCTCACCCAGCATCGCATTGATCAACTTGATGATTGGTGCATCGTCTTCCGATTCAAGCAAGTCTTCATCTTGAGGCAGTTCCTCCGCTAGAGAGAAAAAGTCGTCGTTGTCGGCACCAATGTCTTCCATTAGCTGACGAGCTTCCGACGAATCGCGCTGGTACGCATCCGTCAGTTTTTTATCAAATTCGTCTGCACCGATCGCTTGTGGCGTGAAGCCATTTTTCACAACACGGCTTACTTCAATGATCGCCGCCGATTTCAGTGGCTCAACATAATAAAGTATCGGCGCGCGCTCTGGATGTTGATACTCCAACACCATCTTGTAGCGATTCGCAAAGCTAAACGGCAAGCGCTGATAAGTACTTGCCGCCCCTACCAATTCAGCCATTATTCTTGTTCCATTTGATCGATGAAGGCTTGGATCTCAGCCGGGTGATTCATGTCGGCACCAAATTTAGGTAATACCGGGATGTTATCGTCATCCATCAGTTTCAGGCCCTGCTCTGACTTATACAGCTGCTCAGCACGGATGAAGTTGTATTTACGCTGGGTGATACCATCAGCTGTCATACCATCACGAATAATCGTTGGCTTGATGAAGACCATTAGGTTCTTTTTCTCAACCTGAGTACTGGTTGATTTGAACAGGTGCCCAAGTACAGGGATATCACCTAAGAATGGGACCTTAGATTCACTTTCCAGCGCTCGCTCGTCAATCAGACCACCCAACACCAGCATTTGACCATCTTGAACAATCACTGACGTATTTAGCTGACGCTTAGCAAAACGAACATCTACTGCCCCGTTTGCACCTAATACGTTCGATACTTCTTGTTCTATTTGCAGTTGAACCGAGTCGCCTTCATTGATTTGTGGCACTACTTTCAGCTTGATACCCACTTCTTTACGTTCAACCGTTTGGAATGGATTATCGTTACTTGAACCTGCTGTAGAACCAGTAAGAACAGGCACCTCTTCACCCACAATGAATGAAGCCTCGCCGTTATCCATCACGGTAATACTCGGAGAAGATAGGATGTTAGAGTTTGAATCGGTTGCTACCGCACTGATCAACGCTGTCCAGTCGCCCATAACGACACTCATTGCAGCGCCATTAACGCCAGAAAGCGCAGAAGCTAGAGTTGAATAGTCACCCTTTTCGGTAGTGGTCTCATTACGCTGGAAGTTACCATCAGAGTCATATACCGCGGTGGTCGTTTCAGTATCTTTGGCTTCTTCCAAACCAACCATGACACCACCAATCGATGCACCTGTGTTGCCGTACTGAATCACAGCACCAGTATCAAGGTTACCCCATTGCACACCAAGGTTAATGCCGTCACCTTCTGCCATCTCGACGATCAAGGCTTCAATCAATACTTGAGCACGACGAATATCCAGCTGTGCAATCACATCTTGCAGCGCATTCATGATGTCTGGCTGGGCAGTGATCACCAAAGAGTTGGTATCACTGTGTGCTGAGATCATCACTTGGTTGCGTTGAGATGAGCTGCCTTTGGTTGATGTCTGCTTCTCTGATTGCAGGTTGTCCGATACGCCTTTCAGTACATCGACTAAGTCTTCTGCTTTGGCGTATTTAAGGTAAATTACTTGGTTGTTGCCCTTAGTTGCCATTTCAACATCAAGCTGTTCAATCAGCCTTCTTAAACGGCTACGTACCTTAGGATCGCCTGAGATAAGAATCGCATTGGTACGCTCATCGGCAACCAATTTAGGTTGTAGAAATGCAGGTGTGTTTTTCGCATCGGTGGTTTTGCTTAATGCATCGACAATACGCACCATTTCTGCCGCAGAAGCGTTCTTTAGCTCAACGACTTCGATCTCTTTATCACCCGCTTGGTCAACACGCTTGATGATCTCGGCTAAACGATTTACAACGGCTGCGCGGCCAGTAATTAGAATGATATTGGCAGGGTCGTAATGCACAACGTTACCCGCACCTGCATTGTCATTCAGCTGGCGAAGCAAAGGAGAAAGTTCACGTACTGAAACATTGCGAACGGTCACTACACGTGTGACAACATTGTCACCATTGATCGTGTCACCGTCTCCAACGACTGGAATTGCCGACGTTTTAGAATCTTTCGCTTTGATGATCTTAAGAACACCCGAGTCCATTTCGACCACCGCGTAGCCGTAAACCTCTAATACGTTTAAGAAGAAGCTGTAATATTGCTCTTCATTGAGCACATCGTAACTACGAACATCAATTTTCCCGCGCACCGAAGGGTCAACGATGATCGTCTTCTCTAAGTTGCGGCCAACAATATTAATAAACTCTTGAATGTCAGTGCCCTTAAAGCTGGCACTAAAATCACTCGCGATGGCTGCGGGTGTGCAGATTAAGCTTCCTGCCAATAACCATGCACTTTTCTTAAACCAATGCTTCACGTACTTCTCCTACACTTTCGTCCTTCGTTAGACGCAAAGTTTTAAAATTCAATAAACACTTCATGTTGTTGACCATCTCTCTCGACCACCAGATTTAGCTCTGTCAGTTCTGAGATGGAACGGAATATGTTGCCCATAGCAGCAGGGTCTGTCAGGTCTTGTCCATTTAACTGAGTGGCAATATCTCCGTTTTGGAGCCCAACAGAGTTAAAAAGTTCTGAATCTTTGCCAGGGCTCACACGATAACCAATCACTTTATCATCGCGCTTCACCTGAGACAGTCGAACATATTGGAAGATTTGTTGCGGATCTTTCATTATCTTCGCTTTAATTTCATCAAGCTTCTCTTCTGCAGAAGCGGGGTTGTTGCCACGCACAGAAGAAGAGGCGCGAGGTGGCGCAGGTTCTGAAACGGCCAAACGCTTGTACTCAATGCCTTCAAGCATCAAGGTTTCATCTCGACCTGAGTTATCAATAATCACGCGATCGACTAATACCGCTTTTAACTTAGCTCGCGTGCCTTCAATCTCTTCATTAATGCCGTAGGTTGCTTGTGTGCCGCGATTCGCAATCACAGCTAAGCTTAATTTGGGGTTAGAGCTGGCAACCGCACCCACTAAAACCAGATTCAATCGTGTCTTTGGTGCGTCTTGGATAACTTGTTGCTCAACCACAGGAGCCGTGGTTGGGTTATAGGCACCAAAAAGGTTGCTCTGCTGCAAAGAGGAGATATCAAGAGTCGATTGAGGAGCAGAAGACGATGAAGCGGTTGCTTTCCAAGGTACGACTGTTTGCTCGGCAGGTTCGATAAACCATGCAAGCTGTCCTAAAATCCATGCAGAAGCTGCAATCAACACACAACACGTAGCTAGACTCAGTTTCTGCTGAAGTACAAATCCATTCTCTAATAAGCGGCTCAACACAGGAGAATTTCCTACGCTATTTTTGAGCTCTAAAAAGTTCACTTTCCTTGCCCCTTTTCATGACGACAAACGCTGCAAATCATTAAACTTTCAGCTTTTTTATTCATTCGTTCGATACCGAGCTTATTTAAGCATAAGATCCTGAACTATATCATAGCAAATCTATAAATCGGCATAACATGGCTATTTTGTAATATGACTTGAAAAAAATGCCACCCGCCTCCACTTAAAGCTTCTACTTAATGTGAAAATCATCATCAAAAACATGTTGCGCACTGTTCATTACAGTTAAACCGCATTCATTTCTAACTGAAAAGGCACTGTCCTATATGAAAACGACTAATGAAGCTGTCAGACTCGATAAATGGTTGTGGGCAGCACGCTTTTATAAGACTCGCTCAATTGCTCGCAACATGGTCGATGGTGGCAAAGTCCACTATAATGGTCAGCGCAGCAAACCCAGCAAAATCGTAGAACTTGGTGCAGTAATTACTCTGCGCCAAGGTAATGAAGAAAAGACGGTCACCATAGAGAAAATATCCGCACACCGTGGCGGAGCGCCAGTCGCTCAAACACTCTATGAAGAAACCACCGAAAGCTTGGCAAAAAGAGAAGAATTTGCACAACAGCGCAAGCTCAATGCTCATAGCCCAGCACCAGAACGTCGCCCAGACAAAAAGCAACGTCGTGACATCATCAAGTTCAAGACTCAATAAGCTAGAAGGAATAGCCAAATGGCAGACCCAATGTCTACAAGTAATGTTTTAAATCGCTACCTATTTGAAGACCTATCAGTACGTGGTGAATTGGTACAAATGGACGAAGCGTACCAACAGATTATTTCTAGCAAGGAATACCCAGCGCCAGTACAAAAGCTGTTGGGTGAGCTACTGGTTTCAACGACGCTACTAACGGCGACTCTAAAGTTTGAAGGCTCTATCACGATGCAACTGCAAGGTGATGGCCCAGTATCTCTCGCTGTTATTAATGGCGATAACGATCAGAAGATCCGTGGTGTTGCTCGCTTTGACGGTGACATTGCTGACGACGCTGGCCTGCACGATCTGATGGGTAAAGGCCACCTAGTGATCACTATCGATCCTAAAAAAGGTGAACGTTACCAAGGTATCGTTGGTCTTGAAGGTGACACGCTTGCTGAAGTACTTGAAGGTTACTTCGCAAACTCTGAACAGCTAAAGACTCGTCTATGGCTACGCACGGGCGAACATGAAAGCAAAGCACACGCTGCTGGTATGCTGCTGCAGGTTATGCCTGACGGTACCGGTACGCCAGATGACTTCGAACACCTAGAACAGTTAACTGACACCGTAAAAAATGAAGAGTTGTTCTCTCTAGAAGCAAATGACCTGTTGTACCGTCTATACAACCAAGAGAAGGTTCAGGTATTTACCCCACAACCGGTTGAGTTCTTCTGTGGTTGTTCTCGTCAACGCAGCGGTGCGGCTATCATTACTGTTGCTCAAGAAGAGATCTACGACATCATCAGCACTGAAGGAAGTGTGGCTCTTCATTGTGATTACTGTGGCACAAACTACTCTTTTGATAAGAACGACGTTGACGCTCTGTACGCAGAAGCAGCAGATAAAGGCGACAATACGGTTCATTAATTTACAGCGTACCAAAAACACGTAATTTACCCCACAAAGGTCAGCGCTCAGCTGGCCTTTTTTGTGATCAAAATAGCGCAAACTCCGTAACATCTCGTAATAAAATCACCGCTTAATTTTAATCAATTAATAATGTTCTCGCCCCTAGCGCAAAGGTTTGCGTACAGGATAGACTAGTTAGGCCAATATGTGACGAGACGCTTAAAACCCCAAGATTAATATGGATACTTTTTGAGCTGTATCCCTGTTTCCCCAGAGTCTCGTTGCTAGCATGGTGAGCAGATAACAATAAAAAATTAATACAAAATCCCTACAAAATATCCTACAAGGAGCACCTATGACCGTTATGGAACATACTAAGGCTGCACAAATTGATCTAACTAAGCACGGACTGACTGGCGTTACTGAAGTTCTTCGTAATCCTAGCTACGAGCAGTTATTCGTTGAAGAGACACTGCCAGGTTTGGAAGGCTACGAAAAAGGCGTAGTAACGGAACTAGGCTCTGTTGCGGTTGACACTGGTATCTTTACTGGCCGCTCACCAAAAGATAAATACATCGTTAAAGATGACACTACACGCGATACCATGTGGTGGTCAGATCAAGGCAAAAATGACAACAAACCAATTACAACTGAAGTGTGGGATGAGCTGAAAGAGCTTGTGACAACTCAGCTATCTGGCAAGCGCCTGTTTGTCATTGACGGTTACTGTGGTGCTAACCCTGATACGCGCTTAAGTGTACGTATTATCACTGAAGTAGCGTGGCAAGCGCACTTCGTTAAGAACATGTTCATTCGTCCAACTGACGAAGAGCTAGCAACGTTCGAACCTGATTTCGTGGTAATGAACGGTGCTAAAACAACGAACCCTAACTGGGAAAAACAGGGTCTAAACTCTGAAAACTTCGTTGCTTTCAACCTAACAGAGCGCGTTCAAATCATCGGTGGTACTTGGTACGGCGGTGAGATGAAGAAAGGCATGTTCGCAATGATGAACTACCTTCTTCCTCTGCAAGGCATTGCTTCAATGCACTGTAGTGCTAACGTTGGTGAAGAAGGCGATGTAGCGATATTCTTCGGCCTATCTGGTACCGGTAAAACAACCCTATCAACGGATCCTAAGCGTGAGCTAATAGGTGATGATGAGCACGGTTGGGACGATGATGGCATCTTCAACTTTGAAGGTGGTTGTTACGCGAAGACGATTCGTCTATCTAAAGAAGCGGAACCAGAAATCTACAATGCAATCCGTCGTGATGCGCTGCTAGAAAACGTAACGGTTCGTGGCGATGGTTCTATCGATTTTGATGACGGTTCTAAAACAGAGAACACTCGTGTTTCTTACCCGATTCACCACATCGACAACATCGTTAAGCCAGTATCAAAAGCCGGTCATGCTCAAAAAGTTATCTTCCTAACAGCAGATGCATTTGGTGTTCTACCACCAGTATCTAAGCTGACTCCGGAGCAAACTAAATACCACTTCCTATCTGGCTTCACTGCTAAGCTAGCAGGTACAGAGCGTGGTATTACTGAACCAACACCAACGTTCTCTGCGGCATTTGGTGCGGCATTCCTAACTCTTCACCCAACTCAGTACGCTGAAGTGCTTGTGAAGCGCATGGAAGCGGCTGGCGCTGAAGCTTACCTAGTGAACACTGGTTGGAATGGCACAGGCAAACGTATCTCGATCCAAGATACTCGTGGCATCATCGACGCTATCCTAGATGGCTCAATCGACCAAGCCGAAACTAAGGTTATCCCGATGTTTAACCTAGAAGTACCGCTAGCGTTGCACGATGTTGACCCTGCGATTCTTGACCCACGCGATACGTACACTGACCCACTACAATGGGAAAGCAAAGCGAAAGATCTAGCGGAACGCTTCATCAACAACTTTGATAAGTACACAGACAACGCTGAAGGTAAGTCGCTGGTTGCCGCTGGTCCTCAACTCGACTAATCCACCATCTGCTCGGGCTTAGCCAAAAGCGAACGCCCAATTTAAAATGATATTTTTGTAGCAAGCCCCTCTTTTGAGGGGCTTTTTTGTTGATGCTTGACCCTTTTTGTTCCACTCTGTTTTGAGACAATTGAAATTTAAGGCTTTCAGGGAATGAAAAAGGTATTCATGGTGTTCGGCATTGTGTTGGCTATCGCCGTTGCAACTATCGCAGCGTTGCTATTAAGCCTGCAGACGCAATACCGTGCGGATGTTGCTAACTTTTTTATCAAGCATACGATTGAACAACCTGTACTCATTGAGGATGTTGAGTATCAGGCGCCTTATCACATCACTTTAATGGGCATTACCCTGCCTCAAGCCCAACCAGAAAAGCAGCCACCTCTGTACGTCGACAAGATCGATATCTGGTTCAGTCCTTACTCTGTAACAGAAGCCCAATTAGTGTTGGATTCTGTTTTGATCAGCGGCCTGCAACTGGATACCAATAACCTAAAGATTCTCGATCCCTTGTTCGCGCAGCAACATATCAAGCTCCACCAGCTCGCTCTTCATGACTTAGACTTTTCAACACCAGACTTTAATGCGCGTGGCATCGACCTGCAGATCTCCGATCCCACCTGGGATAACCACAGCTCAATACTGCCCTACGGAAAAACACAACTCACTGCCGCACAACTCTATTGGCAAGATGAAGCCTTTGACAACTTATTGATTGATCTCGATCTAAAGCCCAATGACAGCACTCTTTATGGCGCTTCATTTGAATGGCGAGGGGCTAAGATTTCTGGGCAAGCGGAACAGTATCAGCAAGGTTGGTCGCTGGTGAATGTAACCGCTGACGGCTTAAGGCTCGATCAACAACAAACCCAAAACCTATTAAGCAAAAATTGGAACGTAAAAGGCATCCAAATAAACCACATCAACAGTTTAGATATCTTGCGTAGCGATGTGGAATGGAAAAATGGCCACTTAGCTGGCTTCGATGCTTCATTAGAAAATGTTCAGTTACCGTTTCAGCTGTGGCAGCAGCAACAAGCCACCTTTTCCCTACAAGCAGAGGGCGTCACCATTGATGATGACTTGTTCGTCGACCCGAGTATCCAACTAAGCCTCCAGCCTGAGCAGATCCTGATTGAGGATTTCTATACCCAATGGCGACAAGGCAGCATCCAAATGAACGGGGTGGTAACACCAAGCTCAGTTGAACTCGCGCAGCTTGATGTTCAGGGCATAAAATGGATTACTGAAAGCCAAGATGAAAATCTACCGGTCACTCGCTTAATCCCTTGGCTTACACAGCTACAGCAAGCCTCTATTCATCGACTAAACATAGAGCGTAGCCAACTCATCCAACTTGCAAAAAAACCTTACTGGCAGGTTTCAGGGCTTCATGTCGAGGGGCATCAGGTTCAATTGCTGCAAGATAGAAAGCTAGGGTTGTGGCAAGGCAAGTTAATGGCCAGCGCCAATGATGCCAGCTACCAGAATATTCTCAGCGCTCAGCCTGTGGTTGAAATGAATAGCGATCAAGGCAAATGGACACTGACACGCCTGTTTATGCCGCTAAAGCATGGCTATGTTGAAGCGAATGCAACGCTCGACTTTAACCAAGTAAGTAAACCGTGGAGCCTAGACATCTCTGCTGACGGGTTACCTATATCACCCATGTTACAGCAGCTTGAGTTACCACTGGATGCGACAGGCTATGGTGAATTCGAACTTCAAGCCGCAGGTTTGTACGGCGATTCGCTGATGCTGGGCTACTCAACCACAGGTCAACTCAAGGGCAGCGTGCGCCAAGGCGTGATGACCTTTAACGACACGCTGTCTGAAACATCAACCGATAACGTGTTTGAGATCCCTGAGCTCAACGCGAATTTTGACCGTGGCCGCTTTACTCTCAAACCAATGCACATTATTGGTGCATCGGCAGAAGAGGAAGGTTCGCAGAGGGTTCAAACACTGAATGGTGAGGTCTCGGGCGAACTCGATTTGCTAGAACAAGAGCAGCACTCGCTCTCCATTACCCTTTCCGACCCATGCCACCAAATTTCAGGAAAGCTCGACCAAGTTGAATATTCTGAGATTAACGACTGCCAACAAAAAAGCGCCGCTCCTGAGGAGTAGCGCTTTCAAAATTTATCTTCAGCTCTTACAAAATGAGTGGTGCGGTTAGCTACTCACTCACATTCGAATCTGTTGATAGTATCTTTTTGTAATCAGGGATCAGCATATAGGTTCCCGTAAACTCTACCGCTTCCACGTCGCCACTGTGAATGGTTACGTGAATGATGATACGAGCCTTTCTGCCAGAGGCAAGACGATCTAAGTCTCCACTGATCCCATCCAATGAGGTCGATGCGACTGGGTTTTGTTCTACCGGGTGACGGTAACGAATATTACTATCCGCCAACACGATGTCACCGGTCAGGCCGCGTTCTTTCATCAGTAGCCAAGTCATGCCCCAGCCCGTTAAGGTCGCTAGAGTGAAGGCAGAGCCTGCAAACATGGTGTTATGAGGGTTCAAATTGGGATTCAACTGAGCACTACACTCAAACTGATAACCGGTGTATTGGTTAATCTTAATGCCCATCTTGTCACTGATCGGGATCTGGTGTTCCCAACGCTGCTGAAGCTCGTTACACCAATCAGGTTTACGCAATACGTCAGCCATTGGGTCAAGGTGCTTAACCATCTGCTGGTGACGTACAGGGCCGCGTTGATCGTTAATCTCACCACGACGTTCAAAGTCATTCTTCTCGTAGAACGAGATCGCATCTTCACGCGCATTACACACCAAGCGCTTTGCGCCCTCTTGGCGAGCCAATGATTCAAGCGCAACGAGAATCAACGAACCCATACCTTTACTGCGGCGAGAATTCTTAACCGCCATGTAGCGGATCTGACCTTCTAGATCTGGGGTGATATAAAGACGTCCAATCGCCATCGGGCGACCTCGACCATCGACTATCATGCGATGGTGACTCATGGCGTCATATTCATCGCGCTCAGAGCCTACCGGCATTCGCCAAGGCTCACGGAGCATCTGCCAACGAAAATGGTAATACTTGTTCAGTTGATTTTCGGTGGTTGGGGTTATGAGTTTAAACATGCTTATTCCTTTAAGCCTAAACTTGTAGCCAGAATGTCACTGGACCATCATTAACTAACGACACTTTCATGTCGGCTGCAAATCGGCCACGTTCTGTTGGCAATACTGATTCACATTGGTCAGAGAAATAGTTGTAAAGACGCTCAGCATCTTCAGGGTGAGCACCACGAGAAAAGCCCGCTCGCGTGCCTTTCTTCGTATCGGCAGGCAGAGTGAATTGAGACACCACTAAGACCTTACCTTCAACCTGCTTCACATTGAGGTTCATTTTATCGTCCTCATCTCCAAAGACACGATAAGTGGTCACTCGTTCCATCAAACGTTTGGCTTTGGTTTCGTCATCACCTTTTTCTACGCCTAATAGAACCAATAAGCCTTGCTCAATCTCACCCACTACTTCGCCATCAACACGGACGGCAGCTTCACTTACTCTCTGGATCAGTGCTATCACTGTTGTTTCCTTGCTCTGTAATTTTGTCGTTATCCGTTGAGTGTACCATTTCTTGCGGGTCACTCCACTGTTCGTGCTCACCAAGGGCAGCGGTTACCTCTGCACCCACTAGCACGATCAACCAACACAAATACACCCAGACAAAAAGAATCGGAATCGCCGCTAATGCGCCATAAATCAACTGGTAAGAAGGGAATTGTGTAATGTAGGCTGCAAAGCCTTTCTTACTGAGTTCGAACAACAGAGCTGCAACCAGAGAGCCCGCAGCTGCATGAGAAAAGTGTATCTTTTTGTTGGGAACCAACAGGTACAAACCGAAGAACGCGAAGAAAGAGAGAATCAAAGGGAGTTTGCGGATCACGGTATTAAAGGCACCAGACACCACTTCATTTTGTAGCAGACTTAGCGATGTTACATACGAAGTCGCAGCAATGCTCGCGCCCACCAAAATAGGCCCAAGCGTCAGCACCATCCAGTACATAGAGAAAGACAACACCGCACGTCGCTTCTCATTAACACGCCAGATGTAGTTGAGGTTCTTATCGATATTGGAGATCAGCATCAGTGCTGCAATGAATAAGAACACACTACCCACCGCCGTCATTTTTCCGGTATTGGCAACGAACTCTAACAAAGCACCGTGTACTGCATCCCCTGACGCTGGAACAAAGTTGGTAATGACGAAGTTTTGAATCACGATACCGACATCAGCAAAGATGGAGAATGACGACAAGATAGAGAGCAGAACCGTCAACATCGGTACGATCGAGAGCAAGGTAATGTACGCCAAATAGCCCGCATTCACGTTGACCCTATCGTGCGTCATTCGCGCCAAAAGATAGCGAGAAAACTGAACACTGAGTGTGGCGACCTTTTTTATCTTCAACTTGTAACTCCCTTGTAACTCGTTCATAGTCCTAATTAATATTCCGTTGTATTAATCACAGTAAGTAAATGTTCAAAAATAGCGTAGGAAAAAGGCTTGAGAACAAGGAAGAGTTTTTCGATAAGTAGTCATTCTACAATCAAAAATTCTAACGCCGTTATCGAGCATTTTAACAAGCTAGGTTGAGCAGTTATTTACTACGATTGATATTATTTAACTATAGGAAACTAGGATGCCTTATTTAATAGTTATAGTCCTCTCTATTTTTACTCTTACTGGATGCCAGTCAGCTTATTACTCCGCCATGGAGCAAGTGGGTTACCACAAGCGTGACATTATGGTCGACAGAGTAGAAGACGCGAAAGAGTCGCAACAGGATGCTCAGGAAGAGTTTACCAGCGCACTTGAAGCCTTGAGTAGCCTGACTAACTTCAGTGGTGGCGACCTTGAAGACATGTACAACAAGATTAATGATAAATACCAAGACAGCGAGAAAGCGGCTCAAAATGTCAGTGACCGCATTGCTGCGATTGAAGATGTGTCCGATGCGTTGTTTGAAGAGTGGCAGGGTGAGTTAGATCTCTACACCAGCGATTCACTGCGTCGTTCAAGTGAGAAGAAGCTGCGTGAAACCAAATCGTCTTACCAGACTATGCTTTCAGCGATGAAACGGGCCGAGAAGAAAATGGATCCGGTACTCAACACTCTTCGCGACAACACGCTTTATCTTAAGCATAACCTCAATGCGAGTGCCGTTGGTTCGTTGCAGGGTGAGTTTATGAGCTTAGAAAAAGACATCGCTTACGCGATAGAACAGATGAATGCGGCGATAGCAGAATCGGATAAATTCTTAGCTCAACTGAACCAGAAGTAGATCTACAGAGAAACAACACGATGCAGCCAATCATTATTACTGGCGGTCCCGGAGCCGGAAAAACAACGCTGATTAATGCCTTGGCTGACATGGGTTACCCGACCTTCGCGGAATCTTCTCGACAGTTAATTGAACAGCAGAGTCAACTGGCCGATGGCATCCTACCTTGGTTAGACCTTCCGGGCTTTGCTCGCCTGTGTCTGACCGTCATGAGCGAGCAAAAGGAACAGGCTAACCAGCATCCGATTGCGTTTCTCGATCGTGCTATCCCAGATATCTGCGGTTACTTAGCTCAGGCGAACCTCGATATTGATGAGAACTACCGAGAAGCGAGTAAAGGCTATCACTCTCAAGCCCTATTCTGCCGCCCTGAAGCTTCTATCTATGTTCAAGATGAAGTGCGCCCCTACCCGTTTGAAGAAGCATTAGAGATTCACCACGCGTTAGTTAGAATCTATCAAGAGCTTGGCTATGAGATTGTCGAGGTTCCATTTATGTCAGTCGAAAAACGGGTTCTATTTGTTAAAAGCCACTTAGGTATCAAAAGCTAGCTCCCCAACTCGGTCGTCCCTCCCTATTGATGATCACGAATACTTGAACGCTCTTCGTATCTCGCATCTCGTTTACTCGAATCTAAACAAACCACCGTCATTCCCTACAGCGAGGAACGAGCGTGATAGGGAATCTCTTATATGCCGTAAAAGAAAGATTCCAGATATCTCGTCCCTCGATTCTGGAATGACGACTCGATGAGTAGAAATGGATGAAAGAGAACAGGTATCGAAGATCTCACCTTCTTAGTATCTGGCTATATCCAATCTAAACACGCTCTTCGAATCTCGCATCTCGTTAACTCGAATCTAAACAAACCCACAGTCATTCCCTACAGCGAGGAACGAGCGTGATAGGGAATCTCTTGGACGCCTTAAAAGAAAGATTACAGATATTTCGTCCCTCGATTCTTGAATGACGACTCGATGCATAGATATGGAACATGCTCTTCGTATCTCGCATCTCGTTTACCCGTATCTATGCTAACGCCACATAAAACAAAAGCCCCGAGCAGCTAGGCTACTCGGGGCTTTCTTATCTACTTAGCTAGAAGCTAGTCAGCTGGCAATTAAGCCTTAGCTGGACGTGCTGCACGCTTACGTTCGTTTTCAGTAAGAAGCTTCTTACGGATACGTACGTTTAGTGGCGTTACTTCTACTAGTTCATCTTCATCGATAAACTCAAGAGCTTGCTCTAGAGTGTGCTTGATCGGTGGAGAAAGAACTTGTGCTTCATCAGTACCAGATGCACGAACGTTCGTTAGTTGCTTACCTTTTAGACAGTTTACTGTCAGGTCGTTTGAACGGTTGTGAATACCGATTACTTGACCTTCATAAACTTCATCAGCGTGCTCTGTGAATAGACGACCACGAGCTTGAAGGAAGAATAGAGCGTAAGTAAGAGCTTTACCCGTTGCGTTCGAGATTAGAACACCGTTGTTACGTTGACCAATGATACCGCCTTTGTAAGGACCGTAGTGATCAAACGAGTGGTAAATAAGACCAGAACCAGACGTCATTGTAAGGAATTCAGTTTGGAAACCGATAAGACCACGAGAAGGCATCATGAAGTCCATGCGAACACGGCCTTTACCATCTGGTGCCATATCTGTTAGCTCACCCTTACGTAGACCGATGCTTTCCATGATCGCACCTTGGTGCTCTTCAACTACATCGATAGTAACCGTTTCGAACGGTTCCATTTTCTGACCATCTTCTTCTTTGATGATTACTTCTGGACGAGATACTGCTAGCTCGAAGCCTTCACGACGCATGTTTTCGATCAGGATAGAAAGGTGAAGCTCACCACGGCCTGATACGCGGAAACGGTCTGGACTTTCAGTTTCTTCAACACGTAGTGCAACGTTATGAACCAATTCTTTTTCAAGACGCTCAAGGATGTTACGTGAAGTTACAAACTTACCTTCTTTACCCGCGAACGGAGAAGTGTTTACTTGGAAAGTCATTGTTACTGTTGGTTCATCAACAGATAGAGGTTCCATTGCTTCAACATTGTTTACGTCACAGATAGTGTCTGAAATTTTCAGCTCACCAAGACCAGTGATTGCAATGATGTCGCCAGCGTTAGCTTGTTCTACTTCGTGACGCTCAAGACCTAGGTAACCAAGTACAGTACCTACTTTACCGTTACGTTTCTTGCCTTCAGCATTCACGATAGTTACTTGTTGGTTTGGCTTAACCGAACCACGAGTAACACGAGCAACACCGATAACACCTACGTAAGAGCTGTAATCAAGTTGCGAAATTTGCATTTGTAGAGGACCGTCAAGGTCAACTGCAGGAGCGTCTACTGTATCAACAACAGCTTGGAACAGTGGTTCCATGTCTGTGCCAACTTCGCCTTCTTCCATTGTTGCCCAACCGTTTAGAGCTGAAGCGTAAACAACAGTAAAGTCTAGTTGCTCATCAGTAGCACCTAGGTTGTCGAAAAGGTCGAATACTTGATCCATAACCCAATCAGGACGAGCACCAGGACGGTCAATCTTGTTGATAACAACGATTGGCTTAAGGCCGTGTGCGAATGCTTTTTGCGTTACGAAACGAGTTTGAGGCATTGGGCCGTCAACTGCATCTACGATCAGAAGAACTGAATCAACCATAGACATGATACGCTCAACTTCACCGCCGAAGTCCGCGTGTCCCGGAGTATCTACGATGTTGATGCGGTAATCATTCCAGTTGATTGCTGTGTTCTTAGCAAGGATTGTAATGCCACGCTCTTTTTCGATGTCATTCGAATCCATGACACGCTCTTCAGCTTCACCACGAGACTCAAGAGTGCCTGACTGTTGTAGCAGTTTATCAACCAAAGTCGTTTTACCGTGGTCAACGTGCGCGATGATCGCGATATTTCTTAACTTATCAATCTGTGGAGTAGACATGGATTCTCGATTCACTCATAAAAGGTAGCCGTCAATTATCTCAATTGTTTGGATAATAACCGCTAGCTTGATTTAAAAAACGGTCAATAATATACCAGATTTTAGAAAAAAACCCAGAAATATGTGATCTGAACCAAGGCTTTTTTCTCTATTAGCGATTCATATTCGCTTAACATCGATTCAATACAGTATAGAACAGCTAAATTCGTACGATTTTTAAAATCATTGCGCGCTAACTTCGAGCCAAATCTACCCCGAAAAAGAAAAGTGGATTGACAACGTACTCAATTCGTTGCTGAATGGTATTCGTTTGTGATTCATCATATTGGTGCACATCAAGCGCATTGCACCAATATAGTGCACGCAGAGATCATTTTGGTGCAAAACTCGAATGTAAACGCAAACAAAAACAACTAAGCAATTGAAATTAATGGAATAATTTTTTTGGCACGCTTTTGGCAATAGACAAATCAGCATCGATTAATGCACATACAGACATTAATCAATGCTGGTTTCAACCGAATCGAGCTAATACCGAATTAATAACACTGGAGGTTATCCAAGATGTCAGTAGAAAATGTACTATCCCTGATCCAAGAGAACGAAGTTAAATTTATCGACTTACGTTTTACTGATACAAAAGGTAAAGAGCAGCATATCTCTATTCCTTCTCACCAAGTTGACGCTGACTTCTTTGAAGAAGGTAAAATGTTCGACGGCTCTTCAGTAGCAGGTTGGAAAGGCATTAACGAATCTGACATGGTAATGATGCCTGACGCATCATCTGCAGTTCTTGACCCATTCACAGAAGACGCAACGCTAAACATCCGTTGTGACATTCTTGAGCCTGCAACAATGCAAGGCTACGACCGTGACCCTCGCTCAATCGCTAAACGTTCTGAAGAATACCTACGCTCTACTGGTATTGCAGATACAGTTCTAGTCGGTCCTGAGCCAGAATTCTTCCTATTTGATGATGTTAAATTCTCAAATGACATGTCTGGTTCTTTCTTCAAGATTGATGACGTAGAAGCAGCTTGGAACACAGGTTCTGACATCGAAGGCGGTAACAAAGGTCACCGTCCTGGCGTTAAAGGCGGTTACTTCCCAGTAGCTCCTGTAGATTCTTCTCAAGACATCCGTTCTGCAATGTGTCTAGTAATGGAAGAGATGGGTCTAGTTGTTGAAGCTCACCACCACGAAGTAGCAACTGCGGGTCAAAACGAAATCGCAACTCGCTTCAACACGCTGACAACAAAAGCTGATGAGACTCAAATCTACAAGTACGTTGTACACAACGTTGCTCACGCATTTGGTAAAACAGCGACATTCATGCCTAAGCCACTAGTTGGCGATAACGGTTCTGGTATGCACGTTCACCAATCTCTAGCAAAAGACGGCGTTAACCTGTTTGCTGGTGATAAGTACGGCGGCCTATCTGAAATGGCGCTTTACTACATCGGTGGTGTAATCAAACACGCTCGTGCAATCAACGCATTTGCTAACCCATCAACAAACTCGTACAAGCGTCTTGTACCTGGTTTTGAAGCTCCGGTAATGCTTGCTTACTCAGCACGTAACCGTTCTGCTTCTATCCGTATCCCAGTAGTACCAAGCCCGAAAGCACGTCGTATCGAGCTACGTTTTGGTGACCCAGCAGCTAACCCATACCTATGCTACTCAGCAATGCTGATGGCTGGCCTTGACGGTATCAAGAACAAGATCCACCCAGGCGAAGCTATGGATAAAGATCTATACGACCTTCCAGCAGAAGAAGCGGCTGAAATCCCAACAGTTGCTGAATCTCTAGAAGTAGCGCTTAAAGCTCTAGACGCCGATCGTGAATTCCTAACAGCTGGCGGCGTATTCTCTGACGATTTCATTGATTCTTACATCACACTGAAATCTGACGATGTACAACGCGTTAACATGGCGACACACCCACTTGAGTTTGAACTGTACTACTCAGTTTAATTTTTAGTCGGTCTTCTTACTGCAATAAGTAAGAAACTCTAGAAAAATATTAGGCTCGCCTCGCAGGTGGGCCTTTTTTCTATTCTCCCTACCTCCCCTTCCTCGTACCATATTCGATACTAATCGTAGTAAATAACTGCTCACCCTAGCTTGTTAAAACACTCGATAACGTCGTTAGAATTTTTGATTGTAGAATAACTACTTATCGAAAAATCCTGCCTCGTTCTCAAGTCTTTTTCCTACGCTATTTGTGAACATTAACTTACTTTGATTGGTATTAAACAAAAGCCCTCAGAGGCTGTTGCTATAAACACAATAAAATCAATAACAAAACCAACGCCAAACGTGAAAACACCTAACGGTGGAAAGAGGCTAACGATATGAAAAACATACTGTTCCTAATTGGGTTAACAGTCGCATTCTCGTGCTCTGCTCAAACGGTATATACCTGGGTAGACGAAGATGGCGTACTCCACTTTAGTGATAACCCAACCGATCAAGGTGCTAAATCTCTTCGCCTGCCTGATGTACAAGCGTCAGCGCCAGCCCCTAAATTTGAGGCCTCAACGCCTGTTGACGCTGCAGATCCATCTACATCTACATCTAAAACGGCAACACCCGCCCAAAATCAGCAAGAAACAAAAACTACGGAACGCGAGGCTCCAGCTCAGCTAACGCTAACCATGCTGACTCCCATTCATGATCAAACCATCCGTAACAACCGTGGCTTAATCCCCATTCAGATCGAACTCAACCGAAAATTAGGTATTGGTGAGCAGTTGCAACTAATGCTCGATGGCCGTCGTTATGGTGCTCCGCAAACCCAGCCAACTTGGGAATTGAAAGGCATCGATCGAGGTACTCACACCATTGCAATTCAAGCACATAGAAGCGGCAAGCTTATTGCATCTACTAGTCCAGTCACCGTGTATTTACATCGAGCGACGCTCAAGTAGGCCAATGTGTTAAAAGAGACTGAATTTCCTCTACTTTTCACCCAATCGAAGCAGCTTTTAGCGACTCTAATGAATTATCTTTAGCTTCTGGTTGATATGCGCCATACTTGAACTCAGCTACGCACCAATTTGGTGCAGTGAGAAAAACACCAGTTCAAGGACGAAATAGTGAATCGATCAGCCCAAAGCGACAGCATAGATACACATCATCTTTCCAACGCCATTCTCGACAATATGGTGACCGCGACCTTGATGCTCGATGAGCAATTGTTCGTGCGATACGCCAACCCTGCGGCTGAACAACTCTTCTCTCAAAGCGCGAGACGCATCGTCGATCACCCACTAAGCCAGTTGATTCAACATGCTTCCCTCGACTTAGCGCTTCTCACTCAGCCTCTACAAAGTGGCCAAAGCATTACCGACAGCGACGTTACCTTTGTCGTCGACAACCGCCCACTGATGCTAGAAGTCACCGTAAGCCCTATTTCATGGCAGCGTGAAACCTTGCTACTAGTGGAGATGCGCAAGATAGACCAACAAAGACGCCTCAGCCAAGAACTTAACCAACACGCACAACAACAAGCTGCGAAGCTACTGGTGCGCGGGTTAGCTCATGAAATCAAAAACCCATTAGGTGGTTTAAGAGGAGCGGCGCAGCTGCTTGGAAAAATGTTGCCCGATCAGTCTCTTAATGAATACACACAGATCATTATTGAACAAGCCGATCGCTTGAGAGCCTTGGTCGACCGTCTTCTTGGCCCACAAAAACCAGGCAAAAAAACCGAAGAGAACCTTCATCAAATCTTAGAAAAAGTTCGACAACTAGTAGAACTTGAAGCGGGCTCGACACTCGCTATCGAAAGAGATTACGACCCTAGCCTGCCGGCGATAGTGATGGATTCTGCGCAAGTTGAACAAGCCATGCTCAACATCGTGAGTAACGCTGCACAGATTTTGAAGACGCAAGAGTCCGGTAAAATCACCATTCGCACCAGAACGGTGCACCAGGCCAATATCCATGGCAAGCGACATAAACTCGCTGCTCGCATTGAGATCAGCGATAACGGCCCGGGCATCCCCGATGAATTAAAAGACACCCTCTTTTACCCAATGGTGAGTGGGCGCGAGGGTGGCACTGGCTTAGGACTATCGATATCTCAAAACCTGATCGATCAGCACAACGGGAAAATAGACGTTGAAAGCTGGCCAGGTAACACCACTTTCACGATTTATTTGCCGATATAAGCGAAGCCTTGATTCCCACTGGAAACAACGTTTCATCGGCAACAACGAATACCAAACAATAAAAACAACAATGATTATCACAATAGATTTGGCTGCAAAGGAATTGAATTATGAGTAAGGGATACGTTTGGGTCGTCGATGACGACAGTTCTATACGCTGGGTCGTAGAAAAGACGCTGTCATCTGCGGATATTAAGTGCGAAACATTTGCTGACGCAGAGAGCGTGCTGCTGGCGCTTGAACGCGAAACGCCAGATGTATTGGTATCGGACATTCGCATGCCTGGCATTGACGGGATTGAGCTGTTGCATCAAGTTCACCAGCGTTCTCCTGACCTGCCAGTGATCATCATGACCGCGCACTCTGACCTTGATGCTGCGGTGAATGCTTATCAGAAAGGGGCTTTTGAGTATTTGCCGAAGCCGTTTGATATCGATGAGACGCTGACTTTGGTAGAACGAGCAATCGCACACAGTCAAGAACAGAAGCGTGAACAAGCCAGCGAAGTGGTCGAAGAGACCAACGCACCCGAAATCATCGGTGAAGCGCCCGCAATGCAAGAAGTTTTCCGCGCCATTGGCCGTTTATCTCGTTCGTCCATTTCTGTTCTCATTAATGGTGAGTCCGGTACGGGTAAAGAGTTAGTAGCGCACGCCTTACATCGCCACAGCCCGAGAGCAAAGAAGCCATTCATTGCCCTCAACATGGCAGCAATACCTAAAGACTTGATCGAATCCGAGCTGTTTGGCCACGAGAAGGGCGCCTTTACCGGAGCCAACAGTGTTCGCCAAGGACGCTTTGAACAAGCCAACGGCGGCACCCTGTTTTTGGATGAGATCGGGGATATGCCACTCGACATTCAAACCCGCTTGCTACGTGTCTTGTCGGATGGCCAATTTTATCGAGTGGGCGGTCACTCTGCGGTAAAGGTTGATGTACGTATCGTTGCGGCAACCCACCAAGATTTAGAGCGACTGGTGCATGAGGGGGGTTTCCGTGAAGACCTTTTCCATCGACTGAATGTGATTCGAATCCATATTCCTGCGCTGCGTGAACGTAAGCAAGATATTGAGAAACTGACTCATCACTTCTTAGCCTCTGCCGCCGAAGAGCTCGGTGTAGAAGTAAAAACACTGCACCCAGAGACGATCCTAAAGCTCAATCAACTGAATTGGCCAGGTAACGTGCGTCAACTGGAAAATATTTGTCGTTGGCTCACTGTGATGGCCAGCGGTAGCGAAATATTGCCTTCAGACCTGCCTCCTGAGTTATTGGAAGAGAAAGTGGTGACCACTTCAGGCTCTGGTGATAACTGGCAGCAACTGCTGGCTAATTGGGCAAAGTGTGCGCTTGATTCAGGAGAAAAGGAGCTGCTGACTTATGCTCTGCCAGAGTTTGAACGTATACTGCTAGAGGCTGCACTCAACCATACCAATGGTCATAAACAAGATGCTGCCAAGGTTTTAGGCTGGGGAAGAAACACCCTAACCCGTAAGCTCAAAGAACTGTACTGACCTGATATGACTTTCGATGCAGCTACTTTTTAACCCAAAAAGGGTCGCTTGGTTTGAATAGTGTCGGTACAATTAAGGTATGCCATTCACTAAAGTTGTAGCTAAAGATGTCTTTGAAAACACAAATTACATTGAGAACCGCGGTGGTTCTCCCATTCGTGATGATTTTTCTGTTCACTATGGGCGTAATGGTTTTCACTCAAAAACAAAGCTACAAAGAGATGGTGAGTGATATTAGTGCACGTCAACTAGCATCACTCACTGACAATGTTCATAAAAGCCTGTCCGATTTTTTAGAAAAACCGTTTCACGCCAACCTCTCACTCAGCCACAACATTGGCTATCACCACCTTTACCAAGCTGGCAATCTCAGCAAGGTTCAAGATTACATTCTTTATAAGTTTTCCGATCACTTCACGGCTGTTCCGCAACTTGATGTAATTGGTTTTGGTTCTGAAGATGGCAATTATGTGGGTTTTCGTAAAGAAGCAAACGATGGCTATACCCTGATGGTGCAGGATGACCGCACTCAAGATCAGTTGGTTATCTACCGTGGCAGCAAGATAAGTGAAGACATTCGCTCCGTCATCTCAGGGTATGACCCGCGAGTACGCCCTTGGTATACTCCAGTTGTTAATCAGAAAAAAGCCGTGTGGTCGCCTATTTACGCCAATGCCGATGAACGCCAAGAGATCACCCTGTCAGCACTTGCGCCTATTTATGATGACAACGAATTTAAAGCGGTTATCGTCAGCGATATCAAGATCAATACCTTCAACGCGTTCTTGAGAGATCTGAAAAATAATACCGATGCCTCTGTCTACATCATCGACAACCAGCAACGTTTAGTTGCTCACTCAGAAGGTGGCAGTGTCGTGTCTTGGGGAACCGGAAAGACCCACAAAGGCCAACGTCTCCTCGCAACAGAAAGCGCTAACCCCGTCATACGAGAGAGCGCCAGCTACGTTGACCAATTCCATTTGATTGAAAACATGAGCGTTCAACGTTTCAGCTTTAATCTCGACGGCCAACGATACTTCAACCAACTCACACCTTTTGAAGATGAGCATGGCATCACTTGGTTTATTGGCATGTCGATCCCTGAGTCCAACCTGCTCGGTGAACTACCAGAAAACCAAAGAAACAGCTGGCTACTTGGGCTCGCGCTCAGCTGTATTGGCATCATCGCTGGGCTAATTGCCTTTAATCGCGTAATTCGACCGATAACCTCAACCGCCGACGCAGCAAAACGCCTAGCCAATGGCGATTGGAATAGCAGCATGCCGAAACCGGGTAATATCTACGAAACCAGTATGCTAGTGGCAGCATTCAATGAGATGGCCAACAACTTAAAGGCTTCTTTCCAGCAATTACAGTCTCAACTGACCTATGACTCACTAACCAAATTGTATAGCCGAGAAGGCTTTATTGATGCCGCCCAAAAAAGCACCGAAACAAAGGAAGGAACGCTTTATTTGGTTGGTATCGATCGTTTCCGCGATATCAATGACAGTCTAGGCCATTACAATGGCGACCAACTGCTGATCATCGCAGCCGCTCGATTGCGCGGCATTCTGCCAACGGAGTACTTGTTGGCTCGTACTGGTGGCGATGAATTCGCGATTTACGCACCCAATGTAACTCAAGACGATGACGTTCAGCTGCTTGCTAACCGACTACTCCAAACCTTTGCTTCGCCATTTTCTATGGAATCAGAAAGTGTGGTGATTAAGGTGTCCATTGGTGTCGTTCACGTTTCAAATGACCAAGACATTACCTTATGGCTGCGCAACAGCAGTATTGCACTGAGCAATGCCAAGCAGGATAAAGCGCGTGTCAGCATCTACAGTCCAGAAATGGGCAATGCCTCTAGGCACCGAACCAAGATGCTAGCCCGCCTCAACAAAGCGATCGAACTGCAACAATTCGAACCCTTTTACCAACCTATTATCGACCTAGAATCAGGTTCAACAATCGGCGCTGAAGCCCTAGCCCGCTGGATCACTGATGAAGGCATTATCTCACCATTGGAATTCATTCCACTCGCGGAAGAGACAGGGCTCATCTACGACATTGGCCAGCAAATTCTGCATAAGTCTTGTCGAGATACCGCCATCGCGATCGAATCAGGGAAATGGAGTGAAGACTTCTCTATTCACGTTAACTTGTCTGTCGACCAACTGAGTGAAAGCGGATTCATTGACTTGGTTAAAAACACGCTGCGTGATACCAAGTTACCCGCCCAAAACCTGACGTTGGAGATCACGGAGTCACGAATCGTCGACAATGACCCGACCATCATCGATAACATGCTGACACTCAAAGCCCTGGGGATTTCGATTGCGATTGATGACTTTGGCACCGGTTATTCATCGCTTGCCTACCTGCAGAAGCTGCCATTTGATTGCCTTAAAATTGATCGTAGCTTCGTGTGTAAGCTCGAACAAGAAAGCTTAGACAGCTCAATCGTTGCGGCTATCGTCAACATAACCAAAGGTTTTAAGGTGAACTTGGTTGCGGAAGGTGTGGAAACTCAGCAGCAGGCTGACTTGCTCAAACAACTGCAATGCCCACTCGCGCAAGGCTTCTTATACAGCCGTCCGGTCCCGTTTGATCAGTGGCCAACCGACCTCATCAATATTCAAAAGAATGCCAAGGCTAAACAGGATACCAAGGGAAAATAAAGTACCAAAGAGAGCACTACCTAGCCAAGTGGTAGGCCGCCTTAGGGTAGCAATACACAGATACAAAAATGCCAGCATGGATGCTGGCATTTTTTATGTTTCTATTCTCAATCGAGCGATTAGATCACGCGAGAGAACTGCTGTTGGCGAGCCTTAGCACGTAGGTACTTATCGAAACACATACAGATATTACGAATCAACAAACGACCACGTAGAGTCACGCGGATTTCTTTGTCGTCGACTTCAACCAACTCATCGTTAACGAAGGTTTGCAGTAGCCCTAAATCTTCTTTGAAGTAACGATTAAAGTTAACCGAGAACTCAGATTCAATCATGGTTTTATCAAGCTTGAAGTTACAGATAAGCTGCTTGATCACTTCACGACGTAGAAGGTCGTCACTGTCTAGAGCAACACCTTTCCAAAGCGCGTGACGAAGGTCGTTAACTTGTGCGTAATACTTCTTCAGCTCTTTTTGGTTTTGTGCGTAAGCATCACCGACCATTGAGATAGCTGAAACACCGAAACCAATTAGGTCAGCTTCACCTTGGGTCGTGTAGCCTTGGAAGTTACGATGCAGAATACCTTCACGCTGTGCAACGGCTAGCTCGTCTTCTGGTAAAGCAAAGTGATCCATACCAATGAACTGGTAGCCCGCGCCCGTTAAAGTCTCAATGGTATCTTGTAGGATAGCCATCTTCTCTTTCGGCTCAGGTAAGTCTTCATCTTTAATCTTACGCTGCGCAGCAAACAGTTGCGGCATGTGCGCGTAGTTAAACACCGATAAACGACCCGGTTTCATCTCTAGCACTTGCTTCAATGTTTCAGCAAATAACGCTTGAGTCTGCTTTGGTAGACCGTAGATCAAGTCTAGGTTGGTTGAACGGAAACCCAGCTCTTTGGCACGCTGAACCATCGCGATGATGAATTCTTCATCTTGCTCACGGTTAACCAGCTTTTGCACTTCTTTGTTGAAGTCTTGGACACCAATACTCAGGCGGTTAAAGCCTTCGCTACGCAGGTGATCAAGCACATCTAATTCGATTTCACGTGGATCAACTTCGATACTGATTTCAGCATCAGCCGTAAAGTTAAACTCATCACGTAGGATCAGCATCAAACGAGTAATTTGAGCTTTAGTTAAGAATGTTGGCGTACCACCACCGAAGTGAAGTTGAGTCACTTCGCGGCCATTCAGTAAAGAAGCACGCTGACGAATCTCATGTTCGATCACATCCAAGTACTCATCGGCTTTATGCGAGTGACGAGTAATGACCTTGTTACAACCACAGTAGTAACAAAGCTTGTGACAGAATGGGATATGCACGTAAAGAGAGAGAGGACGCTCTGGGTACTGAGTACACGCCATGTCGTAATCAGCGACGGTAAACGCTTCATGAAACTCCAACGCAGTTGGGTATGAAGTGTAACGAGGTCCCGAATAGTTATACTTGTTTAAGATTTCTTGATCCCAAACGATTTGCTGATTCGTTGTTACTGGCTTGCTCGACATAGCGGTAATTCCAATTTAGATCCGCGAGAACCTAAGGTCTCTCAAATCATTTTACATACATTAAAATATAGACGGGTTATTTTGCCACACGACTTGTAAGGACGTTTCAAGACAAAATCTTTTTTTCAGATAAAAACTCAGAACTGCTAGCTTGATCACTAACAATGCACCGAAATAAAAAGGTGCAAAAGGTAAGAAGGCTCATTTAATACTATCTGTAAAGATAAGGTGTCTTAAGAACGCCGTGTATTAAACAAGCCTCTATATTAAAAGTCTCAGTGACTAGATCATCTGAATATTGATTTGATTGTTGAGAGGCTTAACCTTCTCCTGCAACCTTTTCAAATCTTCGATAACCGCATCATTCAAGCGAGTCTCCGCCTTGTGGCGTGTGAGATTCTGCTGCATGCGTTCTTTCTTGGTCAGTTCCTGCCTTCCGTCTCCGCGCGCCATATCTTTAACGATATGGTACAGCTCAGAAAGAGCAGGATATTCAGAATCAAAATCGACACGCTCATCACCCTGAACATTATCCATAATGATACACACTCGGATACTGATCTCAGGTAAATCACACTGGCCTTGAATACCCGCTAAACACAAAGTATTTACGTTGTCGTAAATCGTTGCGTTACGTTTTTCAATGGCAAGTGCTTGATGCTGCTTTTGCAACTCCGTCTGCTTCTTCACTTGAAGTAGAAGGTAACCTGCATAAGAGCCCAAGCCGAGAATGATAATTCCACCAGCAATTGCTAATAAGGTTACATTCATTTCGTCTTAACCTTTAAAGCTGTCTAAATCGATATCTTCGAATTGAGACAACAAGTCTTCGTCAGAGCTTGCTTTCTTCTTCTTAGCGACAACAGGCGCTTCTTCGAAGATCTCTTCTTCATCGTCTTCTGGCTCTAGCAGACCTAGACGGCCCATTAGGTGTTCGATACGATCAAGTTTCTCATCAACGAACTTCTGTAGACCAGCACCTAGGTTTTCACCATTTTCGATACGATCTAACAATGTGTTCAGTTGAGCATCATTCTCAAGCATCTCTAACTCTTGTTCGTTAGACAGCTTACGCTCTTGTTTCGTCGGCTTCTTAGCAGGCTCAACAATCAGCGGAATTTTTTTCTTGCTGCCTAAACGAGGGTCACGATCTTGTGCAGCTTTACGCTGTCTCGCTTCGCTACCATCTGAGTGACGGCTGCCAGATTTAAGACCTTTGCGCTTTTTAACACGCTTGCGTTCACGACCTTCAACATCAGATTCACTACGGTTTCTTGTTACCATAGGTTCAGGAGCGCCAAGTGCTCCCGGCTTTCTTGATTTCTTACTACGACCCATTACTGCACTTTCCTCAGTAAAATTACATCACTTCCAAAAAATTCTAGTTCGAGCTTATCCCGCTCGGCCAAAAACTGGAATGTTTGACGACTAAAGAAGACGACATGTGTCGGGTCATTCTTATAGTGCCAACCAGCAAACGCATCTACGTCTATTACTAGCTTAGTCATGAGACCAATCCAGCCCTTGGGTTTAACTAAATTCAACCATTGCTGCCACACTTTGTCTGGGTGATAAAGGTGCTCTATCACTTCGGTAGCAGTCATAAAGTCATACGTTTTCTCCAACACAGAAGTCTCTGGATGGTAATAAATATCGTACAACTCCATGGTGTGTCCGGCTTCTTCTAACATAATAGATAGCGTAGGGCCTGGGCCACAACCAAAATCCAACCCTTGTGAGTTAGATGAAATTTTGTCTGTTAAGGGATCCGCGATGCGAGATAAAAAGCGGCGGTAGCCCGCATCACTAGGATCGTTCTCATGGAGATCATAGTGTGCTTTTTCTTCTTTTGCTTCTAACCTTTGTTCAGGTTTAACAAATACCAGCTCACATTGCTGACATTGTAGATACGCTCTACGTTTGTCTTCAAAATAGTGATTCACGCCTTGGTGATGGCATAAGGGACAAGTATACATAGCACATCCTTAAACAGGGATGCGAAACATACCAGAAACTGAGTTTATAGTGGAGGGGTATTGGGTGTTTTTTCATCAAATCAATAAAAAAAGCGATAGGAAAACCTATCGCTCTCTAAATCTGCCTATATCGGCCAAAATTTGTATACTCAACTTGGTACACAAATCTCCATTTGTTATTGGTGCTTTCCATGCCAAATTTATTTGTTGTTCATCGTCCTGATGAGTTTTGGCTATCCTTTTCTAACACCTTGTTGCTGGGCTGTCCTAGCCTGATCCGTTTCTGTCTATACCGTTAGACTAGATGACCATCCATATCTAAGTCAGCTCCTAGCTGATGGCGGTTACTTTACCGTGTTACAAAAAGACTACAAGAGTGCGACTTCACACTTTCGTACACAAATCGATCACACATTGATAAATTAGACATGAGATGAAAACGCATAAATAAAATCAATACAAAAGAAAACGCCCCAACCATTGCTGATTGGGGCGTCTCTTCAATTTTGCTCGAACGTACATTTCTTTGTTCTGGCTAAGAACAAGAAACCGACATATTAGTGTAAACCACCAACGTACTTCGATAAGGTATCAATATCTGCGTCTGTTAACTTTTTAGCTACATCACGCATCATCGCATTCATGTCGTTATTACGGCTACCATCGCGGAATTTCTCAAGTTGAGCCTTGATGTAATCTGCGTGTTGGCCTGAAATCTTAGGGAAACCAGAAAGCTCGGTACCGTTACCACGTGGACCGTGACAAGCAATACACGCCGTTACGCCACGTTCTGCGTTACCCGCGGTGTAAAGAACCTTACCTTCATCTACAACATTTTCAGGTGTAGAGTTGTTCGAGATAGGTAGAGATGCGTAGTATGCCGCTAGGTCAGCCATATCTTCTTCAGATAAAGGCATCGCCATTGCACCCATTACAGGTTCATAACGACCTTGCTTACCACCACTCGTCATACCTAGCTTAAGCTCTTTAAGTTGCTTCTCTAAATACTTCTCATGTTGACCAGCCAGTTTAGGGTACTGCGTGATCAGACTGTTGCCGTCAGCACCGTGGCAGGCAACACATGTTTGTGATTTGGCTTTACCAGCTTCAATACTACCTTGAGCCCATACTGAGCAGCTGGCTAAAAGACTCAAAATTAGCGCTAATTTCTTCATGACATTCCATTATAATTATCAAGCTTCCAGTACCACTCTATGTTGCCACTCATGGTACAATAGGCGACCTTATGCCGAGCACGGTTATTTTACACAAATTCACAAAAAAGTAATCAATCGACTACACAAAGTCGAGATGGAGTTAACAGTGAGCGTAAAAATTCATTATCAAAACACGCATTTCATTACCAGTGCACCTGATATTCGTCACTTACCAGAAGACGAAGGGATCGAAATTGCGTTTGCAGGACGCTCCAATGCTGGTAAATCTAGCGCACTAAACCGCGTTACAAACCAAAAAAGCTTGGCGAAAACCAGTAAAACCCCAGGTCGAACTCAGCTAATTAACCTATTTAAGGTTACCGACGGCTGTCATATTGTCGATTTGCCTGGATATGGCTTCGCTCAAGTACCGCTTGAGATGAAGAAAAAATGGCAGAAGTCGCTAGGTGAATACCTACAACGACGTGAAAGCCTAAAAGGTTTAGTGGTATTGATGGATATCCGTCACCCAATGAAGGACCTTGACCAACAAATGATCTACTGGGCTATCGATAGCCGCATCCCAGTACAGGTTTTGTTAACAAAAGCAGACAAACTGAAGAGTGGCGCGCGTAAAGCACAGCTACTGAAAATCCGTAACGATGCGAAATCTTTCGGTGGTGATGTTGCGGTTGATGTCTTCTCTTCAATGAAGGGCATCGGCGTTGACCAACTGCGTGCCAAGATGGATGAGTGGTTTGCTCCGGTATTTGCCGATCAAATCATTGATGAGTTAGCTGACGAAGAGCAAAACGACTCAGAGTAGTTTCTCTATATAGAGCTTTATCTATAATTAGAGGTTAAAGCACTGACGACAACCCGTGATTTAGCCTTATCAATACCCTGCCTTTTATAGGTGGGGTATTTTTTACCCACAAATTAGTGAGTTAAACCTAGATCTTGAGAGTTAAAGACAAGATTAATCAGTTAGAAGTGAGAGAAGTGAACCATACTAAAAGACAACCTTTGACAAACAGAACAGTGAGAAAGGAATACTCATGTGGAAAAAACCCTTGGCGACCATCGCGCTTATATTAATCTCATTTTCCGGTGCAACGTCTGAAGCGGAACAGCCCAAGACCGAGGCCGCTCTGGTCAATGTTGATATGACCTTAGATCTCGACGGCATGGAGAAGTACGCTCAGGAGGCAAGTGAATCTCTCGAGGTGATATCACAATCGTTGCAAGCCATCGTCAACAACCCCAACCTCAGCGATGACCAGCAGCAAGCATTAAATCAAACTGTTGAGAGCATTAATAAGCTCGCCAGTTCAACCAAAACATCCCTCAACCAACTGCCGCAAGCCTTAGACAATTCTCGAATCGCCTTTAAGAAAACCAGTCAATTACTGCTAGATGACATCCAAACTAAAATCATTATTGCGTTGGCGGCGGTGATCACGGTCATTGTTATCGCGTTGACCGCTATCTATCTACTTATCCTTAAACCCATGCAGCAAACCTTGGTGAAAGCGACCCATAACATCTCTTCCATGGCGCACTCAATACAGATCACAGCCGAAGCACTGAAATTCAGTACCGAAAAACAACAAGAAATCATGGATTACATTGAGCATTCACCCACTCAATGCACTGATAAATAAGACGTAAGTGATCAATGCATTATGAGTAACTTGTAAAATAAAAGTTATTTCCAAGAATAAAACAAACCACTTAAAGACGGATTTAAATTACCAATTGCTGATCAAATTCCAGATTTAAGACAAATCAAGTGATAGAGAGAAAGTTTCGAGAAGAAGAGAAAAGGTACTAAAAAGAAGCCGATTAACGAGGGAATTATAGGTTGGAAATATTTTTCTTTCGCACAAGAAAAAACGCCCCAGCCAAATGCTGGCTGGGGCGGCTGAATCAGCCTAATCCAATAACGTGAAACAAAAGGTCTGAAAGATAGAACATCTTACCTCTGTACCCTACGAGATTTAATGTACAACAATTGCTCAGAAATGAAAACAATTTTTGTAGTTTTTTTTCATGAATGTTTTATTAAAACACCTAAACCCTTTCTACGACTCAACTTTATTCGAGACAAAAAAAAGCCAGTGTTTGTGCACTGGCTCATACTAATTTAGTCAATAAGGTCGAAAACTGATTAGTGGGCTTGATCCCAATTGTCACCGTGGCCTGCTTCCGCGACTAACGGTACTTCTAGATCAGCAGCTGACTCCATCAATTGTTGTACTTTACTTTCAATTTCGGCTAAAGCTGACTCTTGAACTTCAAATACCAATTCATCGTGTACTTGCATCAATAGCTTCACACGACCATCGCCTTCTGCTTGGATCCACTCATCCACTAACAACATCGCTTTCTTGATGATGTCTGCCGCCGTACCTTGCATTGGCGCATTGATCGCCGCACGCTCAGCGGCTTTACGACGCATGCCATTACGAGATTGGATTTCAGGAAGATGCAAACGACGACCGTAAATGGTTTCAACAAAGCCTTGCTCTGAAGCAGCGCTACGAGTGTCTTCCATGTACTGCATTACGCCAGGATAGCGTTCGAAGTAAGTATCCATGTAATGCTGTGCTTCACCACGAGGAATGCCCAGCTGCTTAGCCAAACCAAAGGCACTCATGCCATAGATAAGACCAAAGTTAACAGCCTTAGCACGACGACGTTGTTCAGTGGTCACACTCTCAATATCAACGCCAATGATCTCAGCAGCGGTTACCGCGTGGATATCTTTGCCTTGTTGGAATGCTTCCAGTAACGCTTTATCACCCGATAGGTGCGCCATGATACGCAATTCAATTTGAGAGTAATCGACCGCGAGGATCTTCCAACCATGTTGTGCAACGAATGCTTGGCGGATACGACGACCTTCTTCATTACGAATTGGGATGTTCTGTAGGTTTGGATCGGTCGAAGACAAACGGCCCGTCGCGGTCACGGCTTGATGGTAAGACGTATGAACACGACCCGTTTCCGCATTGATCATCTTCGGCAGTTTATCGGTGTAAGTCGACTTCAGTTTCGCTAGGCCACGATACTCAATGATCAACTTAGGCAATGGGTAGTCCAACGCTAACTCTTGCAACACTTCTTCGTTAGTCGAAGCGGCACCAGAAGGCGTTTTCTTAATAACAGGCAGACCCATCTTTTCGAACAAGATCGCTTGCAGCTGTTTTGGCGAGTTCATGTTGAACTCTTGCTCTGCAATCTCGTAAGCTTTCTGTTCTAGCTCATCAAGACGAACCGCAATCTCTTGCGATTGAGCGCCCAACAACATGTCGTCGATGAATACACCGGTGCGCTCAATACGAGACATCACAGGAATTAGCGGTACCTCGATCTCTTCATAGATCGATTTTAGCTTTTCATCTTTCTCGATGTTTTCCATCAGGCGGTTATGAAGACGTAAAGTCACGTCAGCATCTTCCGCAGCATATGGAGAAGCTTCACCCAGCTCAATCTGGTTGAAAGTCAGTTGCTTCTTACCTTTACCTGCAATTTGCTCAAATGAGATGCAGCTGTGTTGTAGGAAACGCAGCGCCAGGCTGTCCATGTCATGCTTGCCACCTACGCTATTGAAAACGTATGACGCCAACATGGTATCGAACTTAATGCCCTTCATCTCGATACCGTAGCGCGCTAACACACTCATATCGTACTTCAGGTTTTGACCCACTTTCGCTTGTGCATCATCTTCTAGAATCGGTTTCAGCTGCTCAAGCACCCAATCGCGATCCAATTGTTGTGGTGCGTCTAAGTAATCATGAGCGACAGGCATGTAAGCGGCTACGCCTTCTTCGGTTGCGAATGATAGACCCACAAGGTTAGCGACCATGTAATCTAGGCTGTCAGTCTCGGTATCAAAGGCAAACACGTCTGCGGCTTTGAGCTTCTCTAGCCATACATTGAATGACGCTTCATCTAGAATCGTTTCATAGTTACTACGGTCAATCGTCACTGCAGAGGTATTCATTTCTACAGTAGAAGTGGTTGATGTCGTGCTGCTGCGTACCGAGCCAGATTTCTCATCCGCTTCAACTACGCCACTGCCACCTTCAAGTAGCTCGTTCAGCCAAGATTTGAAGACCAGTTGACCATATAGCTTAATGAGTTCATCAGTATTTGGTTGTGCTTTAACAAGAGACTCTGGCGTGTCTTCTAATTCAACATCGAGTTTAATCGTCGCAAGTTCGTAAGACATGTCAGCATTGGCTTTATTATCAGCCAGCTTCTTAGCCATCGTCTTCGAACCACGGAAACCAAGCGCCGCAATATCATCAAGGTTTTGATACAGCTTTTCGATGCTACCAATACCTTGCAGTAATGCCGTTGCTGTCTTATCACCCACACCCGGAACACCTGGGATGTTATCGACTTTATCGCCCATTAGAGCAAGGTAATCGATGATCAACTCTGGTGGGATACCAAACTTCTCGATAACGCCTTCACGATCCATCACGACATTAGTCATGGTATTGATCAAAGTAACGTTCTCATCAACCAGTTGGGCCATATCTTTATCGCCAGTGCTGATAAGAACAGGCATGCCCATCGCGGAAGCTTGAGAAGCCAGCGTACCAATCACGTCATCGGCTTCTACCCCAGGGATGGAGATAAGCGGTAGACCCATTGCACGAATTACGTTGTGCAGTGGCTCGATCTGACAACGAAGATCATCAGGCATCGGTGGACGGTTTGCTTTGTACTCTGGGTACATATCATCACGGAACGTTTTCCCTTTCGCATCAAAAATAACCGCAATACGATCAGAAGCAAATTGACGCATCATGCTGCGCAGCATGTTAACCACGCCATAAACAGCATTGGTTGGGATATCACCATTACTCATGGTGCCAGGGTAAGCATGGAACGCGCGATATAGGTAAGAAGAGCCATCGATCAGGATCAATGGATTATCAGGAATACGAGCCATAATGTTTGTGTATCCAGTAAGTACAGAAATAATCTGTTAAGGATGCCACGTCTGCTAATTGGATTCTACGTTGTCGATCCTTATCCGTTGACTCGATTGTGTTCGTTGTAATCAATTTATTGTTATTTTTTGTTCCGCGACAAGGTCCATCTGTGGATAACTCTGTTTATATTATTTATCCACCCTGTTGAGAACTCGACTAAGCCAAGCAAAAAACACATATAAACACATGAAAATAAAGAACTAATTTACAGATCGAACATATGATCAACGATCTTTTCTCGATCTTGGATTGTGGAAAAGAATGCTGATGGCGTTTTATTCATAAAAATACGTGCCACTAAATATGCATCTTGTTGAAATTGAGATATAAAAAAAGCGACACCCGAAGATGTCGCCTAGCAAAAACCGGTAAAGCTATTCAAATTGAATATCACAGCTTTACCTAAAAGCTATAAATTACACTGGAAGCAATGTGAGCAATGTCGTGTCAAAAAGAACTTAGTACAAGTTCGCGAGAATTCTGTTGGGTAGCCAAGTAGATACTTGAGTACTTAACATCCTTGTGAACATTTCCTCATTCCCTAAGACAAAGTTAATAATAATGATTCTCATTTAATAGTCAACACTTAAATGATAATAAATCTCATTTAATTTATAGGCCGTTAACAACAGTGCTCAAATTTGCTTCAAAAAATGAATTCTATGGGCATTAATGTCTTCTTTTTCTTCTAATTTTTCAATTAGGTAACCATTTCTCAATAACAAACGCAGCATGGCTGGAAACTGATTACGAGATTTCACTTTCAGTTGTTGATAGCCCTGTTGCTTCACCCACTGTTCTTGAACATCAAGTTGCGCTTGCGCCACACCCTTGTTTCTCGCCAATGATGAAACACCACCAAACCAACTATAAAATGTGTTTTCATCCAATTCATAACCGATCTTAAAGCCCTGTAACACACCGGCTTCTTCAGCAACGAGGATCAGGCTTGTTTTACCCGCTAATCGCTCCGATAAAGACGCTACACTCTCTTTTTTGGCAAACTCGGTAATCTGTTCAACAACAGAAACCACCTCTTCTAATGAGCCTTCACGCACAATGACAGACATCTTGTTTCATCCTCATAAAACAAAAGGGTTGGCACAACGGCCAACCCTTTGGTGATCATATGTTTTGCTTGATACTTACTTGCCTTGCAGGTGCTCAGCAGCTTGCGCGTTATCTTCAGCAAGCCACTCTGCGACATCTTTAGCGAAGTACGTCAGGATGCCATCAGCACCAGCACGCTTAAAGCACAACAGTGATTCCATTACGGTTTCGCGCTCTTTCAGCCACCCATTTTGGATCGCAGCTTTATGCATCGCATATTCGCCAGACACTTGGTAAGCGAAAGTCGGCGCTTGCAGCTCATGCTTAACACGGCGCACGATGTCTAGGTAAGGCATGCCTGGCTTAACCATCACCATGTCCGCACCTTCATTAAGATCCATGGCCACTTCGTGAATCGCTTCATCGCTGTTTGCTGGATCCATCTGGTAGTTCTTCTTGTTACCACCTTTCAGGTTCGAAGCACTGCCGACCGCATCACGGAACGGACCGTAGTAGCACGATGCGTATTTCGCAGAGTAAGCCATGATTTGGGTATGAATATGACCCGCTTCTTCTAGGGCTTCACGGATCTTACCAATACGACCGTCCATCATATCTGATGGTGCAACGACATCTGCGCCCGCTTCAGCATGAGACAGAGCCTGCTTGATCAAGACTTCAGTCGTCTCGTCATTCATCACATAGCCATCTTCATCGATGATGCCGTCTTGACCATGAGTGGTGAACGGGTCGAGTGCTACATCAGTAATAACGCCCATATTTGGCACGTGTTCTTTGAGTAAGCGCACTGCACGTTGCACCAAACCTTCAGAGTTATGAGCTTCAGCGGCACATAAGCTTTTCGCATCTTGGTTCACTACCGGAAACAAAGCAATCGCAGGAACACCCAATTTTGACAGGTAATCCGCTTCCTCAAGCATAAGGTCGATAGACAGACGCTCAACACCTGGCATTGACTCTACAGGCTCACGGCGCTCTTTACCCATCAAGATAAACATTGGGTAGATTAGGTCATCTACAGACAATTGATTTTCTGCCATTAAGCGACGGCTAAAGTCATGTTTACGCATACGACGCATACGACGACCTGGGAATTGACCTTGAATTGAAACAGACACTAGATTCTCCTTGCCTAGTCTAAACACCAAAATGCTTAGATATGAAAAGTGCTAAATACTGGCAAAAGCATATCACTGATGGCTCAGGACGCTAGCAGTAAAGCGAAAAACCCATTCAAAAAAAGGGAGAAATGGCAAAAAATGACCTTCTCCTCACACTGCCGTATACTCATGACAACTCAGTACAGACCGCTTTCAGGACAAAATAATGATCGACACCCATGCCCATATTTACGCGAGTGAATTCGACGAAGACCGCGAACAGGTGGTGCAGCGCGCACTTGCCCAAGGTATTGATACGATTCTATTACCTAACATCGATTTAGAATCTATCGAACCCATGTTAGCGACGGAAGCACAATTCCCTGAGGTGTGTCGTTCAATGATGGGCTTACACCCTTGCTATGTGGATGCGAATATCGAGCAGACCTTGAAAACCATTCGAGCTTGGTTTGGTAAGCATGATTTTATCGCCGTGGGTGAAATCGGTATCGACCTGTACTGGGACAAAACCTTTAAGGCCGAACAAGAGATGGCGTTTGTGACTCAACTGCAGTGGGCAAAAGATCTAGACCTACCTGTCGTGATCCACACGCGTGATTCTATTGAAGAGACACTTGCCCTGCTTCGCCAAGAACAAGATGGCAGCTTACGTGGTGTGTTCCATTGTTTTGGCAGCAGCTTAGAGGAAGCTCAAGCGATCAACGCGCTCGGCTTTCACCTAGGTTTAGGTGGCGTATCGACCTTTAAGAATTCAGGGATGGATAAGGTGATTCCACACCTGGATATGAATTACGTCATTCTCGAAACAGACTGCCCTTATTTAGCGCCAGCGCCAAATCGAGGTAAACGTAATGAGCCCGCGTACACAGAATTGGTCGCAAAACGCATCGCTGAACTGCGCGGAATTACCCTTGAAGAAGTCGAAATCATAACCACCACAAATGCTAAGTCATTGTTTAATTTATGATAAAACTATTAATAACTTAATTTTATGAATTTATAGCCTATTTATTTGTTAAAACAAAGTGATGTGTATACTATCAATCACCTGCATATGGAGGTAGCTGATTATGTGTGACCATTCACAACACTTACAACGTCAACATCGAACTCTATGGCATAAAATATTAGGAATTAAAGAGCTCTATATATGTCAGAACTGTGGCTATCAGTTAAAGATTCGATAAACAGACATAATAAAAAAGCGGCCCAAGGCCGCTTTTTTATTATGTGATTTTTGCTGAAGGACTCTCACGCTTATGCTCTTACAGCACTTTGCGAATTAAGATTCAGTTTCTTCCTCTTCATCGGCATCTGGTTTGCGCACATAGAAACGCGCGAAGAACAGGCCAATCTCAAACAGAATACACATTGGAATCGCCAACAGTGTCTGCGAGATCATATCAGGCGGCGTTAGCATCATGCCGACAATAAACGCACCCACAACAATGTAAGGACGCTTCTCTGCCAGTTCCTTAGGTGTCGTTGCACCCGTCCAACATAGCAAGATAATCGCGACTGGCACTTCAAAAGCAATACCAAAGGCAAAGAACAACGCGAGTACAAAGTCAAGGTAACTCGATATGTCGGTCGCGAACTCTACTCCTCCTAATGATATGGCGGTAAAAAAGCCAAATACCAACGGGAATACAATGAAGTAAGCGAACGCCACTCCACAGTAAAACAGCAATGAACTTGAAGCCAATAACGGCATGATCAAGCGCTTCTCATGCTTGTATAAGCCCGGAGCGACAAAAGCCCACACCTGATACAAAATGAACGGAACCGCGAGGAATATAGACGCGATCAAGGTCAGTTTTAAAGGTGTGAAAAATGGCGAAGCAACATCGGTTGCGATCATCGTCGCGCCTTCAGGTAAGCGATCTACCAAAGGTGCAGAGACGAACTCATAAATATCATTAGCGAAATAAATTAGCCCAACAAACACCACCAGAACCGCAACAATCGCACGTAGTAAGCGATTACGCAGTTCTAGAAGATGGCTAATTAAAGGCTGTGTCTGCTCAGTCGAAGACATGTCAAACCTCTTAAACAGGAAGATCGAAAAGGAGCCGCACACCTATCTATCCAGTTGAATTGGTATCCACTTGAATTGATATCTACTTGAATAGCTATCGACTTAAACATCTAGCGACTCAAGTATCCGGCGACTCCTCCTTGCGAGACTATTCGGCTTTCTTATCTGACGGTGCTGAAGCTTCTCTGTTGACCTGAATGGTTTCAGATTCAACAGTTTCCGTGACACTAGGTTTAGTCTCACTTGGCTTATCAGACTCAGGCTTAGCATACGGACGTTGAACCTCAGCAGCGGCCTGCTTGAGTTCATCGACTGACGCTTTTAGGTCTGGAGATAAATCTTCCATACCCATTTTTTCCGCCTTGCGTAGGTTTTCTTGCAGTTCTTGCACCTTAAGCTCATGAGAAAGTTCATCTTTCACACTATTTGCCATGCTTTTCGCTTGCCCAACAAACTTGGAGATACTGCGAATTGCAACGGGCAAACGCTCAGGCCCTAAAACCACTAACCCAACGACAGATATTAATACCAGTTCCCAAAAACCGATATCAAACACGATTTACGCCTGCTCTTTGTCTTTCTTTGTTTCAGCAGTTGTTTCAGCGCTAGCTTCTTTCTTCTGCTGTTCAATATTCTTTGGTTCAAAGTCTGCATCTTTCTTATCTGCAGGCTTATCTTCATCGCTCATTGCTTTTTTGAAGCCTTTAACCGCTGAACCTAAGTCACCGCCCATGCCGCGCAGCTTCTTCGTTCCGAATAGCAAAATTACAATTACAGCAATGATTAGAAGTTGCCAAATACTGATACCACCCATTGTCATTGTCCTCGGGTCTGTCTACACATAAAAAATATTAAGGAAGTCTACTGTCTAACGACGGTAAGCTCGCCAACTTAGCAGCCAAAATGTGACACCTGCGATGCCACAGCCCATAGATAGCTGCTCATAAGGGCTTGAAACTAATATTGCGGAGCATACGACTAAAGTTGCTCCAACGCCAAACAAAAACTTTCCAGTTGCTTGCTGACGCTTACTATCTCTATAGCCTTGATAAAGCTGATCCATTCTGTGGTTCATCGCTTTACCTTGGCGCAAGCTGTCATAAAGTAACTCTGGCAGCTCTGGCAGTTTTTCTGCCCAGAATGGCGCGCGCTCTTTTACTGCGTTAATCACAGCTTGCGGCCCCACCTGATTCATCATCCAGGTTTCAAGGAAAGGTTTAGCCGTTGCCCACAAATCAAGTTGCGGATACAACTGGCGGCCTAGGCCTTCCACATACAACAAGGTCTTCTGCAGAAGCACCAACTGAGGTTGAACCTCCATGTTGAAACGTCTTGCTGTATTAAATAAGTTTAGCAACACATGGCCAAATGAGATCTCGCCAAGTGGTTTTGCAAAAATCGGCTCACACACCATGCGAATCGCGAATTCGAAATCGTTGACGTTGGTATCGTGTGGAACCCACCCCGAATCAACGTGAAGCTCGGCGACTTTTCGGTAATCTCGATTAAAGAAAGCCAGCAGGTTTTCGGCTAAATAACGCTTATCTTCGCTATTAAGCGTGCCGACAATGCCACAATCCAAGCCAATCCACTGCGGGTTATCTGGATTTTCTGGGTTAACGAATACGTTGCCCGGGTGCATGTCTGCATGGAAAAAGCTGTCGCGGAACACTTGGGTGAAGAATACCGTCACACCACGTTCAGCCAGCAATTTCATGTTAGTGCCGTTGGCGTTCAGCGTTTCAATATCTGAAACTTGAATACCATAGATGCGCTCTGACACCATCAAGGTTTCACTGCTTAAATCAGGAATAACCTCTGGTACATACAGCTCTTCGCTGCCTTCAAAATTACGTCGTAGTTGAATCGCATTCGCTGCCTCGCGGCGCAGGTCTAGTTCATCCAGTAACGTTTTCTCGTACTCGTGAACTACCTCAACAGGTTTCAAACGACGTGCTTCAGGAAGCGACTTAGCGACTATACGCGCCATTCGGTGCATCAGTTTTAGATCTGCATCAATCACCGGGCGAATATCAGGGCGAATTACCTTAAGAACAATCTCACGACCGTTCTCTTTGAGTTTCGCAGTATGCACCTGAGCGATAGAAGCTGAAGCCAGTGGCTCGATATCAAAGTCGGTAAACCAGTTATCTAGGCTACCACCGAGGGCTTTTTCCATATCTCGCTTAGCCAATTGACCATCAAATGGCGCCACTTGGTCTTGCAATAGCGCCAGCTGATCAGCGATATGAGGAGGAAATAGGTCGCGACGCGTTGACATCATCTGACCAAACTTAATCCAAACAGGCCCTAATTCTTGCAACGCTAAACGCAAGCGGTGACCTAACTCTTTATCTTGATGTTTATTCTTGAGCCAAAACAGAGACTTTCGTGCCAACAAAGGGGCTTTGGTCAACTGGTGCTCAGGCATCAATTCATCAAGGCCGTATTCCAACTGTACCTTGATAATATGATAAAGACGTTTCAGTTCTGTTGGGGTCATGCTTTCTCCAACAGAGCGTTCAATTTAGCTTCAAGACGTGCAGCTGAGCTTTTCACGTCATCAACCTGATCGCAAAAATGTACAACTTCTAAGGCCGCTGGTGCAATCTTCCACTCTTCAGTTAATACCTGAGCGAGATGGTTTTGATGCTTAGTGGCTTGTTTAGCAACAAGGCCACCAACATTCTTAACGCCTTGTACCAAGGTATGAGCAACCACATCGCCCGTCACGCGCGATAGCCACTCTTCCAAGTCAGGCTTGCAGTCTGTCATTAGCTGAGCAAATTTCTGAGCCAGTTGAATATCACCTTCTAAGATCAGCTTATCTTGCTTGATCAGTTTGGTGATATTCGATTGCTCACGCAGTTCTGGCAGTACCGATAAATTCAAAGATAGGTAGCAATCAGGTTGTCCTTCGTAGTCAGACAACACATCAATTTGTTGGCTAAAAACGAAAGTGAGAGTTTTATTCAGCTCTTTCAAATTAACTTGAATGATCTGCCCCTTTAAACGAGACAAACGACGAACCAAAGCTGGATCATCGTTCACAAGAGTGTTTAAAGAGGTTTCAATAACCGCGGTGACCAATGGATCAAATGGCATGACTGTCCTTACCTTTGAAAACGGATAAGCGTTAACCTATCCGTTCTATCTTTATTCTTATTTTTTAGCACACTCTACGAGCCTGCTACCAAGTTCGACTAGAACTTGTAGCCGCGGTGCAGCGCAACAATGCCGCCCGTTAGGTTGAAGTATTTAGTATTTTCAAAACCCGCTTCTTGCATCATACCTTCCAAGGTTTCTTGGTTAGGGTGCATACGGATTGATTCTGCAAGGTAACGATAGCTGTCTGCATCGTTAGCAATCAACTCACCCATTTTTGGCAATAGGTGGAAAGAGTATGCATCGTAAACCTTTGATAGTGGTTCAAGCACTGGCTTAGAAAACTCAAGAACCAACAGACGGCCACCTGGCTTAAGCACGCGGTACATTGAACGCAGCGCTTGGTCTTTATCGGTAACATTACGCAGACAGAAGCTGATGGTAATACAATCAAAGTAGTTGTCTGGGAATGGCAGCTCTTCAGCATTAGCTTGAACGTAGTGTACGTTGCCAACAATGCCGCTATCACGCAGTTTATCGCGGCCAACATTCAGCATTGAGTTGTTGATATCAGCAAGAACCACGTGGCCTTTTTCACCAACGATACGCGAGAATTTCGCAGTCAGGTCACCAGTACCACCACCAAGATCTAGGATACGTTGACCCGGGCGAACGCCGCTGCAATCAATCGTGAATCGCTTCCACAAGCGGTGAACACCACCCGACATTAAGTCATTCATGATGTCGTATTTAGCGGCTACAGAGTGAAATACCTCTGCTACTTTCGCGACTTTCTGGTCTTTCGCGACTGTTTCGAAACCAAAGTGTGTGGTTTCTGACTCTACTGCTGAATTTGTCTGCACGCTTGTGTCCATAATGCTGTTATCTACCATGGTAAGTTCTCATCGACAGTACACTCTCTATTTAGAGGCGCTGCGGCCGATTAGTTTACTTTATCCTCAGCGGGTTGTCTTTCTACTAAGGAGGCATTTTCTGAAAAAGCCTCATTTTGAGCAATTTCCGCCAAGCCAACCGAGATAGGTTTCTTCACCTCAACACCCAATTGCTTGAAGCTTTCTGCCTGACGAATCACGTTACCACGCCCAGTCACCAGCTTATTCATGGCACCTTGGTAGCTTTGGTTGGCTCTGTCTAATGAGCTACCCAGACCTTCCATATCATCAACAAACAAGCGAAGCTTGTCGTAAAGCTTGCTAGCTCGCTCTGCAATGATTTGTGCATTCTGGTTCTGTCTTTCGTTACGCCACAGGTTATCAATGGTACGCAGTGCCACCAGCAAGGTCGTAGGGCTGACCAAGATAATGTTTTGTTCCATCGCGTCTTTGACCAAGCTAGGATCAGCTTGAATCGCGACTTGGAATGCTGGTTCGACTGGGATAAACATCAATACATAATCAAGGCTCTGTATGCCTTTGAGCTGATGATAATCTTTCTGACTCAAGCCTTTAATATGCGCGCGCAATGAAGCTAAATGATCACGCAGTGCTGCGTCGCGTTGTTGATCGGTCTCAGCGTTGAAGTAGCGCTCAAATGCCACCAAAGCCATTTTCGAATCCACCACCACCTGCTTATCTTGTGGCAAATGTACGATCACATCCGGTTGGTAACGCTTGCCGGCATCGTTTTGCAAGTTCACCTGAGTTTGATATTCATGGCCTTCTCGTAAGCCAGAATCCGCCAACACACGAGCCAGTACCACTTCACCCCAATTACCTTGTTGTTTATTATCACCCTTTAACGCCTGAGTCAGGTTAACCGCTTCACGCGTCATGCTCTCATTGAGGCGCTGCAGGTTTTTAAGCTCATGCACTAAGGTGTGACGCTCTTTGGCTTCTTGACTGAAGCTATCATTAACCTGCTTCTTAAAGCCCTCCAACTGCTCTCTCAGCGGTGATAACAAACCTTCGAGGCTCTGCTTGTTCTGCTGATCGACCTTGGCGGTTTTGCTCTCAAACAGTTGATTTGCTAACAGTTCAAACTGTTGCTTCAATCGAGATTCTGCTTGCTCTAACAGCTGTAGTTTTTCACTGTTGGCGAGATTTTCTTGGTCGTGCCTAGCTTCTTGCTCGCGAAGCTCTGCCTCCAACTCAGACTTATGCTCCTTAAGAACATTGATATCATCGGCATACTGCTGACGCTCTTGCTTCACGGCTTCAAAATAGCGCAGCTTCTCCATCGCAGCCATCACCTTGCCATGTGCCTGCTTAAGTTCAAATGCCGCTTTGTCTCGGTCATCATCCAACTCATTGAGCTCTTGTTGCGCCTCTGCGAGCGAGGATTTGAGCTGAGATTGTTGAGACTCATGCAGCAAACGGTCGGACTCGAGTTGCTGTTCAAGAAGTCGCTGCTGAAAAGAGAACTTCTGTTTGATCCACCAGCCCACCACACCGCCGCTGACGAGCGCGCCGGAAATAGCAGCCATAAGCGTTGCCTGATGTTCGATAATCCATTGCATGATAATGATTTAGCCTAATTGGAAATAACTCATTAAATGGTATTTTGATACTGGATAAATGTCCAGTTTGCCGTATTAAAATTCGACAGATAGACTAGGCGCTCCGTATTCTGTCCCATCAAATTAGAATGAGTTGCTATGAACGAACGTCGTGCCTTGGGCTTTGGCCTTGCTGCGGTATTGCTGTGGTCAACAGTCGCTACTGCTTTTAAGCTGACCCTTGCTGAGTTTTCACCGATTCAAATGCTGACCATCGCCAGCATTGTGTCGTCGATTGCGCTGATCGCCGTTTGTGCGTTTCAAGGCAAGCTCTCTCAACTGAGTACTACGTTTCTTTCAAACCCTTGGTATTACTTACTGCTTGGTTTAGTGAATCCTCTAGCTTATTACCTGATTCTATTCAAAGCCTACGACCTGTTGCCTGCATCTCAAGCACAAGCCATCAACTACAGTTGGGCGATCACGCTGACTTTAATGGCAGCGGTATTTCTAGGGCAAAAAATTCGTAAACAAGATTGGGTGGCGTGTACCTTCAGCTATGCAGGTGTGGTAGTGATTGCCACCAAAGGTGATGTGTTAGGCATGCAGTTCGATAGCCCACTCGGTGTAGCACTGGCTCTGCTTTCCACGTTGCTGTGGGCGGGTTACTGGATTTTAAATACTAAGAACAAAGCTGACCCTGTGGTTGGCGTGCTGCTTGGTTTCTTAGTGGCGTTGCCATTCGCGATTGGTTTAACTATTTACGAAGGTGAAAGCTTTAGCCAAATAACAGCGAAAGGTTGGATGGCGGTGACTTACGTTGGCCTGTTCGAGATGGGTATTACCTTTGTCTTGTGGCTATCAGCACTCAAGCTAACCAACAATACGGCACGTATCAGCAACCTAATTTTTGCCTCACCATTTATCTCGCTAATGCTACTTTCAACCATTATTGGCGAAGAGATTCACCCGGCAACATTGTTTGGTTTGATGCTGATAATTGCTGGTCTTGTTATCCAGCAGATCAAATGGGGAAAGAAGAAAAACAACCTCAGCCCTGAAAGTTGATAACTAACGAAACTAAAACTCTCGCAATACTCACTCTCCAAAGTGATCAGCGATAGCAAGCTTTAAAGACAAAAATGGCGAGTCCTATGACTCGCCATTTTTATTTTAATTATTAAGCATCTACCTCTAGAGTCATATTAGTTAACTAATATTTCACTGAAGTCATTTTCAGCGAATAACCCCAACACCTCCGATACTCAAAAACACCACATCAAAAAGTTCGATATAGATTGCTATAAGTTTTACTAATAAGACTATTACGCATCCAACTAGGTAATACGACACCGTCATGATTATATGTTATGAAAATGTTACCCAAGGAAATGACGTGTCCCTATTACAAGAACTAGAAGAGTGGCTACCAGAAATGGTAGAAATTAGACGAAATATTCATCAACACCCAGAACTGGGTTTTGAAGAGCACAACACACAAAGTATGGTAATCGCCAAGCTCAAGGAATATGGCGTTGAACAAATAGACTCTCGCTTTGGAGGAACAGGCGTTGTTGCGGTTATCCAAGGGGTACTCGGTGACGGAAAAACTTTAGGCTTAAGAGCCGATCTGGACGCATTGCCGATCCACGAAGAAAACAGCTTTTCTCACCGTTCTTGTCAGGCAGGAAAAATGCACGCATGTGGGCATGATGGACATACCACAATGCTGCTATATGCAGCAAAATACCTCGCAAAAAATCGTCAATTTAATGGTAAAGCCGTACTCATTTTTCAACCCGCTGAAGAAGGCGTTGGTGGCGCGCAAAAAATGCTTCAGGATGGCTTACTTGAGTGCTATCCGTTAGATGCATGTTACGCACTTCATAACATGCCAGGAATACCAGAAGGGCATTTCGCATTCAAAGAAGGACCGATAATGGCAAGTTCCGATCGTCTCTTTATTCAGATTAATGGCAAAAGTGGGCATGCGGGCCTACCACAAAACACTCAAGATCCTTTATTAGTTGCGACCCATATTTATCAAGGTATACAAGGCTTAGTCAGTCGAACTTATAGCCCGTTTGAACCGCTTGTCGTTTCAGTCACACAGTTACATTGCGGTGAGACAACTAACGCTATCGCTGATACCGCTCAAATGAGTGGCACCTTCAGAACTCTCTCCCAAAATGTGCGAGACCGCTTGGTCTCTCAACTTGATACTTTGGTTTCTCACACTGCCATGGCTTTCGACATGACCGCACAATTCTCCCTAGGTCCAATATCTCACCCACCCACCGTCAACAGCTTCCCCGAAGTCGAGACAGCAGTGAAAGCCGCCTCTTCAGTCGTTGGTAATGATCAGGTTAACGCAACATGTGAGGCTTTATTAGCCAGTGAGGACTTTTCTTTTTTTCTAGACCAAGTACCGGGATGTTATGGGTTCATCGGCAACGGATTAACCATCAATGGAGAAACGATAGGCTTGCACCACAAGAACTACGATTTCAATGATCGAGTGTTACCGACCGGAGCCGCATACTTCATCTCTCTACTTCAACAAAACTAGCTCATAAAAATTAGTACAGGGGTCACGGTGACCCTCAATAATCACAGGAGTGTGAAATGTCAGGTTTACTAGAGCAAAAACAACTCCCTCAGAAAGTCAGCATAATTGATCGTATTGAGAAGTTTGGTGACCGAATACCCCATCCATTCTATATGTTTATTACCTTATGCTTAGCGGTCATATTCTTGTCTTGGATAGTGTCGAATTTTGGTGGGAATATAACGCACCCTTTGAGCGGAGATGAAATCAAAGTAAAAAACCTGCTCAGTGGCGAAGGGTTTGTGTACATTCTAAATTCAGCTGTATCAAATTTTATCGCGTTTAAACCTCTTGGTTTGGTACTTTGCATGATGCTCGCGGTAGGGCTTGTTCAAGAAGTAGGATTAGCAGACTCAGCTATTAAGCAATCGCTTTTAAACGCACCCAAAAACTTCGTAACCGCCTCTATATTTCTAACCGGGATCATCGGTAACTTAGCATCTGATGCGGCGTTTATCTTAGTGCCTCCTTTAGCTGGCATCATTTTCTCTGCAACCAATCGAAACCCTGTCGTAGGAATTGCTGCAGGCTTTGTTGCTGTGGCCGCAGGCTTTACTGCCAACGTATTTATCGCAGGAACGGATGTTTTACTCTCCGGTATTTCAACAGAAGCAGCCCGTATTGTTGAACCTGTAGAAGTTAGCCCCGCGGCTAACTGGTACTTCATGCTCCTTTCGGTACCTCTCTTGGTCGTACTTGGAACACTCATAACAGACAAATACATAGAACCACGATTTGATAAGCAAACAAAACGTTCTGCCGAAGAGTCTCCACTGAGTACTGAAAATACTGAGACATATAGTGTCACCGACATTCAAAAACGAGCTTTAAAATGGTCTGGGTACGCATCAATTGTTTTCATACTAGGAATGGTGGCATTACTGTTTCCAAGTGATTCACCATTGAAAAATGCCGATGGCGGCTTAGTTCCGTCTCCCTTCCTTACTGGCATAATCCCAATAATTATGGCGTTTTTCATTATGAATGCCGTCGTTTACGGTGTAAAAGCAGGAGAGATAAAGAAAGCGAGTGATGTGCCCGATTTGATGGCGAAGTCATTGCATGGTATTGGTGGCTACATCGTATTAGTTTTTGTTATTGCCCAATTTATTGCTTGGTTTAATTGGTCTAACTTGGCTATATTTTTCGCGGTGAATGGCGCTGAAATGCTCGCTCAAGTTGAAGTACCAAAGCTGTTAATGTTAGCCATGTTTATGATACTTGCAGGGTTCATGAATCTGATTGTTTTCAGTGGTTCAGCTCAATGGGCAATCATGGCTCCAGTCTTTATTCCACTATTCATGCTACTGGATATATCACCTGAATATACTCAGATGGCTTATCGAATCGCAGACTCAACAACCAATATTATATCTCCAACAAACCCTTACGTGCCGATGGTATTAGCGTTGATAGCCAAATATAACCCCAACGTAAAATTCGGTACATTTCTAGCTATGATGGTCCCATACGCATTCTTTCTATTTACGATCTGGGGAGCTGTATTCTTGACCTATACCATGCTAGGTCTACCTGTTGGACCTATGTAGACCGCGTAAACTACAGTTTGAGACTGACTTGCTTTCTGAGCATTAGATTAAACTCATCGATGATCTGTCGGTGAGTTTCTTTTCTCGTAATTAGCCCAATTGAACGATATTGAATTGGTTTTACTATTGGGATAAACCTTAAGTTCTCATGAGCATGTAATGAAGCGATGGTTGAGGATAAAATAGCAGAACCTAAACCGCTATCGATCATACCAAGCAATGTTGAAGTGTGAGACGCACTAATTTCAGGGTCATAGGTAAGGCCTGCTCGTATAAATGCCTGATCAGCAAGTGTCCTTAAACTATTTCCTGGACTGATACCTATGGATGCGTATTGATGAGCCTGCTTCCAGTTGACTTCACTCTCTGCACTCAAGTGATGAGCCTTATTACAGGTAAAGCATAAGTGATCACGAAACAGCAGTTCAAAATTTAGTTCCGAGTTATTAGGGGGAGTACCAATACCTATATCCGCACGTCCTTCTAGAACTGAATTATGGATATCATTGACTCGCTCCTCAATTAACCGAAACGAAAAAGATGGGTGCGTTCTTTTCAGCTCACTGATGGTTTTTGGAACCAATGAAGAACACATTGAATACAAAGACGAGATAACCAGCGTTCGATGGTAGCCTTGCTGACGAGCTTTATTTTCCAACTCCCACTTATCCAAACGGTTAACAATGAACAAAGCTTCTTGGTAGAAAGTACGACCAGTTTCAGTTAGCAGTATTTTTCGGCCTCTTTTCTCAATAAGTTCTGAGGCAGTTTGTACCGCAAGCTTTTGCATCATTTGGCTCAATGCAGATTGCGTAATGTGTATTTGTTCAGCCGCGGCTGTAAAACTTTTAGTTTCAACAAGAGTAATAAACGCTTTAAGTTGTCGATAACTCACATCCATAAGACTGACACCACCTTAAGTATTTTCTTTGCACAAAGTTATCGATTACGAAACATCAATAAGAAGACTCACAATATAAGATTCACACAAAGCGATAGAGTCAGTTCAGCGTCATGGGTTACTACAATGTGTGTGGCTTCTCATTAAAAATCATATCAAGCTGAAAACGTCACAACCGTTCTGTGCCCTTCCAATTTAGATCGCGAAGTGACTAAGGAATTGGACTTTACTGATGTTTATGGTTGTTCAGCGTTCCATGAGGTGTGGGTGCGTTAACAATTTAGCGTTAGATAGGAAGTTATTGCGGGTTTAGATTTTAAAGTTAAATTAACCGTGAAGCATATATGTTATCCAAACTAGGCTCTGACAACTCAGAGCCCGATAAAGACGATTACAAATTGAGTTTTGGTTTGAAAGTTGAAATTTAGTCACCAAAGAAACTAAATGTAAGAATGCCAAATAGCTACTGTCGAGGGATGACTAGTGGCAGTCACGATTAAGAGACAAACCGGTTGTCTCTCACTCTTAAACCCACTGACCTGCTGCGAAACCTGAGCTCCAGCACCATTGGAAGTTATAGCCACCTAACCAACCTGTTACGTCCATTACTTCACCGATGAAGTAGAGGCCAGAGACCGTCTTACATTCCATTGTTTTTGAAGAGAGGTGATTAGTGTCTACACCGCCTAAAGTCACTTCGGCAGTTCGGTAGCCTTCAGTGCCATTTGGCGCAATTTTCCAGTTCTCTAGGTGCTCAACAATGCCACTAAGCTGCTTTTCGTTGAACTGTTTAAGCGGCTTGTCTTCAAGCTCTTTACGATCAATCAACACCTCAACGAAACGCTTTGGTAATGCTTTCGCTAAGGTATTTTTTAGGCTTTGATTTGGGTGTTTCTCGCGAGAGTTTTCAAGTAGCTCAGCGACGTCCACTTCAGGCACTAGGTTGATAGAAACCGATTGACCCGCTTTCCAGAATGAAGAGATTTGCAGTACCGATGGACCAGATAGGCCGCGGTGAGTAAACAGCAATGCTTCTTTGAATAAAGTGCCGTCTTGCGCCGTGATCTCGGCAGGAATCGCGATTCCCGAAAGCTCAGCAAAGGCTTCTTTGTCTTCTTTATGCAGAGTAAATGGCACCAAACCTGCAGTTGTTGGCACCACAGATAAACCAAACTGCTCTGCCACTTTATAACCAAATGGCGTCGCGCCCAGTTTTGGCATGGAAAGGCCACCAGTTGCAATAACCAATGAATCACACTCAACTTCATCGGTGTTGAGATGCATCTTGAAGCCAGCGTCTGTTTTCTCAATCGAATGAACATCACAACGGTAACGCTCTTCAACCTTTGCTTGCTTGCACTCTGCTAGCAGCATGGTAACGATATCTTTTGAGTTATGGTCATTCACACAGAACAGTTGTCCGTGATCGCGTTCTTCAAATTCAATACCGTGCTTGCTCACCATCGAGATAAAATCCCAGTTGGTGTATTGAGAAAGTGCTGATTTTACAAAGTGACTGTTATTACACAGGAAGTTATTGGCGCTGACATCATAGTTAGTAAAGTTACAGCGACCGCCACCAGCAATAAGGATTTTTCTGCCCGGTTTTTTTGCATGATCTACGACGAGCACTCGTCGGCCGCGCTTGCCTGCTTCTGCTGCACACATCAAGCCAGCTGCACCTGCGCCAATTACGATTACGTCAAATTTTTCACTCATTGCGGTTCTGCTTTCTTCACTTTTGCATCACGAAGCACGCCTTGTGCCCATAACGCCACCAATAAAAAAGGATGTGCAAAACAGCACATCCTTACTAATTGCTCGCTATTCTAACGGCAATTTTCAACTTTGCAATTGATGTTCATTCGTGCAAATTCCTGTCAGCCCCCACAACATAAAGTGGATGGCTGATTCAACGAATTGAGATCCAGTTAATCACTCAATTCATCTGGAATTTAAACGATGAATGAAGACAGCAACGTCACACCCAACAGAGCGGAAGAGAGTATAAATAACTGTCTCACACGATCGCACTTCGACGTAAAAACTTCGTCGTGATGATGGTGATACTCTTTGCTTTTGATGTAACTAAACAGGCGAACCTGCTTGGTCATATTGCCATGAGTTGTGAAGAATCCGCCTCCGTCTACTTGTTGATAAAGTAGAGGATGTGCTTCTCGCATAATATAAATGAGTGTTCTTAGCGCGGTAAAATAACGCGCCCAGTTCAAACATGTCACAACCATTAGTGCAAATAGAATAGTGTCGCCGCTGATCATCCTTTCCTCCCTACATCTTCAAGGGAAGACTCAAAAGAAAAAGATAATCAGTGTCTTTTTCTTACAGCCTAAACTGCAGGAGCTTCCATAATTGAAGATGAACCATCTTTTGCCAATTGCGCTAGGTCTTTATCAATAAAGAACAGTGCTTTACCGTCTTCACCAACGAGCTCTAGCTTATCCAATACACCTTTAAACAACTTCTCTTCTTCGTGTTGCTCTGCAACGTACCATTGCAGGAAGTTAAAGGTTGAGTAATCTTGTGATGTGAAAGCAACGTGAGCCAGTTTGTTGATTTTTTCAGTGATCATTTGCTCATGTTCGTATGTTTCACGGAACACGGCACCAAGGCTGTCGAATTCATGTTTTGGCGCTTCAATCGCACCTAGAATTGGCATTGCACCTGTTTCACTAACGTAAGTGAAAAGACGCTGCATGTGTTCCATTTCTTCTACTGCATGAACACGCAGAAACTCTGCTGCACCTTCAAATCCTTTGTCTTCACACCAAGCACTCATTTGTAAGTATAGGTTGGATGAGAAAAATTCTAGATTAATTTGATCGTTGAGTTGATCAACCATTGTTTTAGACAGCATTTAAGTCTCCTGATTACACCTTAGTTTTCTCTACTATATCACTATTTAATTAATATCTCGCTGACCATTACTTAACCAACAATTTACAGAACCAGTACGCAAGACGATGGATATGAGATCACTTCAGCAAAAAAAGCCATCGCATAGTGCTAATCTTTAATTAGACAATGAATAGGGAGGTAGCAATATGAGTTACAAACATATTTTGGTTGCGGTCGATTTATCTGATGACAGTAAATTGATTGTCGATAAAGCGGTAGCACTGGCTAAGCCATTGGAGGCAAAAGTCTCTTTTATCCATATTGATATTAACTATGCCGAGCTGTATACCGGCCTTATCGACATCAACATGGCAGAAACTCAGCATAACGCGATGGAAGCATCTCGAGTTCAGCTACAAAATTTTGCTGAACATGCTCAATACCCTATCACCCACACCTTAGTGGGCAGTGGCGACCTGAGCCATGAGCTGTGTGACACCATCAATGAGTTCAATGTTGATTTAGTGGTTTGTGGTCACCATCAAGATTTCTGGAGCAAGCTACTTTCATCAACACGACAACTGATCAACGCCTCTCCGGTTGATATGCTGGTCGTGCCTCTAAGAGATTCAGAAGACTAATGATTTAAGGTTAGGTAACATACAGCTCATATCTTATTAACGAAGTTTTACTATGAGCTATTTAGCTGGTGTTACCCTCCTATGGGCCTTCTCCTTTAGCCTGATCGGTGTTTACCTTGCTGGTCAGGTTGATGCTTGGTTCTCTGTTTTGATGCGTGTTGCCCTTGCGGGTCTCGTATTCCTTCCTTTCCTTAAGTTTCGTGGTGTCTCACGTAAGCTGATCGCTAAATTGATGGCTATTGGTGGTATTCAGCTTGGGCTGATGTATTGCTTCTATTATCAGTCGTTCTTGCTGCTGTCGGTGCCTGAAGTCCTTCTGTTTACTGTTTTCACCCCAATTTATGTCACGCTTATTTATGACTTTCTCAAAGGGCAATTCTCACCTTGGTACCTAGTGACCGCCGCGATTGCGGTATTAGGCGCGGTGTTCATTAAATTCGCAGGCATCAACGAAAACTTTTTAGTCGGCTTCCTTGTCGTGCAAGGCGCGAACCTATGCTTTGCTATCGGTCAGGTTGGCTACAAGGTGGTGATGGAGAAAGAAGCGACTGAATTACCTCAACACACGGTGTTTGGTTATTTCTATTTAGGCGCTCTGTGTGTGGCTTCGGTTGCTTTCATGCTACTGGGCAATCCTGAAAAACTGCCTACGACTACCCTTCAATGGGGAATCCTGCTCTACCTCGGCTTAATTGCTTCAGGACTGGGTTACTTTATGTGGAACAAAGGCGCGTGCATGGTCAATGCTGGCGCACTTGCCGTGATGAACAATGTGTTAGTCCCAGCAGGCCTTGTTGTGAATATCCTTATTTGGAATAGAGATGTCGACTTGGTACGACTTTCCATCGGTGGTGGGGTTATCTTGCTGTCTTTATGGGTTAATGAAACTTGGGTTAAGAAGCGTGTTGCGAGAGATGCTGTCAACGCCTAGCGCGTTGAACTAACAATCTGTATTTAGCGAATAAGCTTTGTTTGACTAGCAAGATTCTTATTTTAAATAATACCCAGAAAGCAAAAGAGCGACCGTAGGTCGCTCTTTTTAAATCATCTGTGTAGCAATAAGCTCTTCGAATTAACTTCAGTGGATGTGATTGTGGCTCACGACCTGAGTCTTGGTTTCAGTGAAAGCAACGTCATCAAGTTGTAGGTTGATACGTTCAAGGTCACTTTCCAGTTTTTGGCTTTTCTTAAAAAGCTTTTGCTGCTTCTTAATCATCTTCGCTAGCTTTTTGTTGTACTTCTCTTGTTTCTTCGCCGCTTTCTTCGCTTGTTTGAGTTCAGCTTTCTCATCGCCGCTCGCCTTCGCCATCAGTTTTTTCAGCTTGGCTTTTTTCAACGCGACTTTATCCGCTTTTTCTGCGGCAGCAGGGTCAAAGATTTGTACCGTTGGCTCAACGCTGTCCATTACCTCGATAAGAGAAACTTCTGGCGTTGGCAATGTTTCAGCAAGTAGACCACACGCGACTTTTTCTTCCGCGGGTTTATTCTGGCAATCAATCGGTGGGATGGCTGTCGGTTTGCATAGATTCGCTTGATCCGACGATGAGCGCGCACAAGAGCGGCACACGAACTTTGGTTCAGTCACCAAACTGTGGATTTCTCCCAAGTGTTCGGTGATATCTCGACGGTTTAACTTACAAAAGCGTTTAGCCATGCTACAACTCCAGCTAAGAATAATAATGATTCTTAGTTAGATATACATCCGTAACGCGACTATCGCAAGTGTTAAATGGCAATTTATCGTATTTATGACGGGAAACTTTCTTAGCGTGTCTCTAAGTCATTGATGCTTTCACATAGACATCAAAACGGTTCTTTTTAGTTTCGATTGCCATGCTTGGTTTTTGCTCGTCTAACCATGCTGCGTAATCCGGCCTTTTGACCACAACGCGCTTTGATGCCAGCTTCATCGCAGGCTCAAACAAGCCATCGGCATCCAGATCTGCACCAACCAAAGATTGGAATACACGCATCTCTTTCTTAACCAAAGCCGATTTCTTTTTGTTCTCAGGGTGCGGGTACATAGGGTCGAGATACACTACATCTGGCTGTTCGAAGTCAGGATCGTTACTAAGCTTGTCTAGGGCATCATGGCTAGAAGCATGAATCAACTTCATGCGTTCACTCACCCAACCGCCGATATCTGGGTCTTTTTGCGCTCTCTGCAGGCCGTCATCCAATAATGCAGCGACAACTGGATGTCGCTCTACCATCTGTACTTTACAGCCCAACGAAGCCAGCACAAACGCATCACGTCCTAAACCAGCGGTGCCATCTAAGATAGTTGGTGTTGCGCCTTTGTTTAGACCTGCTGCCTTAGCAATTGCCTGACCTTTACCACCACCAAACTTACGTCTGTGACCGACCGCGCCTCCCACTAAATCAACAAAGATAGCGCCAAGCTTCGGTTCATCGACTTTACGTAACTCAAGTCGCTCGCTAGTCAGTACCAAAGCGAAATCGCTGTTTTCATCATGAGATAAATTCCAACGGGTCGCTAAGTCATTTAGATGATCGATTTGGGTGGCATCTTCGCAAATCAGTTGTAGTTGCAAGGTCGTCTCCAACAGACAGTAGTATTCAAAACAAAAGAGGCAACCAGTTTACCTGATTGCCTCAACAATACATATTAGCGGTGCAAACTATTAACTCTGCAAGCTATTAACTCTGAAAGCCATTAGCTCTGAAAGTATTAACGCAGCAAGCTGTTAGCGCTGTAAGTGTTAAAGCTAATACTAAAGCTAAAGAATAGTCATCGTGTCGCTTGGTTCACTTAATCTAAGTGCTCTAGTGCTCGTTCTTGCTGTAACTCTTCAACGAGCTCTGCGAGTGGCTTAGGTCGACCAATAATGTAGCCCTGCGCATAGTTAACGCCGAGCTCGATCAGCTTGTCGATGATCTGAGTGTTTTCAACAAACTCTGCCACCGTGTGTTTACCCATCTGCTTGGCCAAGTCATTGATAGAACGAACCATCACATGATCCATTTCGTTGACATCGATATCGCGCACAAACAGACCATCAATCTTCACGATATCGACCGGCAATTTCTTCAGGTAGCCAAATGATGATAAGCCTGAGCCGAAGTCATCAAGCGCAATCATGCAGCCAAGCTCTTTAATTCTAGTGAAGAACTTGATTGCTTGTTTCATGTTGCTCATCGCTGCCGTTTCGGTGATTTCTAGACAAATTTTATGACAAGGCACGGACGAATTCGCCAAGCTTTCAATCAAGAATTCAACGAACTCTCGGTTACCCATCGAATGACCGGACAGATTGATAGAGCACATTCCAAGTTCATCTATCACCTCAGGTCGATGTTCTAACCAAGCCAGTGTTTGGCTCACGACTCGACGGTCAATCAAGTGCGCAATGTTATAACGCTCTGAGGCGGGCATGAAGATCCCAGGAGAGATGTACTCACCCTTGATGTTTTTGATTCTCACCAAGATCTCGAAGTGCATTTTCTGACTGTCTTTGTCTAAACCAAGGATACGTTGTGCAAACAACTCTAAACGGTCATTGGCCAAGGCCTCATGGACAAGGTTAACGCACTCCATTTCAAGGTGACGACGACGGATATCTTCATCATCTTGATGGTAAAGGTTATAGCGATTGCGCCCTTCTTCTTTTGCTGCATGACAAGCGGCATCGGCCTGAGCGTGCACCATTTGTGGTGAAGCCGCAGTATGATCAATCAATCGGATACCGATAGAGCTGGTCAGGTTAAGGCGAATATCACCCCACAGGAACGGATTCTCGCTCATCATCGAGATGATACTGCGACACACATTGATCGCATCTCTCTCGGTGCAATCTTTCAGTAAAACCGCGAACTCATCACCACCCATTCGAGCCAATACCGTGTTGTACGGCAGTACCTCTTCCAATAGTTTGGCGCTAAACAGGATCGCCGCATCACCCGCTTCATGGCCTGCGGTATCGTTTAAGACCTTAAGTTGGTCTAAATCCAAGAACAACATCGCGTGAGTTCGCATGTGGCTCTCGACTTCTTTGAGCGCCTTTTGCAGTTCTTGTTCGAAATGATTACGGTTGAAGGTATCGGTCAGCAAGTCATAGCGAGCCTGATACTCTAGCTTTTCTGAAAGCTCATGAGTCTCGGTGATGTCTTCGCCGACTATCAGCAACTGATCAGACTCAACCAATGGACGAATGTTTTCACGAATCCAGATTGTGCTGCCATCCGCATGACGATATTCAATATCACGACGCCAAACGCCACGAACCTTGTGCTGTGGTTGCAATAAGATATGACGCGGGATCATCGCATTTTCATCGACGTAGAACTCTCTTGGACGATGGCCTAGTAATTGCTCCAACGGATAACCTAACACCTCTTCAGCGAACTGATTTACTTGCTGAATACGGTTGTTGCCATCCAGCGTAATCATCATCACGGGTTGCTTGTCGTAATACAGCTTGAGGTTCGCTTCACGTTGGAACAGTTTATTTTCAGCAAGTTTACGAGAAGTCACATCACGCGCTTCAAATAAGAACTGGGTGTCATCCTCTTCATTGCCCGGCATCGATTTCAGTGAAATCTCCAGTACCATCACACCGCGATCACGACACCACACCTCAGCTTCAAAGCGCAACGCAGGCGGCGTTTCTTTACTCGTAAAATACTCCTTCAAGATTTCACGTGCAGACTCTTCCCAATGCTGATGATTTTGAAGCGGGGTACCAAGCTTGTAGCCTTGGTTGTAAAGAAGCTCATGCAGCTTGCTATTACTCGACAACAGCACCCCATTTTTGTCGATAATGCCCATAAATTGCAGACTTTGATCGAATATCGACTCAAGCAACATTTGGCTTTTTCGGCTTGCCCGCTCACTTTTCTTCAGTCGGTTGAGGTAATACACCAAGGTGGCAATCACGCACGCCATGGCTAAAAATAGCAAACCAATCGTACGAATCTCATCGCGATAGCGCGCGAGGAATGACTTAGGCTTATTTAGGAAAGTCACCGAGGCTTCATTCTCTGCGCCTAGGTCCCAACGAGAGATCTGTTGATAGTCGATCTTTATTTCTGGAGCTCCAGCTACCACTGGGGGAAGTGGCTTTGTTGGGTTAGCCAACACGTTCAATAGGACACGCCCAGTATCTCGACCTTGAGTCTCACCGCTCTGAATCACGCCTCCGATAGCGCCGAACCCAAGCCCCAAGTCATGCACCATATACAGTGGCATTTGAGTCTGTGTATTGAGATCGCGCCAATCTTCATCGCTGCTGACTCGACCATCTGCATCGCGGTAATACGCCCAAAACAGCAAGCTTTTTCCGAGATCGGCACGTTGAGAAAATGTCACGAGCTCTTGATAAGAATCAGGAACATAGTGTTCAACGAGATCGGAAAAATCTGGGTGTTTTCTAACAAACAGATCGATTTGGGCACGAATGGCTTCGCCCGTCACTGAGTGATCGGTGACAATATAGATTTTTTTGACTGTCGATTGAAGACGCTTGATCAGCTCAATATTACCCGCCAAATCAATATCTTCACTAATGCCTGTTGCGTTCAAGCCTTCAATCATTTCAGGAGAGAAGTTGTTGATGCCGCCAAAGATAACAGGCGTTCCTTTGAGATCGGGCGCGAGGCGCTTCATTAAGTTGAGCGCGTTATTGTCACTGACGACAACGGCAGCAAACTCTTCATGCAGTAGTTTGGTGTGATAAAGCTGATAAACACGCTCAAGATATTCCGGATTTTGAGAGCGCTTGCTATCGAGGTAAACGACACGATAAGAGAGACCATCTCGATCAAGTTCTGCCGCTAGCCCTTTGTGGAAATCATCTGTCCAGAAAAAACCTTGATGGTAAGAGTGGATCACCAAGACATCTTTTGTCTGCGCGGAAGCAAAAGTACTCCAACACACCACAAGAAATAACAACCAAAATCGCACTGAATTCACCTTAACATCATCGTTGCTGCTAATATTATCACCCTTGGCTATGATATGTACTCTAGCCAGGCTATTTTCATTCGATATAAGGGGTTACGCATGTCCACAACTACTGCTCGTCTGGATGACCTAGACCGTGCCATTCTCAAAACTTTGATGGAAGATGCGCGCACGCCTTATGCTGAAATGGCAAAGAAATTCGATGTCAGCCCCGCGACGATTCACGTTCGTATCGAAAAGATGAGATCGGCCGACATTATTGAGCGAACCGAGGTTGTGGTAAACACAAAAAAACTGGGTTACGACGTGTGTTGTTTTATTGGTATCAACCTCAATGCAGCCCGCGATTACCATTCAGCCATTGCTAAACTAAACGCATTGGACGAAGTGGTTGAGGCTTATTACACCACCGGCGCCTACAACATTTTCGTTAAGCTGATGTGTAAATCGATAGAAGAATTGCAGTTCGTGCTGATTGATAAATTGCAGGCGATCGACGAGGTTCAATCGACTGAGACCCTTATCTCGCTGCAAAACCCAATCAATCGCAACGTGAATCCATAATCTATACACGCACTAGATTATGTTTGGGTAACCCAAAAAGAAAAGGCTGAACACAATGTTCAGCCTTTAATTTATCTAACTTATGTAGCCACGAATCTAAGCTCTGTTACCTAATATAAGCTATGCAGCTAACAATATAAGGGAATCACTAACCTAAGCTTGAATGCCAGCATGACGAAGCATCGCATCGATTTGAGGCTCACGACCACGGAAGCGTTTGAACAGCTCCATCGGCTCTTCACTGCCACCCATCTCAAGGATGTTGTTCAGGAAGCGATTGCCGGTTTCAGTGTTGAAGATACCCTCTTCTTCAAATGCTGAGAACGCATCTGCCGATAGCACTTCTGCCCATAGGTAGCTGTAGTAACCTGCGCTGTAGCCACCAGCAAAGATGTGGCCAAAGCTATGTGAGAAGCGGTTCCAATCAAGACTTGGCAGTACTGACACCTTAGACTTCACGTCAGCTAGCGTTTCTAGTACGCGAGCACCAACTTCTGGATCGTATTCAGTGTGTAGCGTGAAATCGAACAGGCCAAGCTCTAGCTGGCGTAGGATAAACATTGCAGACTGGAAGTTCTTCGCCGCTAGCATCTTCTCTAGCATCTCTTTAGGTAGCGCTTCACCCGTTTCGAAGTGACCAGAGATAAACGACAGCGCCTCTTCTTCCCAACACCAGTTTTCTAGGAACTGACTTGGTAGCTCAACGGCATCCCAAGGCACACCGTTGATACCAGCCACAGCGCCCGCTTCAACTTGCGTTAGCATGTGGTGGATGCCGTGACCAAATTCGTGGAATAACGTAACCACTTCGTCGTGAGTAAACAGTGCTGGTTTATCACCAACAGGCTTGTTGAAGTTACACGTTAGGTAAGCAACAGGTGTTTGTAGCTCGCCAGATTGAGTAATACGACGACCACGACAGTCATCCATCCAAGCACCACCACGTTTATGTTCACGTGCGTATAAATCTAGGTAGAAGCTACCGCGCAGTGCACCTGTAGCATCAAAGATATCAAAGAAGCGCACTGAATCGTGCCATGTATCCACGCCTTCACGCTCAGTCACCGACATACCAAACACACGGTTGAGTACTTCGAACAAACCAGAAACTGCATTCGACTCAGGGAAGTATGGACGAAGCTCTTCATCAGAGATCTCGAACAAGTTCTGTTTTTGTTTTTCGCTGTAGTAAGCGATGTCCCACAGATTTAGCTCAGAAACACCAAACTCTTTCTCAGCAAACTGACGTAGCTCTTCTACTTCGCGCTCACCTTGTGGTTTAGCTTTTACTGCTAAGTCGTTAAGGAAACCAAGTACTTGGTCTGGCGTTTCTGCCATCTTGGTCGACAATGATTTCTCGCTGTAGGTGCTGAAACCCAGCATGCGAGCGATCTCGTGACGCAGCTTAAGTTGTTCAGTGATGATCTCAGTGTTGTCCCACTTACCTGCATTTGGACCGCGATCTGAAGCGCGAGTTACGTAAGCTTCGTACAGCTCTTTACGTAGCGCTTGGTTATCACAGTACGTCATCACTGGTAAGTATGAAGGGATATCTAGAGTCAGTAGGTAACCTTCCTGCTCTTTAGCTTCCGCCGCGGCTTGTGCTGCTGCCAATGCCGACTCAGGCATACCGGCCAGTTCAGCCACGTCTGTTACCTGCTTGCTCCAACCCATGGTTGCATCAAGCACGTTGTTTGAGAATTGAGAACCTAGCTCAGACTGGCGCTTACTGATCTCGCCGTAACGATGCTGCTCGTCTGCAGGTAAGCCAATACCCGACAACTCGAAATCACGCAGTGCGTCAGTAATGGTTTTCTGTTGAGCTTGGTCTAATGCCGAGAATGCTTCACTCGCCTTGATCGCTTTGTAAGCTTCGAACAAACCTTTGTGTTGACCAACCCACGTGCCGTACTCAGAAAGCACAGGCAGGCAGCTCTCATAAGCGTCACGCAGCTCATCGCTGTTCATCACAGAATTCATATGGCTTACTGGTGACCAAATACGGCCTAAACGATCATCCACTTCTTCAATCGGAGCAACAAGGTTGTCCCAGCTTGGTGAAGTATTACCTTCAAGTACTTGTTCTATCTTGTTGCGACACTCTTCAATCACTTGCTCAACCGCCGGCTTAACGTGCTCAGGTTTGATCTGTGAAAACGGAGGTAAGTCCGTGAAGGTTAATAGCGGATTAGACATATAAACATTCCTTTGGCTTTAGAGACTTTCGTCTTTTTTGTAATGAGGTCGTCTTACAGTCATCAGGCTAAGGGGCGCCCTAAAAAATCACCTGCGAATAGTTATTAAATAGTGCCCATGAAGGCAAATTTCAATAGCAGAACCAATAACTAACTGCATATTGCGAACGACTGTTCCTGAATTGATCGAGAATTTATGGTCCATTGAGGGTTATAATAGTCTGATTAACCCCACCTACACTAACCACACTCTAATTCGAGAGTGTTACGAGAGTTTAATTTGTTAAGTTATCGCCACAGCTTCCACGCGGGTAACCATGCCGACGTAGTAAAGCATATCGTACAGAGCCTTATTCTTAATTCTTTGAAACAGAAGGATAAGCCTTTTGTTTATCATGACACTCACTCTGGTGTAGGTCGTTACGACTTAACGCATGAATGGTCTGAAAAAACGGGCGAATACAAACAAGGTATTGCACGCGTTTGGGCACAAACAGAACTTCCTGAAGATATTCAAAGCTACCTTGAGTCTATCTCAGCACTCAACAATGGCGAAAAACTGCGTTTCTACCCGGGCTCACCACGTGTTGCACGTTCACACCTGCGCGACCAAGACCGCATGGTACTGACTGAGCTTCACCCTGCAGACCACCCGCTGCTTGAGCAAGAGTTCCACCGCGATCGTCAGGTGTCTATCTACAAAGAAGATGGCTTCCAACGCTTAAAGGGCAGTCTGCCACCAAAAGAGCGTCGTGGTTTAGTGCTTATCGACCCACCTTATGAGCTGGCAAAAGAGTACCGCGATGTGGTGACTGCGATTGCTCAAAGCCATAAGCGCTGGGCAACCGGTATCTACGCAATTTGGTACCCAGTGGTAAACCGCTGTGATATCGAAGACATGATCGAAGGACTTGAAGGCCTAGGCATTAACAAGATTCTACAAATCGAACTTGGCGTATCACCAGACACCAACGAGCGTGGCATGACAGCATCAGGCATGATTGTTATCAACCCGCCTTGGAAACTAGAAAGCCAAATGAACGAAATTCTTCCATTCTTGAAGGAAGCAATTGCGCCGGCAACCGGTCACTTCAAAGTAGAGTGGATCGTACCCGAGTAACCTCGAACTTAACGTCATAGTTTGCAGAATCTTCAACAGATTGTGACGTATACGAATAAATTTTAAACAGGGAGATTGAGTTCAACCGATCTGCCCTCAATATAATAATTAGATAATTTAAGAATCTATAGGACGTAGGTATCCAGTGCGCTCACTGTGCCCACAACCCTCAATAAATGGAGAAAGTAATGGCGACTCATTTTGATTACATCTGTATCGGCGGCGGTTCAGGCGGCATCGCATCAGCTAACCGCGCAGCAATGCACGGTGCAAAAGTTGCACTTATCGAAGCTCAAGACCTTGGTGGTACTTGTGTAAACGTTGGTTGTGTTCCTAAAAAAGTTATGTGGCACGGTGCTCAAGTTGCTGAAGCGATCAACCTATACTCAAAAGACTACGGCTTCGACGTTGACGTAAAAGGCTTCAACTGGGGCAAACTGGTTGAAAACCGTCAAGCGTACATTGGTCGTATTCACCAGTCTTACGATCGCGTTCTTGGTAACAACAAAATAAACGTAATCAAAGGCTTTGCTAAGTTTGTCGATGAGAAGACCGTTGAAGTTAACGGTGAACACTACACTGCAGATCACATCCTGATCGCGGTAGGTGGTCGTCCAACCATTCCAAACATCCCTGGCGCAGAGCACGGTATCGACTCAAACGGTTTCTTCGACCTGATGGAGCAACCTAAACGTGTTGCTGTTATCGGCGCGGGCTACATCGCAGTAGAAATCGCAGGCGTACTAAGTGCACTTGGCACAGAAACACACCTGTTCTGTCGTAAAGAGTCACCACTACGTAGCTTCGACCCAATGATCGTTGAGACATTGGTTGAAGTAATGGAAGCGGAAGGCCCAACACTTCACACGCACTCTGTTCCTAAAGAAGTCGTGAAAGAAGCAGACGGTACGCTGACTCTGCACCTTGAGAATGGCAACACTCAAAACGTTGATCACCTAATTTGGGCTATCGGCCGTCACCCAGCAACTGACGCTATCAACCTAGCATCAACTGGCGTTGCAACAAACGACCGTGGCTACATCAAAGTAGACGAATTCCAAGCAACAAACGTTCCTGGCATTTACTGTGTTGGCGACATCATGGAAGGCGGCATCGAGCTAACACCTGTTGCTGTTAAAGCAGGTCGTCAGCTTTCTGAGCGCCTATTCAACGGCCAAACAAACGCGAAGATGGACTACGCGCTCGTTCCTACTGTTGTATTCAGCCACCCACCTATCGGCACAATTGGTCTAACGACTCAAGAAGCTGAAGAGCAATACGGCAAAGACAACATCAAGGTCTACACGTCTGGTTTTACTGCAATGTACACAGCAGTCACTCAACACCGTCAACCTTGTAAGATGAAGCTAGTATGTGCAGGCGAAGAAGAGACAGTCGTCGGCCTACACGGCATCGGTTTCACTGTTGATGAAATGATTCAAGGCTTCGGCGTTGCAATGAAGATGGGCGCAACCAAAGCAGATTTCGACTCTGTTGTGGCTATCCACCCAACGGGCAGCGAAGAGTTTGTTACCATGTAGATCGTAGTCTGGAAAATCTACCCTTTAGATTTGTAAAGTCTGGAAAACATACTAGCCTCAATAGAGTTCAACACTCTGCGAGGCTAGTATGGTTACGGTTATCCACTCGAAAGATTTCAATGTTCCTCGCATATTTCCTGCGTCAAAAATCTCAAAGTCTTTCTTACTAAAAGGCTTTCCAACTTTCTACTCAAACGAAAATGAGTATATTCTTCCCGTAAATCTCTGGTTAAATTATCTTCAAAATATCAGAAGCGCATCTGACATTTCTTGCTGCGTTAGAGCAATGAAAAGGTACTGGCAATTTCTTGAAGATACTGGATGTGCCTGGAATGCTTTTCCTCCTACAGATTACCTAAAGCCTACTTACAGATTTAGAAACGATAACTTACTCAACGCAGCTAAAAAGGGAGAGATCGCATACTCAACTGCATCCCTCTATATGCTGCAACTTATTAAGTTTTATGAATGGGCGGCTCACGAACGTTTTATAACTTTTACGGAAGATAATAAACCGTTTAACTACCAGTTAGTTCATATCGCAAACACAGGGATGATGAGCCACAACAACCCTAAATTTGTTGTTCGATCCACAGATCTAAGAATTAGAAAACCAGCCAAAAACGAAAACCAAAGACTTAATCCTTTATCAAAAGAAGAACTTGCTCAATTTGCAACCTGCTTAACAAACTATTCTGAAGAATTCATTATTCATCAACTATTACAGATTCAATCAGGGTTAAGAGTCGAAGAGGCATGCACGTTCTCTATTGCTTCCGTAGAAAAACCAGCCCCCAACTCAAAGAGATTCGAAGTAGAAATCGGCCCCTCCAATGGGGTGCACACAAAATTCAAGAAAACCAGAAAGGTCGAAGTTCCATTTTCACTGATGCAAAGGATGTACTATTACAGCGTCTCAGAACGTCGATTCAATCGAGCAAAAAAGACCAACCAAGAGCACTCTACTCTTTTACTCAATAATCGTGGAATGCCTCTATGTAGCAATAATATTCAACAGTATTTTCGCCGTCTACGAGAAGAGATTAAGAACAGGTTTCAAACATCATTCGATCATAGAACACATGACTTGAGAGCAACTTATGGAACCTACCGGTTAGATGCTCTTTTAGAGCATCTAGCTGTTGGTGATGCGCTTGCGCTAGTAATGGCTTGGATGGGTCACAAGGATGACAAAACAACATGGAAATACCTTAAATACCTTCGCAAAGAGAAAGCTAATCAATCAGCGATGGTTCTCCTTGACCAGATTCTAGAGGAGTCACTTAAATGAGCTATTCTCCCCCTATTTTGACCATAAGAATGCGCACCGGTATTGATCAGTATTTTACATACGATTTCACTCGATTTTTTTATCATGGTGTAGCCTTTAAAAGGAGCTTTGAATCAGCAAGGCCAGCAAATCGTGATGATGATGTTTTACGTTGGTATCGATTTTTTAATGATACCAATGAATATTCAGATCTTACCAAACAAAGCTACCTTCGAGACTTTGCTCTCTTTGTTCGTTATTGTGATTCAAAGAACCTTCGACCTGAGAGCCAGGAAGCAGTTGAGTCTTTAGAAAGGCATTTAATAGAACAAGTTAGAATTGAAAAAATGAATGTGAACTCCGCTAGAAAGCAGATTTCATGTGTAAAAAAATGTTTAGAAAGACTGGGGAACCCAAGCTCAACTTGGTTCTCGCCTTATACCTTATTTCGTTCTGAAATAAACCCAACAGAAAGTTATTCCGATCAAGAGTTAAATGTTCTTATAAAAGTCATTTATCGTTTTTTTAATCAGCTATCAAAACAAATCTTAGATGAACCCGAAAAATTCCTTCAAGCTACAACCAATAAACGTATTGGAACCTTTATATACCAAGGGTTTACCCATGATATTACCTCTCCAATAACAAAATGTTTTAGCGCAGCTTATTTCTTACTAGCGTATTACACATGGGGAAACACAACCGTGCTACTAAACATGACCAAGCCAAAAGAAAAAATTTATGAAGGCGGAGCTTGGTTTGAGCAAAGTGTATTGAAACCTAGAGCAAATAAGTTTGTATCAGTTTCAATTGGTGACAATGGCACTTACCACGTCCCCAAGATAGCTCTACGTTTTTTTGAGCAACTTCTTAAACTTAGCACGTCTATATCAACCGATTCCCACTTGCTATATCAATGCAAAGCAGGAAAAGCAGCACCATTGCAACAAGGTCATATTCAAACATTCTCAAATTGGCTGCAGCAAACATTTTCTCTGATGACCTATGACAATAAACCTCTAAGACCAACAGCATCGAGATTCCGAGCTAGTGGTAGCTATCGATATTTAGCAAAGACTGGCAACGCAGTAGAGACATCTCTTTTATTGGGAAACACTCCTCGCACATTTAATAAACACTATTCATCGGGCAATACTGTAGAAAATGAAAAACAGCTTCTGGCAGCGACATACACAATAGAAGGAGTAGCAAAGTGCTCTGATATTAATCAAGCAAAAGAACATGCAAAGAAAGAACTAGGTATTGAGGTTCTCCCGTATGAAGAGTTTTTAAACAAATACTCTGAGTCTAATGGTCAAAAAACCGTACTTGGCACTGGGTGTAAGAATGCGTTCTCTGCACATGTCGATAAATATCGGAGAAGAAATCACTTTAATCCAAAGGACTTTGTTGTTGATCACCTAGCGTGCTCGGACATTCACAACTGCTTCAACTGTGAAAACCAAGTGATAATAGAGAATGTCGAAGACATTTGGTGCCTTTTAAGTTATCGAGAATCAATCAAGGACTCAAAGGTTTATCATTTAGACGAACAGCATTTTTCCAACAATTACTCCGACCTCCTCGCATCAATTAATCGCATAATCTTCACAATTCATCCTAGGGTCAAAAGGCTCGCAGAAAAAAAGCTTGAAAACGAAGGCCGTCATCCTCTTTGGCCAGACGGCATCAATATCGACTTTTAGGAGAATACATCATGACACCTCTTTTTGAGCTACCAAAAAATATCCTGCAAGAAAACATTTCTGAGTACAAAAGAATAATTCAGCTTTATGTAGACAAAAAATACCGAGAGCTAGAAAGCGTTGTTGTCACCAAAAATTATGATGGCTCTGCAAAAAGTTACATGGGAGATGAGGAATGGAATTTTCAAGCTTATCTTGACGCAAGAGTCACCTATAAAAAAACTATCGTATTTTCCAAAATCGAAGATGACAGTTTAGCTAGAGAGATGAAGCTAATTTGTTTCTCATGGTTGTACGTCGCAGGTCACCATAGAAAAGGGGCTGTAATAAAGCCATCAACTCTCATTGCTCGTTATTCAAAGCTATGCATTGTATATAAGTTTCTAGATAGCGAAGGTTATACTTCTATAGGGAGCCTTACTTCTAATTTGGTTTTTAGCCAGTTTTGCATATTCGTTCGAAGCCAGAATTACAGTGTCGCTCAAGTAGAAGGCTTATTTAATGCAATTATGCATGCCGGAAAAATAGCAAGATATTTACCCATCAACCTAGTTCTTCCAGATGGGTACACACAAACTATTTTTTCTAAAGAGACCACTGGAAAAACTAGACAAGACAGTAAGAATCAGTTCTACGCAATTCCCACTCGCCTAATGGAAAAGATATATAGTCATTGCTTTGAGTTAGTCGAAAAGTACTATCCGCACAAAGAAGCATTACACGAGTTGCTACATGATATGAGACAAAACTACGAAGAAGGTAAGAGAAGGGTTGATGATAAAATTAAAGTCGGCACTTGGCACTGGATAGACGAAACCTCTCCAGACTATCGAGTAGAGGTCAATAAACATCAACCTTTTAGTTATAGTAGTATTTTTCAAGCTCACCTAGAGCACTCTAAACTAGCTATGTTGTTACCAAGACACGCAGTAAAAGTTCAAGGGAAAGTAATAGAGTTACAAACGGCTTGCTACATTGTATGCGGTGCACTAACGGGGATGCGTCGCTCAGAGTTATTCTGCCTTCATTCAAACAGTTATAAAGAAAAAGAAGTATATGGGCGTACTTATACTGTTCTTCAGTCTGAGCAGCATAAGTTTAGTCAAGGTTCAGGGAAGCGTGCCGAGTGGGTAACAACTCCTTTAGCACGAAAAGCAATCGAACTTGCAGAAGCCATTTCTAGATGTATGAGAATTCAGTTATTAGAAGACGATGACCCCATGAGCAACTATGATTCAAGTTGTTTGTGGTTAGGGCAAGGTAGAAAATCTCAAAAACCAATTATTCGTCAAGACGGAAGTATGCGTACACATTTCAACAGGTTATGTAAGGATGCTGGCGCAATTATTACAGCTCAAGACTTGATAGAATTTGAAGTTATAAATCCAAATAGAGAACCGAATCATGCTGACGAAAGGATTGCTGAAGGTTGTGTATGGCCATTAACGACCCATCAACTTCGTCGCACTTTTGCTGTATTTTCAAAACGCCACAATCTTTGCAGCGATATCGCAATTAAACAGCAGTTTAAACATTTAGACTTACCTACAACAGAATGGTATGGCGAAGGCGGGCTCGCAAGTAAAATTAAAGCCCTACAAATAGACACAGAATTACAGTCTTTCTTGAACGATGTTATTCAAGAGTCTACAACACAAAAAATCCATGAATGGTACGAAGGAAAGGAGTCGAACAACCTTATGGGGCATATGGCAGGGTCTATCAATAAGAATCGGCTGACCCTTCCTCAAAAGTATAAATCTTGGGATGCGATAAATGAGCACGTTAAAGCTGGTCGTCTAAATCTCGTTGGTACACTACACTCATATTGCATGGCAGGATATGAGTGCCAGATGCATAAGATAAGTTCACCTGCAAACTGCATGAGTTGTGAAAACCAACTCATCGGCCAAGAGCAAGTTGAAAGTTGGCAAAAACGTCATGCCTGGGTCTCTCAACAAGTTAAAGATATGGATGCTATCGGCACATTAACAAGTTCGATGTATTCTCATTTCATAACGCAGATTAGAGCGGCAGAAAAAGTACTGCACCGATTTAAAATTCCATTCGAAAAATTCGACATAGGAAGCGACCAGTATGAGCAAGTCCCAAATTACGAGGGTTGAGCTTGAAAATGCGCTCAAGCGTATTCTAAGTGGGCAAACCGAACGTATAGATCCAAATAGAAAGATTTCAGTCAAAGCCGTAGAAGAAGAAGCAGGGTTAGGTGATGGGTCCGCATATTACTACAAAGACATAGTCTCAACGATAAAAGAGACAGCGATTAAGAGCTCACCAAAAACGAGAAAGCAAAACCTCTACGAAGAAAAAATCGCAAACCTGAGAGAGCGTTTAGCGAATGAAAAACGCTTGAAAGAAAAATATTACAAGCAAGCTGAAGACTATAAACAACAATTAAGTGAAATGGCCAGTCAGCATAACCAACTGGCCTTAATGATTCAGCAGTATCAATACAAAATTTCCGAACTCGATTCGGAAGTCTCAGCGATTCCCTCTCCTGAAAAGTGTAAATAATAGTTCAGGTTTGACGATACTTAAGCGCTACACTCGAACTCGGTTCGCAACTTTCACTGCTTGATGTTTAGCGATTTCAAAGTCTCTAATACGGAGTTTTGTGAAGATTGGGATAGTTAATTTGTCGGGAATATTAACTATCCCATCACTTAAATAGATGATAGCGATATTATCTATTAGCTAGGTTGTTGATAACTCCCATTTTGGATAGATCTCCCCTATGCGATGCCCTCACCACGCCAACTCAAAGCTTCATTGACGATGTTTCTCCGACCTGCTCCTGCATGGAAAGCCACAAATCGCATTCAGTAACCGCACAGAATGCATTCCAACGGCTCCACTCTTAAAAAGGATTTCATTATCTGACCATATCGAAGTGCTGGCGGCGGCGGATACCTCTCCATACCCAGAGCGTCACGCGCTTTAGGTAGCTTCTCTCCAACCACACGATTGGCAAAAAAACAAAGTAGCGGATCATACGAAAGTTTTTCTCTGGGATGTGCTGGATGAGACGTTTAATCAACTTAAGTTGGCTGATCTCCTCCGTTTCATATTTCCCTGTGTGATGGTCGAGATAACGAAATGATTGGTTAGCTTCACCACGATAATGAGCCAGTTTTGCGCCAGCAATCAGTGGGCGTTTAAGGTAACGCCCAAGATAGTTGATCGTGGCTTTGGGATGCTGGGTTTTCTTTGCAAAGTGCACATGCCAAAAGCGTTGTCGTTGAGTGTTAATGAAACGACGAAACTCATCAAAGTCACGGCTGTGAGTTTCTGCGTCGTCGATATCTCGCAGCGTAGAGTCAGTCGCGACCATGCGTTGCCATGTTTTGTTGTACTCAAGGAGAAAGTTAAGCGGTCTAGGTTGATATGGGTATTGACAGAAGTGCGAGCAGCCATGGTCAGTAAAGGTTATCGGGGCGTAATTGTAGCGAATGAAAAGCCTGATTATACGCATAAACCTATCACGTGCCCAATCGCAGCGTAGCTGCTATGTTCGTGGTCGTTTAAGAAATTACAATGCACAAGTGGGTGAAACTTACGCGATGATAAAAGCGTTGAACAAGCTCACTGGGCTAGGTATGCCTGAAACTTGTCGTGTTGACTAAAAAACATACGAAACAAGGTCTTTCTATCTCTAAATTTAATTAGGCAACAAAACCGTATAGGAGTGTCGTTAATGCTAGGCAATCTATTACAAATTACATCATTAGATATTACAGCCAAGTAAGACCCCCATCAATATATCGGTGGATTGACACCTAACGAATCGGAAAGACAGTACTAGGAAACTTACAAAATTGTGGCCAATTTTAGTTGACTACTTGTATCTTAAAGTTTTGGATGATTAGCTATCCTCCATGCTCTAAAATCAGTGAGGATGCTTGACCACGTAATGTTTAACATTGAACTGTAGATTATCCCCTGATTTTACTTTCTCTAATACTGGATGATATCCGAGCGCTTAGTTGTTAACTAATGACGCTGTATGCACAAGTGGAGTCGTTGATATGAGAGTAAATGTTGGAATTGATGTGAGCAAAGATTCTTTAGATTTCTGTTTATTACTAAATCAAACCAAGAGCGGTCGAAAATTTAGGTGTTTTAAAAATCGGAAAATCGATTATGCAATCATCAATGATTGGTTGTTAAAGCAAGCTAGATGCCCACCCGAATAAATCGTCATTACGATGGAATCTACAGGCGTTTATCATGAAGCCATTGCTTTATATTTACACACATCAGGTTTAAAATCATTATTTCAAATCCAGGTAAAGCGAAGAAATTCTCTCAATCGCTAGGGTTAATTCATAAAACTGATAAATCAGACTCATATATGCTTGCAAGATACGGTGATGCACAATATGAACATGTTTCTTTGTGGAAGCCAGATACGGAGAACATAAGATCAATCAAAATGTTAGTTCGTAGGCTGTCAGCGTTGGAAAAAGATCGTTTGAGAGAAAGCAACCGACTTGAAGCTTGCACAATCAGTGGTTCTCATGAGCGAGTTCTGTTATCAATTAAACGAATTGTCCACATTTTAGATGATGAAATTAAGGACATTGAACGTGAAATTGATGTCATCATTTCGGCTTGTCCCTTCATGAGTAAAAATCATGATTTACTTATGAGTGTTGTAGGTATCGGAAAGGTCATGTCGAGAGAGCTAGTGTATTTATTTTCAGCCAAGAGCTTTTCAACAGACAAGCAAGCGGCTGCATTTGTAGGTCTTACGCCAAGGCTTAATGAGTCTGGCTCATTTAAAGGTAGAACCACATTGAGTAAAATTGGCCCATCTCGAATTCGGTCAAAAATATTTTTGGCTGCAGTTAGCGCTGGCAAATACAATCCCGATATCAAAGCACAAAAAAAGCGGCTATTAGCCGCTGGTAAGACAAAAATGCAAGCGTTAGGTGCAGCTATGAGAAAGCTAATTCAAATATGTTTTGGCGTTATAAAAAATCAGACAAGATATCAGTCTGAATTAACCTTAAATTAAGTTTGTGGTCGTTTCTGATAGATGGTATCTACACTATGAACGTTGAATATAAAAGTTGACACTTTACGTAGCTATGAGGTAACTACCCCAAATCGTGTGTCTGGAGCAGCCAATAAGTGTTTCATGTGGCGGAGGGCCTTAAAGAGCGCCATACTCCTTCCTGTTATGTAAAAGTCAAATTTTGCCATCAAGAGTCGTTGCGTTTCATCTGGAGGATGGGGAAAACGCAGCTGGTGAAAGGCGCATTTCCCCGGAGGCTGAGATTGTTATTCCGCCGAAAGACAACATGTTTGCTGATGAAGTCCATAATCCAAAGAGGATGGCAGAGCCTCGGCAATACGGAAAAAGGAACATCTAAGAAACGGCGATGCAACGTTACAAGAAAATAATCGGCAATACATTACACAGCAGAAAGATTGAAAACCAGTCAAAGGAAATGTTAGCCTGTTCGGGGTGTTCAATAGCTACCGAGTCGCCTAACCGTATAAAAAGACCACAAAGTTTTAGTGTTGCAACAATGCCCAATATCACTCCTTTTGGTCTATTCGTTTACATGATATGAAGCTCTACGTCATTGAAAGGACATAACAATGAAAAAAAAACACAGTATCATCGCTTTCTCTGTACTTTCTGTTTTATCGTGGAATGCACAGGCATCCAATGATATTACGAATCAGCCTAAAGATGCCTCCTCGTATACAACTCAAAAAAATGAAACCCTGAAGCAGTACTTAGATTTCGCCAATACTGCTGATTTCGATGCCGCAAGCAAAGGGTTTATTGCAAAATGGCCAGAAAAAACCATCAAAGACAAAGATGGCAACGTGGTATGGGATTTCAGCAAATATGACTTTTTAAATGGTGAAAAAGACATTGCGACTATTAACCCATCACTGCAACGCATGGCCAAGCTAAATAACATCACTGGTCTATTTAAAGTGAAAGATGGCGTGTATCAGGTGCGCGGCTTTGATTTGTCCGTGATGACTTTCATTCGGGGCGAAAAAGGCTGGGTCGTGATTGACCCACTGATTTCACCAGAAACAGCCGAAGCTGGGTTAACCTTGTTGAAGCAGCATGTGGAAGATAAACCTGTTTCCGCAGTAATTTTCACACACTCTCACGTTGACCACTTTGGCGGCATTTTAGGCGTGGCTACCGAGGATGCCGTTAAAGATGGCAAAGTGGAAGTGATTGCTCCAGAAGGCTTCTTCGACCATTCAATTGCAGAGAATCTGATGGCAGGTAATACCATGTCTCGCCGTGCTTCGTACATGTACGGTAACTTGTTGCAGGCGAGTGAAAAGGGGCAAGTGGATGGTGGTTTAGGCAAAACTACCTCGACAGGAGCACCGGGTATTCTGAAAGAAACGGTGACTGTATCGGAAACTGGGGATATTGAGACCATCGATGGCTTGGAGTTTGATTTCATGATGGCGCAAGAGTCTGAGGCGCCGTCAGAATTCATGTTCTACATTCCAAAATACAAAACGTTGATGGCAGCCGAAGTTATGACCCACACCATTCACAATATTTCGACCTTACGTGGAGCGAAAACTCGTGATGCTTCCAAGTGGGCTGAATACGTGGATGAAGCCTTGATCACATACGGAAATAAAGCCGACGTGATGGTAGCGTCGCACCACTGGCCGACATGGGGCAAAGACAAAATCAAAGAACAGCTGAGCAAGACTCGTGACAGCTACAAGTTTGTTCATGACCAAACCTTACGCTTAGCAAATAAAGGCTACACACCGAATGAGATTTCGGCCTCGATAAAGCTGCCTGAGTCATTAGACAAAGAGTGGTATAACCGAGGATATTACGGCACGGTATCGCACAATGCACGTGCTACATATGATTTTTACTTTGGTGCATGGTGGGACGGTAACCCTGCAAATTTGAACCCTCTAACACCGACTGAAGAAGGAAAAAAATACGTCGAAGCCATTGGTGGTGAAGATAAAGTGATCGAAATAGCCAAGCAGGCGATTGCTAAAGGGGAATACCGTTGGGCGGTTACCTTACTAAATAACGTAACCTTTACGAACCCTGATAACAAAGATGCACGTTATCTGGAAGCCGACGCGATGGAACAATTGGGTTACCAAGCCGAATCGGGTCCATGGCGTAACTACTACTTGGGTGGTGCAAAAGAGCTGCGTGAGGGAATTAAACCAGTGGCGACACCTAGCACTGCCGCGATTGCAGTGAATATGCCATTTGATCAGTTCTTGAAATATTTGGGAGTGACAGTAAAACCGGAAGCAGCCAAAGGCATGGATATGAAAGTGAACATCGACGTCACAGATGATGGAAAGTACTCGATGGCACTGAATAACTCGGTCTTGAAATCGTACAAAGATCGTCAGTTTGATGATGCGACCTTTACCGTGACGCTAAGCCGTGATGTATTTGAAAAGATGATCACTAAGCAATCAACTTTGCTTGAAGAAATGAAAACGGGTGAAGTGAAAGTATCAGATCCCGCAAAATTTAAGCAGTTAATGTCGATCTTTGATCAATTCGAATTATGGTTTGGCGTAGTTACACCATAAACGACAAAGTCGGAATGGTTCATACTATTTTCGATGGCTTTGTTAAATGGCCCTCCGCCACATGAAACGCAACACCAGCCCCCTTATGCAGCATTCAAGTGCTGCTAAGGGAGCTGGTGAATAAAACCCTAAACACTGACGTCGTTGAAGTCCGTTCCCTTCGGGAGGAATCGTCGAATGAGACCATTGGTGTGCTCATTCAGACCACGCTCCCATGAACTATACGGCTTAGTAAAGTAAAAACCAGCATTGGTTATCTCCGCGACTTCTTGATGACCAGCGAACTCAGTTCCATAGTCTACCGTGATGGTCTTAAATTCATAGGGAGTGGACTGATGTACATCTTTAAACCCTTCAATAACCGCCTCTGTAGACTTATTTTTAATTCTTCTTATTGTCACGACTTTATAGGCCTTATCAACGATGGTGAGTAATTGATATTTATGATTTTTACCGACGATAGTATCGATTTCCACGTGACCCATTTCCGTTTTTTCATCGGCGATTGCTGGACGCTGGCTAATGTCGATTCTGTTCTTAATCGTAGATCGAACCCTCCCTGAGCGTTTATAAGGGTATTGCGCACACTTCCCCGAAAAGCTTATTCTTCATTTTATGGCTAAGTTAAGTCACAGAAGTAATATCACCTAACTCAGCGTTTGAGGTAATTGGGTGGACACTTTCGATCATACTTCCTAAGTTCAGCATGTCTTCTTTTTCTTCAAAGACGTAGTGTCCCGTCAATTGAATATGCCCCCAGGCTACTGGTGAAATATTTGCTAGGAGATTGATAACATCATCATTTTTCTGCTTCTCGAAACTTTCTACAAGGGCAGATAGCAATGCTGAATTGTAGTAAATTATGCAGTTGGCAATCAGACGGGCACAGTCGTTCCATTGCTCAACCTGATAATCATTTCCACCCCGTAACTGATCTCCGTTAAGGTTTCCTATTGCACAGGGCTTTGTTGCGTAATTTAGTGTAACTAAATCAAGAACTCACGAGCTGATCAGCTACGTCCACGACCTCTCGTAGCTCTATGCCTAAACCTCGTTACAAAACAATCAACTGGAAACAATACAACTAATCACTCATTAACCGCGGGTCTCTGACCTTTTGGATTGATGAAGAGGCGATAAGCGGGTGGGTGCAAAGCAAACAGAATAAGCGCGGGAGACCACGTCGGTTCAGTGATTTGGCTATCACGACAGCGCTCATGGTGAAACGAGTTTTTCTATGCCATTGAGAGCGCTGCAGGATTTATCGACTCAGTATTTGGACTTGCCCATGTTCCATTAAGTTGTCCGCATTACACTGCATCAGTCGTAGAGCAAAGCAAGTTGAGGTTTCATTTAAGACTAAAATGAAAGGAGCAATACAGCACCTAGCCATTGATGCGACTGGCCTTAAGGTTTATGGCGAAGGCGAATGAAAAGTCAAAAAACACGGTACGGACGGCAAGCGTAGAGTCTGGCGAAAGCTGCATATTACAGTTGATACAAGCACTCATGAAATTATTGCAGCCGAGCTAAGTTTATCGACGGTTACAGATGGCGAAGTCCTTAACAAACACGCCGAAGCATCCTTGAGGTGTCTGGTGATGGTGCTTACGACACGAGAGCGTGTCACGCTGCTATTAAGATGAAGCGAGCCGTTGCGCTTATTCCCCCAAGAGAAGGGGCTGCCTTCTGGGAGCGTGGTCATCCTCGAAATCTTGCAGTAGGCTGCCAGAAGTTATACGGCTCAAATAAGTATTGGAAAGAGCGGTATGGTTACCACAAACGCTCACTCTCAGAAACGGCGATGTATCGAGTTAAACAGTTGCTAGGAGGACGATTGAGCTTAAGAAATTACAATGCACAGGTGGGTGAAACTTACGCGATGATAAAAGCGTTGAACAAGCTCACTGGGTTAGGCATGCCTGAAACTTGTCGTGTTGACTAAAAAGCATGCGAAACAGGGAGGGGGGGGGCTCTATTTCTAAATTTAATTGCGCAACAAGGCCTGATTAGTCTGGAAAATCAGTTTTCCAGACTTTCTTTTTCTCTAATTTTATTCAATTTCACGGTTTTTCTGGAAAGCCATCATGACGCTTTATCTAGTAAAGGTTTCCAGACTTTTCCCAGAGTGACATCTAAATAGTAAATGGATACCATGAGATAATCAACGCCTATTGTTGATAACTCTTAAAAAGCAGGCCTTGTGCCTGCTTTTTTTATGCCCACTCTTGAACCTTCCCGCTCAACTCCACGTAACACAGATACTGACCTATCTAGAACAGCAATGGAGTTTGTTATGAACCTACTAATTGAATCATTCGAAGGCGGGATCTACTTGGCTTACCAAATCATTGGCGAGCAAAAACAGTTAATCAAAGACGACCACCAGCACCCAATGAAGTTTTTGAGTGTTAACCAAGCACGCGACCACTTTAGCGATCAAGGCGTGGCATCGGCAATGCTAGTTCACAACAGTGCCTACGACGAAATGTGTGGTGAGCATTGTGGTAACACCCAACCGTTCGAGATTGATTTGAAGTGGAGTTAAATCAACGTCAAAGCAATCGCGATAAAAATGGAAAGGCTTGCACATCTGCAAGCCTTTTTCGTTGGGGTTTTATTTCTTATCGTACTGTGCGTTTTTGTCTGCGTTTGATGTTTTGCTCTTTCACAACAAAGTCGAACAATGGTGCGAAGAGGTTGGCGAACAGGATGGCCAACATGATGCCTTCTGGATAAGCAGGGTTGAGCACTCGAATACCGACCGTCATTACGCCGATAAGAATCCCGTAAGCCCACTTACTCTGATTGGTAAAAGCGGCAGAAACTGGGTCGGTCGCCATGAAGAAAGTACCAAAAGCAACACCGCCTAACACAAAGTGCCAGTAGAACGGCATCGAGAACATCGAGTTGGTATCAGAGCCAATCCAGTTCATCAAGCTCGACGTCACGACGAGGCCGACAATCACACCGGCGACAATGCGCCAAGAGGCGATCTTCATGACAATCAGAATCAGACCCGTCAACATGATGAGCAATGAAGACACTTCACCCATCGATCCTGGGATATTACCAATGAAGGCATCCATCCAAGTGATCGCCTCACCTGTCATGTTATTCATAAGCGAAGTGCTGCCGCCTTCATACCATTGGCTTAAAGGCGTTGCGCCTGAATAACCATCAGCCGCTACCCATACCAAGCCACCCGACATGTTGGCAGGATAGGCGAAATAGAGAAAGGCTCGACCAGCAAGGGCTGGGTTAAGGAAGTTACGTCCTGTACCACCGAATAGCTCTTTCGCGACAACGATACCAAAGGTAATACCTAGCGCAGCTTGCCATAACGGGATAGTCGGCGGAAGAATTAAGGCAAAGAGAACCGAGCTAACAAAGAAGCCTTCGTTGACCTCATGTTTACGCACAACGGCAAACAACACCTCCCAAAAACCACCGACAACGAAAACCGTCGCGTAAACGGGTAAGAAGTAGAGAGCGCCGAGCAACATCTGACTTCCCCAGCCACTTGCCATCAAGGATTGAGCATCACCAAATGCCCACGACAAGCGCCAGCTGCTCTCGATAACCAAGGTCAGCTCATTGAGTTGATAACTGGATGTTAGTGCCGAGACACTCTGGTGTCCGACGTTATACATCCCCCAGAACATGGCAGGAAAAGTCGCCAGCCACACCAGAATCATAATACGCTTGAGATCGATACTATCTCGAACGTGGGTCAAGCCTCGGTTTACGTTGCCGGGCGTATAAAAGATGGTGGCAAACGCCTCATAGACTGGGTAAAGCTTTTCGTACTTACCTCCGGCTTCAAAACGCGGGGCTACGTCTTCTAATCGTTTCTTCAAACTCATAATCTCAATCACCTTATTGCTTGAGTTATGGTTTTCTACGCACCAACTGCTCTATTTGAACAATTTTTAGCGATTTTTAATCAAATTTGTATTGATGAAACGAGTCAGAATTCAACAACAAAACCGACGTTGAGAAAGTTAGACGCATAAACAACAAAGCCCCAGCAATGGCTGAGGCTTGTTTAGTCTTATAGCGGTCGTTGTTACTTCACGCACATCACATTGAGTAATGAAGAGCCTTTGAGCTGATTTACGTTACCGTTGGTGAACAGGCCTTTTTTATCCGCTCCCCAATAAGGTAGGTGCATTGGCCAGTTCTGCTTTTCCATGACTTTAGAGCCAAGAATGCTCTGCCACTGCTGCTCATTCATCAACTTCATGCCGATCTGATTACACACAAGTTCGGCACTACCAAAATCCAAACGGCTCCAAGGCTTTCCCTGCTCCATATAAAACTGCTGTTTATGGTCCGACAAATATGGCACCGCATACTTGTTGCCCGCAACATTAGCGGTCACACGAACTTCGATATCGAGATCATTGCCCGAACTTGAACCATTACTAGGAATCGCTTGGATTGCGGCTGCACTCGTTGCGGCTACCGCTGAAGTAGTGGCCACAGGTTTCGCTGCAGGCTTCACTGCTGGTTTTGGTTTTACAGGAGCTTTCGGCTTAACCATTTTTGGCTCTGCCGATTTTGCAACGATAGGCTGTGATGAGGTCTGAGACTTATCAACCATGCGAATGAAGGCTTCGCTGTATCCAGACACTTTACGCACCTGAGCCAGATCTTTTCTCGCATCAGAGAATGTCGAATAAGGGCCAATCAGACAGCGATAATCGCCGCCTTCAGGCTTCATCCATACATTGGTCGAGATCTTTTCATAAAGAGGCTTAGCTCGGCTCAATGACAAAGGCTTATTAAGCAGGCCACATTGAACCCAAAACAGTTCATTAGCTGAATGACGTTTAGGCGCCTTGCTGCCCCAAACACCCTTACCGATCGGACATGATTGTTCTAGCTGTGGTAATTGATTAGTGCTTGCTTGAGTAGCATCACATAGAACCGATTCTGCGTTAACCTGGCTCGATGCCAAGAGGGATGCAGCAATAAGCCCCATACGATAATTTTTACTCACAGCACGACATACAGCATTCATTGTCAATTTCATAACCACCACTTAAACCCTCTCGGGCTAATTGTTACCGATTCTATGTCGATAAAACATGAATTCCATTTTAAGTATTATTGACCATGTCAATAATACTAAGTTCCAGATCCATTAAGCAAAAAAAGAGCCGTAATTGCTTACGGCTCTTAGTTTAGTGATTTTTTTTACTAAAAATCAATCCGTGTTATCACCCTTTATAAATTTTAGGGTTAAATACGTCACGTAACCAGTCACCTAATAGGTTGATCACTAGAACGAGTGTTACCAAAAGCACACCTGGGAATGCTGTGATCCACCATGCTCCAGAGAAAATGTAGTTAAATCCGGTACTGATCAGGGCACCCAGTGACGGTTGGTCGACTGGCAAACCTAAACCTAGGAAAGAAAGTGCCGCTTCCGACATGATGGCATTTGCCACCTGTACCGTAGAGATAACCAAAATTGGCGACAAACAGTTCGGTAGAATATGGCGGAACATAATACGTGGCGCTTTAAAGCCCATCACGCGAGCTGCTTCTACATATTCTTTCTTCTTCTCTGCCAATACTGATGCACGAATGGTACGCGCATACTGAGGCCATTCTGCAATACCAATGATCACCACCAGCATGACAACAGCGTATTGCGCATAGAAGTCACTACCAAAGCTTGCCTTAAAGATGGCAGACACAATGATCGCAACCATCATGGTCGAGAAAGAGAGCTGAACATCCGCAAAACGCATCAAGAAGCTATCAATACGGCCACCGAAGTAACCCGCAGACAAGCCAATGATGATACCAAGCGTCAGTTGTAGACCTACCGCTAAGAAACCAATGGTCAGTGATAAACGCGAACCGTAAAGCATGGTCGATAAAATATCACGGCCTTGCTCATCCGTTCCTAGCAAGAAGCGATCTTCGCCGTCTTCCATCCATGATGGTGGAAGTTCAGAGTCCATGATATCAATCGATGTCACGTCGTACGGGTCTGTTGGCGCTAGAATAGGTGCTGCTAGAGCCATCACTAAGAAAATTGAGAAAATGGCGAAACTCACCATTGCCACTTTGTCGCGTAAGAAGTAATACACAATGTCAGATTGCTTAAAACGTTCCCAGCGAGACGGCACTGTCGATGTCTGTTCCATGATTATGCTCCTTTCCCTGTGATGTTAACGGTTGGGTTGATAACACCGTAAAGCAAATCAACAATCGTGTTAGTCACTACGAAAATAAGACCAACAAAAATAACGTAGGCGGTAATCAGCGGTGTATCTACACGGTTGATCGCTTCTAAGAATAAGAAGCCTGTACCTGGCCACTGGAAAACCGTTTCAGTAAGAATGGTGTATGCCACCATAGTACCAATCTGAACACCACCAACGGTAAGTACCGGTAGCATGGTGTTTTTCAATGCATGTTGGTAATAGATTTTGTTTAGTGCTAAGCCTTTCGCTTTGCCGAATTTGATGTATTCCGAGCTCAATACTTCCAGCATTTCAGAACGTACGAGACGAATGAAAAGCGGTAGCATGATTGAAGCTAAAGCAATACTTGGAAGCACAAGGTGAGCCAAGCCATCAAGTGTTAGGAAGCCAGATTCCCAACCAAACCAGTTTGCCGTATCACCACGACCAAAGGACGGTAGCCAGCCTAACTCGATAGAGAAGACATACATCAACATAATGGCCGTCAAGAACACAGGCACCGAGATACCGACACTACTGCCCGCCATAATCAGCTTGGTAAAAAAGCTCTTAGGGTGAATAGCGGAGTAAACGCCTAGTGGAATCGACAGACAAACAATAATAATAGAAGCGCCAAACACTAACTCTAGTGTGGCTACTAGCTTATCGAGAATTACGTCCACAGCCGGACGCTTAAAGAAGTACGAAGTACCAAGATCACCCTGTAGAGCAGCGCCTACAAAGCGAGTGTATTTTGTAATGAAGGGATCATTTAAGCCGAGTTCATCACGTAGCGCTTGACGCTCCGATTCTGAAACAGATTGACCGACTAACTCACGCAACGGGTCGCCCAGGTTATCCTGTATGGCAAACGCCACCAAACTGATCACAAACATCACTATCAGTGCCTGAAACAGGCGCTTGACCAGAAACGTAACCATTCCTTGCCCCTTATCTATCCATGACTATCTAATCAAAATCCGCGACTAGATAAAAAATTTCAGTCTTAAAAAAGGTATTTAGCCAGACTGAAGGAAGACCAAATACCGAAACTTAAATCTATTTCTTAATAATTCGAGAGCCTGAAAAGCTTCAGGCTCTCGATTCTAGCAAGCTAGATTATTTTACAACTAGGTCGCCGAAGTAAGGCATAACCATTGGGTTTACTACGTCTGCTGCACCTACGTTAGACTTCGCGCCCCACGCTTCACTTTGCCAGTGAAGAGGAACAAACGCTGCGTCATTGTAAAGTGTTGCTTCAACGCCTTTCAGCATTTCAGAACGCTTAACAGGGTCAGTTTCAGTGTTAGAAGCTTCTACAATTGCATCCATCTCTGGGTTTGAGTAACCAGAACAGTTGTATTGGCCACGACCCGTTTCTTCGTTACGAGTCATTGTTAGGAACTCACTGAAGTTAGCTGAATCTTCTGTATCTGAGTGCCAACCGATCATCATCATATCTGCTGAACATAGGTCAAACTCAGGCCAGTATTGCGCTTTAGGCATAGTCTTAAGATCAACTTTGATACCAATCTTAGATAGCATTGCCGCTGACGCTTGAGCAACTTTTGCATCGTTCACGTAACGGTTGTTTGGTGCCATCATCGTTAGCGTAAAGCCATCTTCGTAGCCCGCTTCCTTCATTAGCTCTTTTGCTTTTTTCAGGTCGTAACGAGGTACTAGTGCATCATCGTGACCCGCGTAGCCTGTTGGGCTTTGCTGACCAGCTGCAGTAGCGAAACCTTTCATGATTTTCTTAACAATACCTTCATTGTTAATCGCATGAACGATTGCTTGACGAACGCGAACATCTTTAAGCGCTTCGTTGCTGTTTTGGTTCATTTGGAACGTAATGATACGAGTACCAGGCAGCGTCACTAGATCGATGTTTTTAGCGTTTTTAACACGCTTGTGATCGTTCGGTGCTACTGGGTGAATCATGTCTACATCGCCAGAAAGAAGTGCCGCAACACGTGTTGCATCTTCTTTGATTGGAACCAATGTTAGCTTGTCTACGTTACCTTTCGTTTCTGTATCCCAGTAATCGTTGAAACGCTCAAACGTTACTTTAACGCCTTGCTCACGTTGAGTTACGATGAATGGACCTGTACCTGAAACGTTTGTAGAAGCGAACGAGTTACCGTGCTTAACTAGCTCAGATTTGTCATTACCTTCGGCTGTTTGGCCTGAGTAAAACTTGCTGTCCATTGGGAAGATGTAAGTTGCTGTTTGTAGTACTAGTGGGTAAGCCGCTTTAGAGACTAGTTCAACTGTGTAGTCATCCACTTTTACCATCTTCTCGTAAGGCGTGAAGATAGACTTAAAGTCTGGAGATGCTTGTAGACGTTCGAATGTCCACACAACATCGTCAGCTGTTAGTTCATTGCCTGAGTGGAATTTAACACCCTGACGTAGATTAAAGCGGAAAGTCGTTTCATTGACACGTTCCCAGCTTGTCGCTAGGCGGCCTTCAAAATCCATCTCTTGAGTGAAACGTACTAGAGGGTCAAACACCATGTGAGACATTTGCAGTGTGCCGCCAGATAGCTGCTCGTGCGGGTCAAGTGACACTGGGTCAGCTGCGTAGCCAACAGTAATATCTGCTGCTGCTGCACTAAAGCTTAGGCCAGCTGCCATCAAAGCTACTGCTAATTTGCTTTTCATGGTTTTCATTGCATAACTCCTTCATGCGGGAATCCAGATCCCTAGTTGTTGTATTTGCGTCTGTTATTGTATTTCAGGCAGGCTAAGCCTCTAACCTGCTGAAATTTATATTGCGGCTTGTGCCACTGCTTTTTCTTCTCGTAAGCCTGTAAATTCAGGCATTAAAGAAATTAGGTGTTGGCTATATTCATGCTGTGGAGAGTTAAATAGCTGCTCAGTTGGCGCCACTTCCAGTAGCGTACCCATCTGCATCACACCAACACGATCACACATCTGACGAATAACCGGTAAATCATGACTGATGAACAGCATGGTTAGGTTGAGTTCGTCTTGTAGATCTTTTAATAGGTTTAGGATCTGCGCTTGTACCGATACATCTAACGCCGATGTTGGTTCATCACAAATCAATAGGCGAGGTCGCGTTGCCAAAGCACGAGCGATAGAAATACGCTGACGCTGACCACCTGAGAATTCATGCGGGTATTTAACCCCTGCCATTTGTCCAAGGCCAACATGATCCAATAAGTCATGAACAATCTGACGAGTTTCGTTCTCGTTGCGAGTCAGTTTATGGAAACGAATAGGCTCTGCGATGATGTCAAAAATCTTCATACGCGGGTTCATTGACGTATACGGGTTTTGGAAAACCATCTGCATTTGACGACGCATTGGGCGACGTTCTTTTTCAGATTTAAGGCCAGTAAGATCGACACCTTCAAAGGTTACTTTGCCTGAGTTAGGTGCGTATAGGCCTGCGATGACACGTGCAATGGTTGATTTACCAGAACCCGACTCACCCACTAGACCAAAGGTTTCACCTTCATGCACTTCAAAGCTTACGTTGTTTGAAGCTTGCACATACTCGCGACGGCTTTCGAAGAAAGAATCTTTTGTCGTGAATCGTAGGTTAACGTTTTCTACGTTCAGTAGCGGACCTGTGTATTCACGATGATCTTGGCTTTGACCTAACCAGTGATTTTTTACATCTAAGGTTTCCATCTCGTGTGCTTCTTCGATGTAGCTAACAAGAGGGAAACGGTCGAGTTTACGGTCTGAGCGAGGAACGGCTGAAATCAAGCTGTGCGTGTATGGGTGTTCAGGTGTACCCAATACTTGTTTCGTTGGGCCGAATTCAACCAGATCACCACGATACATAACCGCAACACGGTCAGTCACGTTAGACACAACACCCATATCGTGGGTTACCAACATACAACCTACGTTTTTCTTAATACATAGATCGCGAATCAGGCCTAAGATTTGGTCTTGGATAGATACGTCTAGAGCCGTTGTTGGTTCATCGGCGATGATCAGGTCAGGTTCGCCTGCCAATGCAATCGCGATAACCACACGCTGACGCATACCACCAGAGAATTGGTGCGGATACTGTTTAAGGCGGTTTTCAGGTTGTGGGATACCCACTTGGTTCATTAAGTCTAATGAACGCTGATAAGCTTCTGCATCCGATACCTTCATATTGGCATGGATGGTTTCTTTTAATTGCTGTTCTACGGTAAATAGAGGATTAAGAGAAGTCATTGGATCTTGAAAGATAAATCCAATCTTAGAGCCGCGAACTTTACGCATCTCTTCCGGAGATAAACCCGATACTTTTTCACCATCAAGGAACACTTCACCGCTCGCAATACGACCGGGAGGGCTTAGCAAATCAATCACAGCATTACCTACTGTTGATTTACCAGCGCCAGATTCACCAACAACACCGACAATCTCGCCGCGTTCAATGCTAAACGACAGTGACTTTACTGCAGCGTGTACACCATGACGTGATGGGTATTCGATACGAAGATTTTTTACTTCTAAAAGTGACATTACCAGACCTCTACTGCTTTGGCAGCTCTCTGCCCTGTCTGCAAAATTGAATCCATTCTTACCAGAATATTGTTCTGATATTTTATACGGTTGACAATTTGGCAAATAATTCACAGAAAAGCAACAAAAATAGGATAAAAAGTCGACATTAAACGCTTAGCAAGCAAAAGTACCACATAAGTATTCACGTAGATAGCATATAGTAAGAAAAAACAACATCATATTGTTGGTAATAAACACTCACAAATCCCTTACTACTACTTACTTGTAGAGTTAAACTTATGGTTCAAAGCAGATCTCACTGTCAGTCACTAAAAACAAATAATTATTCCAAAAAACAATTAACACTATAGAAACAAACGCTAACTTTATTAATTTAAGCAAATAAAACAACCAGATAGATCTCATTTAGCCATACATTCCACCTCTCCTATTGCTTCAGCAAATACAAACAAGAAAAACGAAAGGTTTAATAAATTAGAGAAGACTTTGAGCAACTGGGTGTAAAGAAAGTTGTTAAATACAGGCCTTAGTGAGCAAATTTGGGGTCAGTTTTCACTTTTCATAAAAGTCTTTAGACCAAACTCATTAACCTGTCGAATAATTGAGTGATTTATTTATATAAAATTAGATATAGATCTGCACATTTCATAAAGCATTGATCTCAATTAAGGCGTGAAAATCTAGAAAATCGATGGTGGGTGTTTTATATAGAGAGCGCTGGAGTGAAGTGGTGCTACGCAAGATATCGGAATGAGCGAGTTCCCAGCACTTAAAATCAACAATTGAAGAGTTTCCGATACGATAGATGTAAAAAAGCCTCTTTATTTCTGACGCGGACGGCTAGTTGAGGCTTCTTAAGCGATCGGTTAAGAGGGATTCGGCGCGGCAGGGCTTCCTGCGGATTGGCGATCCACTGGGCTGGCGCACCAGCCTTCTGGTCCCAAACTCTCGAAACTCCAGATGCAAAAAAGCCCCGTCATTTCTGACGAGGCTTCTTAAGGTGGTCGGTGAAGAGGGATTCGAACCCCCGACCCTCTGGTCCCAAACCAGATGCGCTACCAAGCTGCGCTATTCACCGAGACGTTTCGTTTGATTTCTCAAACAGGGAACTTCAAAGAAGCTACCAAAATTAATGGGGTGGCTAACGAGATTCGAACTCGCGACCACCGGAATCACAATCCAGGGCTCTACCAACTGAGCTATAGCCACCACTAATTTTTTATATAACCGCTATCAAGCGATTATTGAAATAGTGGTCGGTGAAGAGGGATTCGAACCCCCGACCCTCTGGTCCCAAACCAGATGCGCTACCAAGCTGCGCTATTCACCGACTAATTTCGTCTCGACTCTGGGAATAATGAGTCAACACTGGAAGCCGAAGCTACCGTTATTTTGTAAAGAAAGAATGGGGTGGCTAACGAGATTCGAACTCGCGACCACCGGAATCACAATCCAGGGCTCTACCAACTGAGCTATAGCCACCATTGTTTCTTTTTTGCCAATTCTCACTTACCGAAGTAAGAGACCGGATGGCGCGCCTGAAAGGATTCGAACCTTCGGCCTTTGGCTCCGGAGGCCAACGCTCTATCCAGCTGAGCTACAGGCGCATGCCCTGTCGGCGGAGTGGAATAATACGTATATCACCTAAGGTCGTCTAGTACTTTTTTAACTTTTTTTTCTGTTTGGTCTCTTTTTCGACAGTTAATATGTGATAAACCCCTTATTTGAGTACTACAACCCTCTGGAGCTTATAAGTTGTTGTTTATTGCAACAACTTATCAGGATATAATCACCCATTATTTACATTGATTTAACAGTCGCTTTTTGCAACTTAAATCAACACACCCCTCTAACACTATAAATTGGTAAGCACGTACTTACCTTGGGAATGTAAAGTGAGTTTAATGGATATGTCTCGTCGAATTTTAACTGTTGTTATCGCAGCTTTAACCTTTTCTACTGGCGTTATGGCTTCAGGCCTAAGTGAAGCGGAGCAAGATCTTATTGCTGAGCGCATCAAACCAGTTGGTCAAGTATACCTAATCGGTAGTGAGCCAGTCGTTGCTGAACCAACAGGCCCTCGTGATGGCGCAGCAGTTTACGGAACCTTCTGTATTGCTTGTCACGCATCAGGTGTGAGCGGTGCGCCAAAAACTGGTGATGCGGGTGATTGGGCTCCACGAATTGCACAAGGCCGAGACATCCTAGCAGATCACGCAATCAACGGTTTCAATGCAATGCCTGCTAAAGGTTCATGTATGGACTGTTCTGACGATGAAATCAAAGATGCTATCGAGCACATGATTGCTGGCCTGTAAGCCAAAACAGATTGATATATAAAAAAGGTGACCATGAGGTCACCTTTTTTATTACCTGAAACTCTGTCTATTACTTCTTATTAAACATCGCACGAATATTCGCAATGTGTGCCTGACCTTTTTCCATTCTCTCTTCAGCCGACTGCGGCTTTTTCACCGATTCCCACTCCACATCCTCATGAGGCAATTCATCTAGGAAGCGGCTTTGTGTCGGCTTGATCAACTCACCGTACTGTCTACGCTCACGACACTTAGTGAAAGTCAGCTCTTTTTGCGCTCGAGTAATGCCTACATACATAAGACGACGTTCTTCTTCTACATTACCTTCATCAACACTGGTTTGGTGTGGAAGAATGCCCTCTTCTGCCCCCATCAAGAATACATAAGGAAACTCTAGGCCTTTCGAAGCATGCAGCGTCATTAATTGAACTTGGTCTGCATCGTCGTTATCTTCACCACGTTCCATCATGTCACGCAGGGTTAAACGTTGAACCACTTCGCGAAGTGTCTTCTCTTCTTTATCGTAATTATCGCCTTCTAGATCGGCAACAATCCAACTATAGAGATCAGACACGTTCTTCATTCGCATCTCTGCGGCTTTCGGGCTTGGAGAGGTTTCGTAGAGCCAGTCTTCATAATTGATGTCACGAACCAAGGATCTTACCGCTTCAACGGTGTTTCCACGCTCAGCATTATCGGAGATACGAACAATCCAATCAGAAAAACGTCGCAGATTTTCTAGACCACGGCCGGTCAATGTCTGTTCTAACCCCATTTCGAAGCTGGCTTCAAATAGGCTTTTGCCTCGCATATTGGCGTAACTGCCCAGCTTCTCTAGTGTAACAGGGCCAATCTCGCGACGTGGGGTGTTCACAATACGTAGGAAGGCATTGTCATCATCCGGATTCACCAATACTCGCAGGTAAGCCATGATGTCTTTTATCTCAGCTCTAGCGAAGAAAGAGGTACCGCCAGAGATCTTGTAAGGCACACGGTTTTGCATCAGCGCTTTTTCAATCAATCGAGACTGGTGGTTGCCTCGATAAAGCACCGCATAATCTTTGTATTCAGTGCGATTCAAAAATTTATGCGCAATGATTTCGCCAGTAATACGTTCGGCTTCGTGCTCTTCATTCTTGGCGTTAAGTACTTTGAGCTTTTCGCCATCAGGGATCTCAGAGAACAGCGACTTCTCGTAAACGTGCGGGTTATTGGCGATCAAGATGTTCGCCGCACGCAAGATACGACTGGTTGAGCGGTAGTTTTGCTCAAGCTTAATCAGGCGTAGATTTGGGTAATCTTCGCCAAGTAACACCAAGTTTTGTGGTTTCGCACCACGCCATGAATAGATAGATTGGTCATCATCGCCAACAACGGTCAAACGACCGCGTTCACCGACAAGCAAGCGAACCAATTCATATTGACTGGTGTTGGTATCTTGATACTCATCGACCAATAGGTAACGAATGCGTGACTGCCAACGCTCACGAACTTCTTGATTGGTTTTCAATAGCAAAACAGGCATTGCGATCAAATCATCGAAGTCTAATGCGTTATAAGCCTTCATTTGTTTTTGATACATCTCAAAACAGAATGCAAATAACTGCTCTTGTTCACCTTGAGCACGTGCTTTCGCCTGATCTGGCGTGAGCATGTCATTTTTCCAATTTGAAATAGTGCTCATCAATGCACGTAACAAATCCTTATCACCATCGATTTGTTTCTCGGTTAGTTCTTTTAATAAAGCTAACTGGTCTTGATCATCAAATAGAGAAAAACCCGCTTTTAAGCCAAGCGCTTTGTACTCACGACGGATGATCGTAAGGCCCATGGTATGGAAGGTCGAAACAATAAGTCCTTTCGACTCGCCTTTCCCTAAAGTTTGTCCAACACGCTCTTTCATTTCACGTGCCGCTTTATTAGTAAAAGTTACCGCAGCAATGTTACGAGCTTTATAACCACATTCCTGAACCAAATAAGCGATTTTATTGGTGATTACACGTGTTTTACCTGAGCCTGCGCCCGCTAAAACGAGGCAAGGACCAGAGACGTATTTCACAGCTTCATCTTGTCTTGGGTTCAGTTTCATTACTTTCTCAACATGGTTAAAAGGTCTATTTGTTCACGCGCGCCTATAATAATGGTGCAACGGTACGAATGCTATGCTCTCTTACACAAGAATTTTACTCTATTTATGCAAAACTCTGTTGCACAAATGTACGTAATTCAGGCTATAATGAATGAACGTTCATTCACTAGTGATTAGTCTATGACCAATAATACATCTCAAGATAAACGTTTACAGATACTCTCTGCTGCGGAAAAGTTAATTGCCGAGGTAGGCTTTCAAGGCTTATCAATGCAAAAACTGGCCAAAGAAGCAGGTGTGGCTGCCGGTACTATTTATCGATATTTCGATGATAAAGACCATTTAATTGAAGATGTTCGCATTCAGGTAACTCAAAGAGTCGCGGACGCTGTTCAAAATGGTGTTAATGATTCAGATTCAATAAAGCTACGTTATAGAACTATGTGGTTAAACATATGGAACCTAGCGGGCACGAACCCTGCAGCAATCAAAAACAGGGTTCAGTACGATTCTCTACCTGCAATAAATAGCATGGCATTTAGGGAACTTGAAAGAAAAATGTTTGCCCAAGTTGAGCTACTGTTTAACGAGGGTAAAGAGCAAGGAATTTTTAAACCACTCAATAATGAAATTTTAAGTGGTTTAAGTTTAGCCGCTAGCGTGTCACTTGCACGCAAGCACTCTTTAGGTTTTTACCAAATGGATGAGGCCGCATTAGAAGCAGCCATTGAAGCCAGTTGGGACGCAATAATTACACACTAGATCGGAGTTTTGACCATAATGAAAAAGTGGACTTTCTTCATGTTACTCATCGCTGTACTGCTTTTCGGCAGCGTTATCGGGTTCAACATGTTCAAACAACAAAAAATTGCTGAGTACATGGCAAACCGTCCTGAGCCAGAGTTTCCGGTAACAGTGACTGAAGTTCAGCCGATCGACTGGATTCCAGTGATTGAAGCGATTGGTTTCATCGAACCAAACCAAGGTGTAACACTGGCTAACGAAACCAGCGGCGTTATTGATCAAATCTCTTTCGAATCAGGCACTGACGTTAAAAACGGCCAGCAACTTGTTCGTTTAGATTCAGATGTTGAGAAAGCGAACCTGAAAAGTTCGGAAGCGCGTTTACCTGCTGCAAAAGCAAAGTACAAGCGTTACCAAGGTCTATTCAAGAAAGGCTCTATCTCTAAAGAAGCATACGATGAAGCAGAAGCGAACTACTTCTCTCTATCGGCTGATATTGAAAGCCTGAAAGCGTCGATCGAACGTCGTGAAATCCGCGCACCATTCGATGGTAAAGTCGGTATCCGTAATGTGTATCTAGGTCAATACCTGCAGTCAGGTACTGATATCGTTCGTTTAGAAGATACCAGTGTTATGCGCCTGCGCTTTACGGTTTCTCAAACAGACATCTCACGCATTAATGTCGGTCAAGCTATCGATATCTTCGTTGACGCTTACCCTGAGACGCCTTTCGAAGGTTCTATCAGCGCAATCGAACCGGCAGTAAGTATCCAAAGTGGTTTGATCCAAGTTCAAGCAGACATTCCAAACAATGATGGCAAGCTTCGTAGCGGTATGTTCGCGCGTGCCAACATCATTCTGCCTAAGCTAGAGAACCAAGTAACACTACCTCAAACAGCAATCACCTTCACACTATACGGTGACAATGTTTACATCCTAACGGAAGAAGACGGTGTTCAACGTGTTGCTCAACATGTTGTAAAAGTAGGTGAACGTACCGCTGATATTGCTCACATCCTTGAGGGTGTTAAAGCGGGCGATACGGTTGTAACTTCTGGCCAAGTTCGTCTAAGTAACGGTGCCAAAGTTAAGGTTGTGGAAAGTGATGCGATCACGCCACCATCTGAAACACCTAAGCTGTAACTGGAGGCATAATGCGCTTTACTGATGTTTTTATTAAACGTCCAGTTCTAGCGGTATCCATCAGCTTTTTGATTGCGCTGCTTGGTCTACAAGCAATCTTCAAAATGCAGGTGCGTGAATACCCTGAAATGACGAATACCGTGGTAACCGTAACAACGAGTTACTACGGTGCAAGTGCCGATCTTATCCAAGGCTTTATAACCCAGCCCCTCGAACAGGCTGTGGCTCAAGCGGATAATATCGACTATATGACTTCATCTTCGGTACTGGGTAGTTCAACTATCACAGTTAACATGAAGTTGAACACCGACCCGAATGCGGCGCTGTCTGACATACTGGCCAAGACAAACTCGGTGCGTTCTCAGCTTCCAAAAGAAGCCGAAGATCCAACCGTAACCATGTCGACCGGTTCAACGACCGCGGTACTTTATATTGGCTTTACCAGTGATGAGCTCGTATCAAGCCAAATTACCGATTATCTAGAGCGTGTAATCAACCCGCAGCTATTTACGGTGAATGGTGTATCTAAAGTCGACCTTTATGGTGGTATGAAATACGCACTGCGCGTATGGCTAGATCCGTCAAAAATGGCAGCTGTTAACTTAACCGCGACTGATGTTATGTCGGTATTGGATGCTAACAACTACCAATCAGCGACAGGTCAAGCTACCGGCGAATTCGTTCTTTATAACGGCAGTGCCGATACGCAAGTATCAAACACTGAAGAGCTAGAGAACTTGGTCGTTAAAAGTGGTGAAGGTGAAATTATTCGCCTGTCTGACATCGCTAAGGTTTCTTTAGAGAAAAGCCACGATATTTACCGAGCGAGTGCAAACGGTAAGGAAGCGGTTGTTGCAGCAATTAACGCGGCACCAAGTGCGAACCCTATCAACATTGCCGCTGATGTTCTTGAGCTTCTTCCTCAATTAGAGAAGAACCTTCCAAGTAACATCTCGATGAATATCATGTATGACTCGACTATTGCGATTAATGAATCCATTCAAGAGGTTATTAAAACCATTCTTGAAGCGGCATTAATTGTACTGGTCGTAATTACTTTGTTCTTAGGTTCATTCCGTGCGGTTCTTATCCCGATCGTTACTATCCCACTATCTCTAATTGGTGTGGCTATGGTAATGCAGGCGATGGGTTTCTCTTGGAACCTAATGACGCTACTGGCAATGGTACTGGCTATCGGCTTAGTAGTTGATGATGCCATCGTTGTATTGGAAAACGTCGACCGGCATATAAAATTAGGGGAGTCACCTTTCCGAGCAGCCATCATCGGTACTCGTGAAATTGCAGTACCCGTTATCGCAATGACACTAACGCTAGGTGCGGTATACGCTCCTATCGCAATGATGGGTGGTATCACAGGCTCATTGTTTAAAGAGTTTGCACTAACCCTGGCTGGTGCTGTTTTTGTATCGGGTATTGTGGCGTTAACGTTATCGCCAATGATGTGTTCAAAAATGCTCAAAGCTCACGCCGAGCCAAGCAAGTTTGAGAAGAAGGTACATAGCGTACTAGACGGCATGACCAATCGCTACGAGCGTATGCTTGGCGCGGTAATGCAGCATCGTCCAGTCTTCATTGGCTTCGCTATCATCGTATTTGCAAGTTTGCCACTGTTATTCAAGTTCATCCCTAGTGAGTTAGCACCTTCGGAAGATAAAGGTGTAATCATGCTGATGGGTACAGCACCTTCGAATGCGAACTTAGACTACATGCAAAACACCATGAATGACGTAAATAGCCTTCTGTCTGATCAGCCAGAAGTCGCGTATGCGCAGGTGTTTACTGGTGTTCCTAATGCAAACCAAGCCTTTGGTATTGCATCAATGGTTCCATGGAGTGAGCGTGAAGCAAGCCAGTCTGAAGTAGCAAACCGTGTTGGTAACTTGGTGAAAGATGTTCCTGGTATGGCCGTAACAGCCTTCCAAATGCCAGAACTTCCAGGCGCAGGTTCAGGCCTTCCTGTTCAGTTTGTTATTACAACACCGAACAGCTTCGAGAGCCTATTCCAAATCACGACAGAGATCTTAGCCGAAGTATCTACTAACCCGCTGTTCGTTTATTCAGATCTTGATTTGAACTACGACTCAGCAACGATGAAGATCCATATCGACAAAGACAAAGCGGGCGCTTACGGCGTGACGATGCAAGACATTGGTATCACTCTAGGTACTATGATGTCTGATGGTTACGTAAACCGTATCGACTTGAATGGTCGTTCTTACGAGGTTATCCCTCAAGTTGAACGTAAGTTCCGTCTAAACCCTGAATCAATGAACAACTACTATGTTCGTGGCGCAGATGGTAAAGCAATTCCTCTAGGCAGTTTAATTACGATTGATGTTGTGGCAGAGCCTCGTTCTCTTCCTCACTTCAACCAATTAAACTCAGCAACGATTGGTGCAGTACCAGCTCCTGGCGCAGCCATGGGTGATGCGATCAATTGGTTTGAAGACATTGCAGCAACCAAGCTACCAAGCGGTTACAACCATGACTACATGGGTGAAGCTCGTCAGTACGTAACAGAAGGCAGCGCACTATACGCGACCTTTGGTTTGGCTCTGGCTATTATCTTCTTGGTTCTAGCGATTCAATTTGAATCTCTAAAAGATCCATTGGTTATCATGGTATCTGTACCACTTGCTATCTGTGGGGCACTTATTGCCTTGGCTTGGGGCGCGGCGACCATGAACATCTACTCACAAGTAGGTCTCATAACCTTGGTCGGCTTGATTACCAAACACGGTATCTTAATCTGTGAAGTAGCAAAAGAAGAGCAACTGCACAATGGCAAGACGCGTATTGAAGCCGTTATGGAAGCTGCGAAGGTTCGTCTTCGTCCAATCCTAATGACTACTGCTGCGATGATTGCGGGTCTAATCCCACTAATGTATGCAACGGGCGCAGGTGCGGCTCAACGTTTCAGTATCGGTATTGTAATCGTTGCTGGTCTAGCAATCGGTACATTGTTTACCTTGTTTGTACTGCCAGTAATCTACAGCTACCTAGCAGAGAAGCACAAACCTCTACCTATATTTGTTGAAGACAAAGACCTAGAAAAACTAGCTCGCGTCGATGAAGCAAAAGCGGCTCACAGAGAATTAGCTGATAATAAGTAATCTCTAAGTCGTGTTAACAATTAAAAAGGCTACTTCGGTGGCCTTTTTTTATACGCCAGAGGCGACTTCTTCGGTGTGATTAAATAGAATGGTAGGAAATATTCAGGAGTTTTAATTGATATGTTTGATCCAAAAAAACTAGAACAGATTGCTAAGCAGATCCACGACTCTATGCCTCAACCAGTCAAAGAGCTTGGTTCAGATGTAGATCAAAAAGTTCGCCAAGTTATCCAAGGCCAACTAAACAAGTTAGACGTTGTGAGCCGTGAAGAGTTTGATGTTCAAACACAAGTACTTCTACGCACTCGTCAGAAACTGACAGAGATGGAACAGAAGCTAGCGGATTTAGAAGCAAAGATTGCTGACAAGTAAGCCACAAAGCAAGAAAACTGAAAGGGTTGGTGTGAAAACACCAACCCTTTTGTATTTCTAAGGCTTAATCAAGAACTGAAATTCGACGTCTAAGACCTATCAAGCAATGTCCGTTCTACTGATTTGAAACTTTGCGCCTAAAAGCAAAAAGGCTTGGTCAACGGCGACCAAGCCTTTTTATTAGATTTTGTATTGCTTAATTAAAGCTCCAACCTGTAAGGAGCTAGTGATACTGCTTTGCTTTTTATGCAAATTTATCAGTATCTAAGCGACTAATTAACCGCCTACAGCGATACGCTTCATGTCGCTCATGTAGCTACGTAGCTCTTCACCAATGTACTCTACAGGGTGGTTACGGATAGCTTCGTTTACTTCAATTAGCTTCGCGTTATCTACTTGGTTAGATGTTTCACCTAGACCGCGACCGATTACGTCAGTTGCAACTGAAGGCATGAACTGCTCACGTAGTAGCGGTGTTGCTACGTTTGCGAATAGGTAGTTACCGTACTCAGCTGTATCAGAGATTACAACGTTCATTTCGTAAAGACGCTTACGAGCAACTGTGTTTGCGATTAGTGGAAGCTCATGTAGAGACTCGTAGTAAGCAGACTCATCGATGATGCCAGATGCTGTCATTGCTTCGAATGCTAGCTCAACACCCGCACGAACCATAGCAACCATAAGGATACCGTTATCGAAGTACTCTTGCTCTGAGATTTCTACGTCAGAAGTTGGGTAGTTTTCGAATGCTGTTTCGCCTGTCTCTTCACGCCAGCCTAGTAGGTTCACGTCATCGTTCGCCCAGTCAGCCATCATAGTGCTAGAGAAGTGACCCGAAATAATGTCATCCATGTGCTTGTTGTAAAGCGGACGCATTAGATCTTTTAGCTCTTCAGAAAGCTCAAACGCTTTAACTTTAGCTGGGTTAGATAGACGGTCCATCATGTGAGTTACGCCACCGAACTTAAGTGCTTCAGTAATCGTTTCCCAACCGTATTGTAGAAGTTTACCTGCGTAGCCTGGTTCGATGCCATCAGCAATCATCTTCTCGTAAGATACGATAGAACCTGCTTGTAGCATGCCGCATAGAATGGTTTGCTCACCCATAAGGTCAGATTTAACTTCAGCTACGAATGAAGACTCTAGGCAACCTGCACGGTGACCACCAGTACCAGCAGCCCAAGCTTTAGCGATATCCCAGCCTTCGCCTTTAGGGTCATTTTCTGGGTGAACAGCGATCAATGTTGGAACACCGAAACCACGTTTATACTCTTCACGTACTTCAGAACCTGGACACTTAGGTGCAACCATTACAACAGTAAGGTCAGCACGTAATTGCATGCCTTCTTCAACAACGTTGAAACCATGAGAGTAACCAAGAGCAGCGCCTTCTTTCATTAGAGGCATTACTGTCTCAACAACATTAGTGTGTTGCTTATCAGGAGTAAGGTTAATCACTAGGTCTGCTTGAGGAATTAGCGTTTCGTAGCTACCAACTACAAAGCCATTTTCGTCAGCATTCTTGAATGATTGACGCTTCTCATCAATTGCAGCTTGGCGTAGAGCGTAAGATACGTCTAGACCAGAATCACGCATGTTTAGACCTTGGTTTAGGCCTTGAGCACCACAGCCAACAATGACGATCTTCTTACCTTCAAGGTATTCAGCTTCAGTCGTAAATTCTTCACGATCCATGAAACGGCAGCGACCTAATTGGTCTAGTTGCTCACGAAGGTTTAATGTATTGAAATAGTTAGCCATTGTAGGGCACTCCTTTAAAAATAAGTCCGTAAGGTCGATATCTCTCTATCGAATGACTTCATACTAAAACAGACACCCCGTTGCTGAAAGTGATATATTCACAATTAGTTATTGCAATAAATGCAACATGGAAACGATCGCAAAACATGAACATAAAATCTCTACAATTATTTATACATTTATGTGATAGTAAAAGTTTCAGCAAAACAGCTGCTGCTATGCACGTTAGTCCTTCGGCCCTTAGTCGTCAGATACAAAAGCTTGAGGAAGAAACAGGGCAAGAGCTGCTTATCAGGGATAATCGAAGTGTTGACCTCACACCAGCAGGGAAACATCTGTTGCCTGTGGCATTGATCATCGTTGGCGAGTGGCAGCAATATAATCTTCACCTAAAAGGCGGAGAACAGGAGCTTAAAGGTGAGATCCGCATCTTCTGCTCCGTAACAGCAAGCTACAGTCACCTTCCTGAACTCATTACCGAGTTCAGGGCTATTCATCCGTATATTGAGTTTAAGCTCTCTACCGGTGATCCAGCACAATCCATCGACAAGATACTGAATGATGAGGCTGATATCGCTATTTCAGCTAAACCTGACATTTTGCCTTCAAGATTAGAATTCGAAACCATCAGCGATATACCACTGTCAGTGATCATTCCATCTGGCGTGAGTAGCTTTAGCCAGCAGCTGCAATCAGATAAACCAAACTGGAATGAAGTGCCTTTTATCATTCCAGAAGCTGGTACTGCTCGTGAGCGTGCGAATGCATGGTTCAAAAAGATGAAGATAAAGCCCAGTATTTACGCACAGGTGTCTGGGCATGAGGCGATTGTAAGTATGGTAGCGCTAGGCTGTGGAGTGGGTATCGCTCCTGATGTCGTCATTAACAACAGTCCAGTGAGAGATAAAGTCGATCGTTTAAAAATAGAACCGATAAAACCGTTCGAACTAGGCGTTTGTTGTAAACGGTCTCAACTGGAGAACCCACTAATTAGAGCATTCTGGCAAGTCGCCGAAGGAAAGTATCTCCCTGACTAGTTAACCTTAGATATGTTGGTTAAGAGAATAATAGAGAGAGCACGTTAGTGCTCTTTTTTGTTTTTCTAAATAACAGATATGAAAAAGCCCGCTGATTTCTCAGCGGGCTTTTCAATGGTGGTGGAGGGATAGGGATTTGAACCCTAGAACCGCTATTAACGGTTGCCGGTTTTCAAGACCGGTGCTTTCGACCACTCAGCCATCCCTCCAACAAATTGTCATCAATAGATTAGTACACTAATGATGTTGTTAATTGCGAATGCAAGTAACGATATTTAAAGCCTGGCGATGTCCTACTCTCACATGGGGAAACCCCACACTACCATCGGCGCTATTGTGTTTCACTTCTGAGTTCGGCATGGAATCAGGTGGGTCCACAATGCTATGGTCGCCAAGCAAATTTTGCTTTTACTTTCAGTTTTTTAAAAACTGAAGGCAAAATAATCTGGAAAGCTTATCTAAAAGTTATTTCTCTTCAAACGCATTCAAGGTCTGGTACATCTGAGTCCACAAAACCCCTTGGGTGTTGTATGGTTAAGCCTCACGGGCAATTAGTACAGGTTAGCTCAATGCCTCGCAGCACTTACACACCCTGCCTATCAACGTCGTAGTCTACGACAACCCTTTAGGACACTTATAGTGCCAGGGAAAACTCATCTCAAGGCTCGCTTCCCGCTTAGATGCTTTCAGCGGTTATCGATTCCGAACTTAGCTACCGGGCAATGCCATTGGCATGACAACCCGAACACCAGAGGTTCGTCCACTCCGGTCCTCTCGTACTAGGAGCAGCCCCTTTCAATTTTCCAACGCCCACGGCAGATAGGGACCGAACTGTCTCACGACGTTCTAAACCCAGCTCGCGTACCACTTTAAATGGCGAACAGCCATACCCTTGGGACCGACTTCAGCCCCAGGATGTGATGAGCCGACATCGAGGTGCCAAACACCGCCGTCGATATGAACTCTTGGGCGGTATCAGCCTGTTATCCCCGGAGTACCTTTTATCCGTTGAGCGATGGCCCTTCCATTCAGAACCACCGGATCACTATGACCTGCTTTCGCACCTGCTCGAATTGTCATTCTCGCAGTCAAGCGGGCTTATGCCATTGCACTAACCACACGATGTCCAACCGTGTTTAGCCCACCTTCGTGCTCCTCCGTTACTCTTTGGGAGGAGACCGCCCCAGTCAAACTACCCACCAGGCACTGTCCGTAATCCCGATTCAGGGACCAACGTTAGAACATCAAAACTACAAGGGTGGTATTTCAAGGACGACTCCACCACATCTAGCGACGCGGTTTCATAGTCTCCCACCTATCCTACACATGTAGGTTCAATGTTCAGTGCCAAGCTGTAGTAAAGGTTCACGGGGTCTTTCCGTCTAGCCGCGGGTACACTGCATCTTCACAGCGATTTCAATTTCACTGAGTCTCGGGTGGAGACAGCGTGGCCATCATTACGCCATTCGTGCAGGTCGGAACTTACCCGACAAGGAATTTCGCTACCTTAGGACCGTTATAGTTACGGCCGCCGTTTACCGGGGCTTCGATCAAGAGCTTCGACCGAAGTCTAACCCCATCAATTAACCTTCCGGCACCGGGCAGGCGTCACACCGTATACGTCATCTTACGATTTTGCACAGTGCTGTGTTTTTAATAAACAGTTGCAGCCACCTGGTATCTGCGACTCTCGTCTGCTCCATCCGCAAGGGACTTCACTGATAAGAGCGTACCTTCTCCCGAAGTTACGGTACCATTTTGCCTAGTTCCTTCACCCGAGTTCTCTCAAGCGCCTTGGTATTCTCTACCCGACCACCTGTGTCGGTTTGGGGTACGATTCCTTACAATCTGAAGCTTAGAGGCTTTTCCTGGAAGCATGGCATCAATGACTTCACTACCGTAGTAGCTCGACATCGTATCTCAGCGTTAAGAAAGTCCGGATTTACCTAAACTTTCCGCCTACATACTTGAACCTGGACAACCGTCGCCAGGCCCACCTAGCCTTCTCCGTCCCCCCATCGCAATTGTAAGAAGTACGGGAATATTAACCCGTTTCCCATCGACTACGCCTTTCGGCCTCGCCTTAGGAGTCGACTTACCCTGCCCCGATTAACGTTGGACAGGAACCCTTGGTCTTCCGGCGAGGGAGTTTTTCACTCCCTTTATCGTTACTCATGTCAGCATTCGCACTTCTGATACCTCCAGCAGCCCTTACAGACCACCTTCAACGGCTTACAGAACGCTCCCCTACCCCACATACCCTAAGGTACGTAGCCGCAGCTTCGGTGTATAGCTTAGCCCCGTTACATCTTCCGCGCAGGCCGACTCGACCAGTGAGCTATTACGCTTTCTTTAAATGATGGCTGCTTCTAAGCCAACATCCTGGCTGTCTGAGCCTTCCCACATCGTTTCCCACTTAGCTATACTTTGGGACCTTAGCTGGCGGTCTGGGTTGTTTCCCTCTCCACGACGGACGTTAGCACCCGCCGTGTGTCTCCCGGATAGTACTTACTGGTATTCGGAGTTTGCAAAGGGTTGGTAAGTCGGGATGACCCCCTAGCCTTAACAGTGCTCTACCCCCAGTAGTATTCGTCCGAGGCGCTACCTAAATAGCTTTCGGGGAGAACCAGCTATCTCCAGGTTTGATTGGCCTTTCACCCCTAGCCACAAGTCATCCGCTAATTTTTCAACATTAGTCGGTTCGGTCCTCCAGTTGATGTTACTCAACCTTCAACCTGCCCATGGCTAGATCACCTGGTTTCGGGTCTAATCCTAGCAACTGTACGCCCAGTTAAGACTCGGTTTCCCTACGGCTCCCCTAAACGGTTAACCTTGCTACTAAAATTAAGTCGCTGACCCATTATACAAAAGGTACGCAGTCACACCACGAAGGTGCTCCTACTGCTTGTACGTACACGGTTTCAGGTTCTATTTCACTCCCCTCACAGGGGTTCTTTTCGCCTTTCCCTCACGGTACTGGTTCACTATCGGTCAGTCAGTAGTATTTAGCCTTGGAGGATGGTCCCCCCATATTCAGACAGGATATCACGTGTCCCGCCCTACTCGATTTCACTGATTATGATGTGTCGGTTACGGGGCTATCACCCTTTGTTGCGCCACTTTCCAGAGGCTTCACCTGCATCATTAAAAGCTTAAGGGCTAATCCAATTTCGCTCGCCGCTACTTTCGGAATCTCGGTTGATTTCTCTTCCTCGGGGTACTTAGATGTTTCAGTTCCCCCGGTTTGCCTCCTGTTGCTATGTATTCACAACAGGATACGTGCTTATGCACGTGGGTTTCCCCATTCAGAAATCCCAGACTCAAAAGGTTATTACTACCTAATCTGGGCTTATCGCAAGTTATTACGTCTTTCATCGCCTCTGACTGCCAAGGCATCCACCGTGTACGCTTAGTCACTTAACCATACAACCCGAAAGGGTCTTAGTGTATGGCAACTAACCAAGGTTTTTGGTTGTCATTAAGAAGGGTTAATTCTTAATGACTGTTTGCCGGACTCAATTGAATCAAATAAATTTGATTCGAATACAATACACTTGAATGTGTTTGTTGTGTTTATCTAATGAAAGATAAACATTGAGAACTTTTAAATTTGATTGAATTACTCGTAAGTAATCAAATCAGTCAGCTTTCCAAATTGTTAAAGAGCAAGAGTTTTAAGTATTAAACTTTCAAACCCATTTTTAAATACTCTCTTACGAGAATGCTTAAAGATGGTGGGCGATACCGGGCTCGAACCAGTGACCCCCTGCTTGTAAGGCAGGTGCTCTCCCAACTGAGCTAATCGCCCATAAAAGTTTTAATTCCTTATGGAAGGAATGGTGGAGCTATGCGGGATCGAACCGCAGACCTCCTGCGTGCAAGGCAGGCGCTCTCCCAGCTGAGCTATAGCCCCATATTTTATTTCCTTGGGAGGAAATGGTGGGTCGTGCAGGATTCGAACCTGCGACCAATTGATTAAAAGTCAACTGCTCTACCAACTGAGCTAACGACCCAATGGTATCCCGTAGGGGAGTCGAACCCCTGTTACCGCCGTGAAAGGGCGGTGTCCTAGGCCTCTAGACGAACGGGACACTGCTAATTTATCTCTACTTTAAAAGTAGAAACAAACTTCGAAGAACCTTGGGAGTTCTTCTTCTCTTTGCTTTTCTAAACCTAATCAATCTGTGTGGACACTCATCGTAAGTATCTTCGTATAAGGAGGTGATCCAGCCCCAGGTTCCCCTAGGGCTACCTTGTTACGACTTCACCCCAGTCATGAACCACAAAGTGGTGAGCGTCCTCCCCGAAAGGTTAAACTACCCACTTCTTTTGCAGCCCACTCCCATGGTGTGACGGGCGGTGTGTACAAGGCCCGGGAACGTATTCACCGTGACATTCTGATTCACGATTACTAGCGATTCCGACTTCATGGAGTCGAGTTGCAGACTCCAATCCGGACTACGACGCACTTTTTGGGATTCGCTCACTATCGCTAGCTTGCTGCCCTCTGTATGCGCCATTGTAGCACGTGTGTAGCCCTACTCGTAAGGGCCATGATGACTTGACGTCGTCCCCACCTTCCTCCGGTTTATCACCGGCAGTCTCCCTGGAGTTCCCGACATTACTCGCTGGCAAACAAGGATAAGGGTTGCGCTCGTTGCGGGACTTAACCCAACATTTCACAACACGAGCTGACGACAGCCATGCAGCACCTGTCTCAGAGCTCCCGAAGGCACACCTGCGTCTCCGCTGGCTTCTCTGGATGTCAAGAGTAGGTAAGGTTCTTCGCGTTGCATCGAATTAAACCACATGCTCCACCGCTTGTGCGGGCCCCCGTCAATTCATTTGAGTTTTAATCTTGCGACCGTACTCCCCAGGCGGTCTACTTAACGCGTTAGCTCCGAAAGCCACGGCTCAAGGCCACAACCTCCAAGTAGACATCGTTTACGGCGTGGACTACCAGGGTATCTAATCCTGTTTGCTCCCCACGCTTTCGCATCTGAGTGTCAGTGTCTGTCCAGGGGGCCGCCTTCGCCACTGGTATTCCTTCAGATCTCTACGCATTTCACCGCTACACCTGAAATTCTACCCCCCTCTACAGCACTCTAGTTCACCAGTTTCAAATGCAGTTCCGAGGTTGAGCCCCGGGCTTTCACATCTGACTTAATGAACCACCTGCATGCGCTTTACGCCCAGTAATTCCGATTAACGCTCGCACCCTCCGTATTACCGCGGCTGCTGGCACGGAGTTAGCCGGTGCTTCTTCTGTTGCTAACGTCAAGATGCGCAGCTATTAACTACACACCCTTCCTCACAACTGAAAGTACTTTACAACCCGAAGGCCTTCTTCATACACGCGGCATGGCTGCATCAGGCTTTCGCCCATTGTGCAATATTCCCCACTGCTGCCTCCCGTAGGAGTCTGGACCGTGTCTCAGTTCCAGTGTGGCTGATCATCCTCTCAGACCAGCTAGGGATCGTCGCCTTGGTGAGCCATTACCTCACCAACTAGCTAATCCCACCTAGGCATATCTTGACGCGAGAGGCCCGAAGGTCCCCCTCTTTGGCCCGTAGGCATTATGCGGTATTAGCCATCGTTTCCAATGGTTATCCCCCACATCAAGGCAATTTCCTAGGCATTACTCACCCGTCCGCCGCTCGACGCCCAACAAATCTTCCGAAGGTTCAATGTTGTCGTTTCCGCTCGACTTGCATGTGTTAGGCCTGCCGCCAGCGTTCAATCTGAGCCATGATCAAACTCTTCAATTTAAGATTTTGTGACTCAACGAATACTGACTTCAAAACTAATATTTACCGAAGTAAACATGTAATTCTAAAGCTATTACCATTCCAACAGAATGGTAATGAATTGACTGTGCCGAATAACTACAAGTAGTTAAACGTATTGGTCACTCAGCTCATTGAAATCAATTTTGATTCCGAAGAATCTGTTTTATCTAAGATAAAACGTTTTGATATTCATCAACGAGTGCCCACACAGATTGATAGGTTTAAATTGTTAAAGAGCTTTTCCTTTTTGAGCTTCGCTCAAATCGGACGGCCATTTTAGCGATTTAAGTTTTAGTGTCAACCACTATTTTCAAAACTTTTTTCAAGCGCTTAGCTTGGCTAATTTGACCTGCTGATTCGTTTTGGTTTCTTACGAAGCCTTCCCGTTTCAACGAGGTCGCATTATAGAGATTTCGATCACACTGGCAAGCCCTTTTTGAAGTTTTTCTCTTTTTTTTATTCGTTCGATTAAAAAGAGCACAAAACGCCTCAAAAGTAGGCTTTTCTCTTACATCTCTTGCAGTTTCTTAGAGAATAAAGAGACTTTTTCCCAGTTCGTGTACTCAACTTCCTTGGTTGTATCCGTTTCACCACCTGTCATATTCATAATGAAGCGAATCATGGTTTTATCGAACCAATTATAACGAGGGTAATAGAGGGCACCCGCGAATACACCGATCAAGGTCGGCTGCCACGGTGACTTGAGAAGAAATTTCTTAATATAAGCGCTACCTTCAGGAGTATCTTTACCTTGGTCTTCTTTACGAGCCGTTAAGTTAACGCAGAAGAAAGCGACCTTGTTTGATTGCAACTGAGCAAGATTGGCATCAATAAACTGGTATAGCTTCTTATTAAGGTGGCCGTAACGAATAGATGCACCAATCAACACTCTGTCGTACTGAGCAAAGTCGACATTATTAACAGTGTGCAGATCTTGAAGCTCACATTCGAACTCATTCATTTCTTCTTTTATATAGTTCAAGATTTTCTTGGTCTGACCTTCACGGCTTGAATACAAAAATAGAGCTTTTGCCACAATATGTCCTTAGCTACGCCAAAACGTAGGGGTCAATAAAATTAATAAGGTGAATATTTCTAAACGGCCAAACAACATAGACACGATCAATACCCACTTGGCTTTGTCATTAACGTCGCCAAAGTGCATCGCAACCTCGCCAAGACCAGGACCAAGGTTATTCAATGTTGCCGCCACGGCAGAGAAAGCACTGAGCTCATCCATCCCCGTAGCAATAAGAGCCAACATACAAACCACAAAAACCAATGCGTATGCAGAGAAGAAGCCCCAAACCGCATCCACGACACGTTGTGGTAGTGCCGAACCACCAACCTTGATGGTATAGACAGCACGCGGGTGAACAAGACGCTTCATTTCACGAGCACCTTGCAAGGTAAGCAGCAATATTCGAATGACTTTCATACCACCACCCGTTGAACCTGCACAACCACCTATAAAAGAAGAGAACAGAAGCAGCACAGGTAAGAATAACGGCCACTCAGAGAAACCAGTGGTGGTGAAGCCTGCGGTTGTTGAAATAGATACTGTCTGGAACAACGCCTGATCGAAAGCATCATAATACGAATCGTAAGAGTGATGATTCAGTAGTAATAAGAAACAAACTAAGAACAGGACGACTTGAATAAAGATAAAAGCGCGGAACTCAGGATCTTTCCAATAATACTTAGGATGCACACCACCTGAAGCAAATGCCGCAAAGTGAAGTGAATAGTTACACGCAGAGATAAGAAGGAACACGACCGTAATCATGTTGATAGCAGGGCTATTGAAGTAACCCATACTTGCATCGTGAGTCGAGAAGCCACCAATAGCAATGGTTGAGAAACTGTGGCTGATTGCATCAAAGAAGCTCATACCAGCAAGCCAAAACGCCACTGCACAAGCAATAGTTAGACTCAGATAGATGTACCAGAGCGCTTTTGCCGTTTCAGCAATACGCGGAGTCATCTTACTGTCTTTTACAGGGCCTGGGATTTCAGCACGATACAGCTGCATACCACCGATACCCAGAACAGGAAGGATGGCTACCGCCAATACGATGATACCCATACCACCAAACCACTGTAGAAACTGGCGGTAAAATAGAATGGCTTTAGGCAGGTCATCGAGACCAACAATTACAGTTGCACCTGTCGTCGTTAATGCTGAAAACGATTCAAAAAAGGCGTCAGTAACCGAAACACTCGGATTATCCGCGATCAAAAACGGCAGCGCACCAGCACTACCGATTACCGTCCAGAACAACACCACAATAAGAAAGCCATCTCGCGCCTTCAATTCATGTTTATAGCGTCGGTTTGGAAACCAGCAAGTTGCTCCACAAAATAATAGAACGAAGAAAGTCGTCACAAATGGCACACCCGCACCATCTCTATAGATCAGTGCGACGAGCGCAGGTGCGAGCATTGATACACTAAAAAGTGCTAATAATAATCCGACGATTCGAATAATTGAGCGAAATTGCATGAGCTATTGAACGAAGCAAAATGCTTCACACTTCCTAGTTGTCTTTGACTTTCGTTACCAGTGCCTTAGCACCGCTTTTATTGATCATGGTTTGGGTAAACGAATCTACCTGAAGGAGCTCTATTTCAATAATAAGCTCAACTTGAACACCATAATCCGCTTGGACTTCAACAGCCTGATGCTGAGCCATAATGGATTGCGCGATTGGCACAAAGCCATAGTCTAACTCTAGCCGTAATTTTGTGGTTATTTTTTTCTCGATAGTTTGAAGCAGCTTGAGAGCTTGTTGTACTCCACCACCATACGCCTTTACTAGGCCACCCGTTCCAAGCTTGATTCCGCCTGAATAACGAGTGACAACAGCCGTCAGTTCACCGACACCAGAACCAGACAGTTGCGCCAAGATAGGCTTACCCGCAGTACCAGATGGCTCTCCATCATCACTAAAGCCCCATTTCATTGAGTCTTCAGGTCGCCCTGCAGCAAAACCCCAACAATTATGTCGTGCTGATGAATGCTCTTTTTTTACCTGTTCTACGAACTGTTTAGCAGCTTCTACACTTGGAGTATGAGCAAGATGAGTAATGAAGACGCTCTTCTTTATCTCTTCTTCAAACAGAGCCGACGCAGACGGTATTAAATAGGGCTGTTCATTCATATCGTTAACTTAATTAATAAGAGCGGCGAAGTGTATCACGCGTGAATAATAAGGGTTAGAGGATCTGTGCTATCGCACAATGTTAAACAATTGTTTAAAAAATGTATTGAAATTCACCAAGCAGAGGTACAGACTAAGATAACTGGTCTTACCAGGTATTCTACAATAATAGAAAGATAACAAGATTCTCTCAAACAATCGTGGATTGTATGTCATGGAGATAGACAATGATTTACCAAGCTAACACCTTACAGGTAAAGGAATTACAAGACGGTATTGCAGAACTTAGCTTCTGTGCGCCAGCCTCTGTAAACAAACTCGACCTTGCTACTTTAGAATCACTAGATAAAGCGTTAGATGCTCTTAATGCTCACGCTGGATTACGTGGTTTAATCTTAACTTCAAACAAAGACGCGTTCATCGTAGGCGCAGACATCACTGAATTTCTTGGCCTATTTGCTAAGCCAGAAGCAGAACTTGATGAATGGTTAAGATTCGCGAATTCAATCTTCAGCAAGCTCGAAGACCTTCCTGTCCCAACTCTTTCAATGATGCGTGGCCATGCCCTAGGTGGCGGCTGTGAATGTGTCTTAGCGACCGATTTCCGTATCGGTGACAAGACCACCAGCATAGGCCTACCAGAAACCAAACTTGGCATCATGCCTGGCTTTGGTGGTTGTGTACGCCTGCCACGTGTTATCGGTGCTGACAGCGCAATGGAAATTATCACGCAAGGCAAAGCATGTCGTGCTGATGAAGCACTTAAAGTTGGCTTGTTAGATGCGATTGTTGAAACCGACCAACTACTAGAATCAGCGATTAACACTGTTTCTCTAGCAGCTAATGAGAAACTTGATTGGCAGCTACGCCGTAAACAAAAAACATCAGCGCTTTCATTAAGCAAACTAGAAGCGATGATGAGCTTTACCATGGCTAAGGGCTTAGTGGCTCAAAAAGCAGGGCCTCATTACCCAGCACCAATCACTTCGGTTATCGCTATAGAAGAAGCAGCCCGTAGCGATCGCGATGCAGCATTGGATATAGAGCGTAAACACTTCGTTAAGCTAGCGAAATCTGAAGAAGCAAAAGCATTGGTCGGTCTATTCTTGAATGACCAATACATCAAAGGCCTAGCGAAACAAGCGGGTAAGTCTGCCAACAAAGCGACTGAACGTGCAGCGGTGCTTGGTGCTGGCATCATGGGTGGCGGTATTGCTTACCAGTCAGCATTGAAAGGCGTGCCAGTGATGATGAAGGACATCGCACAAGCATCACTTGATCTAGGAATGAATGAAGCTTCTAAGCTGTTGAATAAACGTTTATCGCGCGGTCGTCTCGATGGATTCAAGATGGCAGGTATTCTGTCTTCTATTACTCCAAGCCTACATTACGCAGGTGTTGAGCAGTCAGATGTGATTGTGGAAGCCGTTGTAGAGAACCCTAAAGTAAAGGCAGCCGTACTGAGCGAAGTAGAAGGTTTGGTTGGTGAAGACACGGTTCTAACATCAAATACCTCGACGATTCCGATTAACCTGTTAGCGAAATCTTTGAAGCGCCCAGAGAACTTCTGTGGCATGCACTTCTTTAACCCAGTACACCGCATGCCTTTAGTTGAGATCATCCGTGGCGAGCATACTTCAGAAGAAACGATCAATCGCGTGGTTGCTTACGCAGCGAAGATGGGTAAATCCCCTATCGTTGTTAACGACTGTCCAGGCTTCTTCGTTAACCGTGTACTTTTCCCTTACTTTGGCGGTTTCAGCATGTTGCTACGCGACGGTGCTGATTTCACTAAGATCGATAAAGTCATGGAGCGCAAGTTCGGTTGGCCAATGGGCCCTGCTTACTTGCTCGACGTTGTAGGTTTAGACACAGCACACCATGCACAAGCAGTAATGGCGCAAGGTTTCCCTGAACGTATGGGTAAAGAAGGTCGTGATGCAATTGACGCACTTTACGTCGCTGAAAAATACGGCCAAAAGAACGGCAGCGGTTTCTACACATACAGCGTAGACAAACGCGGTCGCCCGAAGAAAACCTTCTCTGAAGACATTCTTCCTATCTTGGCTGACGTATGCCAACAGCCACAAGACTTTGATGACCAGACAATTATCCAACGAGTGATGATTCCTATGATCAACGAAGTGGTGCTTTGTTTAGAAGAAGGCATCATCGCGACACCACAAGAAGCGGATATGGCACTGGTTTACGGTTTAGGCTTCCCTCCATTCAGAGGCGGCGTATTCCGCTACTTAGACAGTGTGGGTATTGGTAACTTCGTTGAAATGGCGAAGAGCTATCAAGACTTAGGTGCAATGTACCAAGTTCCTCAACTATTGCTTGATATGGCAGCGAAAGGCGAAAGCTTTTACGACGGCCAACAAGCCAGTTCTCTGTAACCCACATTTGGAAAAGGAATAGCAAAATGAATAATGTAGTTGTTGTTGATTGCCTTCGTACCCCAATGGGACGTTCCAAAGGTGGAGCTTTCCGTCACACTCGTGCTGAAGATCTATCGGCACATTTGATGAAAGGCATTTTAGAGCGCAACCCAGAAGTAAACCCTGTCGAAATTGAAGACATTTACTGGGGTTGTGTACAACAAACGCTAGAGCAAGGCTTTAACGTGGCTCGTAACGCTGCTTTGCTTGCTGGCCTACCGATTGAAATTGGTGCGGTAACGGTGAACCGTTTATGTGGTTCATCTATGCAAGCTTTGCATGATGCAGCTCGTTCAATCATGGTTGGAGATGCGGAAATCTGCTTGATAGGTGGTGTCGAACACATGGGTCATGTGCCTATGAACCACGGTGTCGATTTCCACCCAGGCATGTCTAAGCACGTAGCAAAAGCAGCAGGAATGATGGGCCTAACGGCTGAGATGCTTGGCAAGATGCACGGCATCAGCCGTGAAGACCAAGATGCCTTCGCTGCTCGTTCACACGCTAGAGCACAAGCTGCAACAGTAGAAGGTCGTTTCAAGAACGAAATCCTACCAACAGAAGCTCACGCAGCAGACGGTTCACTGTTCACTCTGGATTACGATGAAGTTATTCGCCCAGAAACAACGGTTGAAGGTCTATCTCAACTTCGTCCTGTATTCGACCCAGCTAACGGCACGGTAACAGCAGGTACTTCATCAGCATTGTCTGATGGTGCATCGGCAATGCTGATCATGAGTGAAGATAAAGCCAACGCGCTTGGCCTTAAGATCCGCGCTCGCGTGAAGTCGATGGCTATCGCAGGTTGTGATCCTTCAATCATGGGTTACGGCCCAGTACCGGCGACTCAAAAAGCGTTAAAACGTGCAGGTCTGAACATTGAAGATATGGGCGTTATTGAACTCAACGAAGCGTTCGCTGCTCAATCTCTGCCATGTGCTAAAGACCTAGGTCTGTTGGATGTGGTTGATGAGAAAGTTAACCTTAACGGCGGTGCGATTGCACTCGGTCACCCACTGGGTTGTTCTGGCTCTCGTATATCAACCACCCTAATCAACCTAATGGAAGCGCAAGACGTGAAATACGGCTTAGCGACCATGTGTATTGGTTTAGGCCAAGGTATTGCAACGGTATTTGAACGCCCATAGCGATCACTGACAGTAATACTTGAAGGGTAATCTTTTGTGCAGCTATATTTATATAGCTGCACTTTTTATTACTCGGTATCCGATAATCTATCGATTCGTTAAGCGAACTTGGCAAAAGAAAAAGCACCACCTACATCTATGCACAAAATGCATAGATTCAATGTTGATGTTTCATTATTTTTTCTCCAACGATTCAACTAAAGTTACTTCAGTTTCCTAATATTCCTCCTACGGAGCAGATCATGTTTAAAGCACTTGTACTAAACCAAGAAGACAAAAAAACTATCGCATCAGTTTCTCAAATTGATGAGTCTCAACTACCAGAAGGTAACGTGAAGGTTGATGTGAGCTACTCTTCTTTAAACTACAAAGATGGTTTAGCGATAACAGGTAAAGGGCGCATTGTTCGCAACTTCCCTATGGTTCCTGGTATCGACCTTTCTGGTGTGGTTTCACAATCTGATGACCCGCGCTACAAAGCAGGCGACGAAGTTGTTCTAACGGGTTGGGGTGTTGGTGAAGGCCACTGGGGCGGTATGGCTGAGAAAGCGAGCCTAAATGGTGACTGGTTAGTGCCAATGCCTGCAGGTCTAGACGCTAAGAAAGTAATGGCGATTGGTACAGCTGGCTTCACCGCGATGCTTTGTGTACAAGCTATCGTAGATGCAGGCATCAAACCTGAAGACGGTGAAATCCTAGTAACCGGTGCAAGTGGTGGTGTAGGCAGCGTGTCTATCACTCTACTTAACCAACTGGGCTACAAAGTGGCAGCGGTTACTGGCCGTGCTTCAGAAAATGGCGAGCTTCTAAAATCACTAGGCGCGACACGCATTGTTGAGCGTGCTGAACTAGAAGAACCAGCAAAACCACTTGAGAAACAACTGTGGGCTGGTGCTATCGATACAGTAGGCAGCAAAGTACTTGCGAAAGTATTGGCGCAAATTGATTACAACGGTGCGGTTGCAATGTGTGGCCTAGCTGGCGGCTTTGACTTACCAACAACGGTAATGCCATTCATTCTACGTAACGTTCGCCTGCAAGGTGTTGATTCAGTAATGTGCCCTCGTGAGAAACGTATTAAAGCGTGGGAACAACTTGCTGAGCTGCTACCTGAATCTTTCTACGGCCAAGCGACTAAAGAAGTATCTTTAGATGGCGCTATTCAAGCGGCAGAAGACATCACTAACGGTCAAATCACTGGTCGCGTAGTTATAAAGCTTTAATAATCAGCTAAAGCTCAAATATCCCAGAACAACAAAGGGCTGATAATAATCAGCCCTTTTGCATTTTTGTCATTTGGATCGACTAAACCAAAGCTAGATCTAAGTTAAGTTACCCCAAGCCAACATCCGCAATACGCTTCTGAATCAACTCACCACACTCCTCTTTCACCACCCTTCTTAACCATTGTTGCGAGGCAGAAGAATCGCAGCGCGAATGCCAGATCAGTGAGTAATCAAACGGCATAAACTCAAATGGCAACGGCTTGACGACTAAGTCATAACGCTCTGCCACCAAATAAGCCAAATCAGCGGGTACAGTTATCACTAATGGCATTCTATCGACAATCGCCAATGCAGCTTCAAGGTGGTACGCGCGCAGTACCATTTTGCGAGGCTGTTGATTAGCTAAAGCGTTATCGAGTAAAGCCTTAACACCATCACTGATCGCAATCATCGCGTGAGGTAAAGAAACATAATCTTCAAGACTTAACGATCGATCGGCTAACGGGTGATTTTTAGATAACAAACATGATACGCCCACTGGCCCCAAGACTTCTTGATGAAGTGGTGCGATGCTGCCGCTCGGGCGACAAATCGCCATATCAACACGTTCAGTACTGAGCTGCTTAAACAAATGCTCATGCTGCAGTGGCGCAAACTCCAAAGAAATGTTCGGCGCTTGTTCATAAATCTTAGGTAACGCATACGGCAAGATGGTTTGCATCGCATAGTCAGTGGTCGCGATCAGAAAACGCTCACTGCAATAGTAAGGATCGAAATCACTCGGGCTAAGCAGTTGGCGGAATGACTCTAAAGGCTGATCAATGCGCTGGCTGATTTCGAGTGCTTTCTTGGTGGGAATAAGGTGCTGACCTTGGCGCGTAAACAGGGGATCGTTGAGTAGTTCTCTTAAGCGACCTAATACTCGACTGGTTGCCGATTGGCTTAAGTTAAGACGAAGCGCGGCTTGACTAACACTGCCCTCTTCAATCAATACCTTTAGGGCGACCAGTAAATTCAGGTCTCTACGATAGATGTCTTCTAATTCCACGCCACTTACCTAGCTGTATACAATTATCATTGGTCACTAAGTTGTTTATAGCATGCTTTAGATAAAAAAAATCCCGCAATTACGCGGGGAAGCCCAAGAAAATCTGGGGATAGTGTCGGAATGTTGTCGTATCGGAATTTGCTTGTTGTATCCGGGTTAGTGCTCTTGCTCCTCGGCTATGCCTTGCCAACGGCGCATCTCTACCCAAATACCAATAATCGTTGCTACTATGCCAAAGATTGGCATTAGAGAGGTCTCTGTCGATGAGCGTAGTACTAACGCACAAAAAGAAATAAAACAGAGAACTGAATAAATTGTTAATCTATCTAATCCTGTCAACATCGCCACTCCTTAGCTAGTTGCCTTTGTTACAAGTTGTTATCAACTTGTTAACTAAGTTATAGGAAATGATTCTGTTTGCCAAGCACTTATTGCATATTTTTTCTGCAGACGTATTATTCACTCGTTAGATAGATATAGAGATACAAACCATGACATTCAAACCTGAACTGGCAACCCACACTTTAGAAGCTGAAGGCCTACGTTGCCCAGAACCAGTAATGATGGTCAGGAAGACAATTAGAAACATGCAGGATGGCGATGTGTTACTGGTAAAAGCTGACGACCCTTCGACAACTCGTGATATTCCGAGCTTTTGTCGTTTTATGGATCATCAGTTAGTCGGCCAAGCGACTGAAGCTTTGCCTTACCAATATTTGATAAGAAAAGGTTTGGAGGCATAAGCCTCACCTAAATATCAAGCATCAAAAAAGCCGCTCGTACCTTATGTTCTTCAACGGAACTCAGAGTACGAGCGGCTTTTTGTTTATTCGTTTCTAGATTTGTTTTGCAGATGCTCTAGCTGATGCTGAATTTCTCGGATATCTTTTCGCATAGGAATAATATGCGCGACCCGAATCCAAGCTTCTACCGCAAGCCCGGTCATGATCATCGAACCCGCCACCATTGGTAGCCACATGTCCGTCAACACCATGCCTAATAGTGTAAGTGCAAGACCAAAGGTAAAGAGATAACTTTGGCTTTGTGGAGTAATACCCATATAACGCGTCAACATAATCATGCCCTCGTGTTCTTAACTCACAAGATTAAAATATCATGACAAGTATGACAGTTATATGTCCATTCGCTCGATAAACCCCACAATACTATAAGAGTATGACCTACAACACATTACTCTACTGGTTGAGTATAATAAGACTCAATACCACCGCTTAATAGAACGCCGCTGCGATAGCCAAACCCACGAATAACAAAGCCGTGATCTTGCGAATCAGATCAAGAGGCATTTTATCTGCCGATAACTTACCAATGATCACCACGGGCACATTCGCCAGCAACATACCAATGGTAGTGCCGAGAATTACCCACATTAATGCATCCGAATATTGAGCCCCTAGAATGGAGGTCGCAATCTGAGTCTTATCACCAATCTCAGCAATAAAGAAAGCGATAAAACTGGCGACAAATGGCCCTCGGTTCGAGATCTGCTCATCATCGTCCAACTTATCCGGAATCAGAATCCAGCCTGCCATCGCAACGAAGCTGACCACCAGCACCCATTTAAGCACTTCAGGAGATAAATAATCGGCGATCACAACCCCCAGCCATGCAGCAAGGGCATGATTGGCTATAGTGGCAAAGAAAATAGCCGCAATAATAGGTAACGGTTTTCGATATCGACTGGCTAATAAAAGGGATAGCAACTGAGTCTTATCACCGATCTCGGCTAAGGCGACAGTTGTAATTGAAATTGCTAAAACGCTCACGACATGCTCATTTGGGACGGAGATTATTATATTTAACCAAAGACAAACCTCGCGCCCCATCCCGGTTCACGATGCTTGTCTAAGGTCTTGCTAAGCGCCACCAAGGTGGTGGTTGCCTCGAACGCCATGATGATTTTGCATCAATTATGTTGACGGACGAACTCATTCAATAGGATATGAATAAGTAAGCTACTCCCCAAAGACCGCGAGATTTTAATCACCCACGCTTTCAAACACAAGTGTCAAAGTTATCAAAATATCCACTTGTGCCGAAAAACAAACATTAAAGGCAAAAAAATCCACTAAACGACATTTTAGACCACTAATTAAACAAGATTACCCCTACTCGCTTTACCAATATCTCGGTATACTCAGAGGTTATTTTTATCATTCATTTAAAAGAATCGCGCGAACCTGACTATGCAAAAATACGATATCAAAACCTTCCAGGGAATGATCCTCGCGCTGCAGGATTACTGGGCACAAAACGGTTGTACCATTGTTCAACCACTAGATATGGAAGTAGGTGCTGGCACCTCTCACCCAATGACATGTCTACGTGCACTTGGCCCAGAGCCAATGTCTACGGCATACGTTCAACCTTCTCGTCGTCCGACCGATGGTCGTTACGGTGAAAACCCGAACCGCCTGCAGCACTACTATCAATTCCAAGTAGCTCTAAAACCTTCTCCAGATAACATCCAGGAGTTGTACTTAGGCTCGCTTGAAGTTCTTGGTGTCGATCCACTTGTTCACGATATTCGCTTCGTAGAAGACAACTGGGAAAACCCAACGCTAGGCGCATGGGGTCTTGGTTGGGAAGTATGGCTAAACGGTATGGAAGTGACTCAATTCACTTACTTCCAACAAGTTGGCGGCCTTGAGTGTAAACCTGTAACGGGTGAGATCACTTACGGTATCGAGCGTCTAGCAATGTACATTCAAGAAGTAGACTCTGTTTACGACCTTGTATGGAACGTAGCACCAGACGGTTCTAACGTGACTTACGGTGACATCTTCCACCAAAACGAAGTTGAGCAATCAACGTACAACTTCGAGCACGCAGACGTAGATTTCCTATTCACTTTCTTCGACCAGTGCGAAAAAGAGTGTAAAGAGCTACTTGAGCTTGAGAAGCCACTGCCGCTTCCAGCTTACGAGCGCATTCTAAAAGCAGGTCACGCATTCAACATCCTTGATGCGCGTAAAGCTATCTCTGTAACAGAACGTCAACGTTACATCCTTCGTATCCGCAACCTGACTAAAGCTGTTGCAGAAGCGTACTACGCGTCACGTGAAGCGCTTGGCTTCCCAATGTGTAAGAAGGATAAATAATCATGGCGAAGAATTTTCTAATTGAACTGGGTACGGAAGAGCTTCCACCAACGGCACTTCGTTCTCTAGCAGAAGCCTTTGCTTCTAACTTTGAAGCAGGTCTTAAAACTGCTGAGCTTTCTCACGAAGGCATCAAGTGGTACGCAGCACCTCGTCGTCTAGCACTTAAAGTGACAGCACTGGCTGAAGGCCAAGCAGACAAAGTCGTTGAGAAGCGCGGTCCTGCAATTTCTGTGGCATTCGATGCAGAAGGCAACGCGACGAAAGCTGCACAAGGTTGGGCTCGTGGTAACGGTATTACTGTTGAGCAAGCTGACCGTCTGAAAACAGACAAAGGCGAGTGGCTTCTTTTCAAGCAAGAAGTGGCTGGCAAACCAGTACAAGAATTGGTAATGGACATCGCTGCGAAAGCACTGGCTGGCCTACCAATTCCTAAAGCAATGCGCTGGGGTAACTCAGACATTCAATTTATCCGTCCAGTGAAAACACTGACAGTGCTACTAGGCGATGAGCTTGTTGAAGGCAAAATCCTAGGCGTAGCTTCTGCTCGTACTATCCGTGGTCACCGTTTCATGGGCGAACAAGAGTTCACAATCGACTCTGCTGACCAATACCCTGCGATCTTAGAAGAGCGCGGTAAAGTAATGGCAGATTACGATGCGCGTAAAGCGATCATCCTTGCTGATGCTAAAAAAGCAGCAGACGCGGTTGGCGGTATTGCTGACCTAGAAGATGACCTTGTTGAAGAAGTTACCTCTTTGGTTGAATGGCCAGTGGTGCTTACTGCTAAGTTTGAGCAAGAGTTCCTAAAAGTGCCTTCTGAAGCCTTGGTTTACACCATGAAAGGCGATCAGAAGTACTTCCCTGTTTATTCGCATGAGATTGGTGACGCTGAAAGAAGCCTTCTGCCAAACTTCATCTTCGTTTCGAACATCGAGTCTAAAGAGCCTCGTCACGTAATCGAAGGTAACGAGAAGGTTGTACGTCCACGTCTTGCTGATGCTGAGTTCTTCTTCAACACAGACCGTAAGCGTCCGCTTATCGACCGTCTTGCTGAACTAGACCAAGCGATCTTCCAGAAGCAACTGGGTACGATCAAAGACAAAACAGACCGCATCACAGAGCTTGCTGGCTACATTGCTGAGCAAATCGATGCTGATGTTGAGAAATCTAAGCGTGCAGGCCTACTGGCTAAGTGTGACCTAATGACATCTATGGTATTCGAATTTACGGATACTCAAGGTGTGATGGGCATGCACTACGCAACGCACGATGGTGAAGACGAGCAAGTAGCACTGGCACTTTACGAACAGTACATGCCTCGTTTCGCGGGTGACACCCTACCAAGCACCGGTATTTCATCTGCAGTCGCAATGGCAGACAAGCTAGACACTATCGTAGGTATCTTCGGTATTGGCCAAGCGCCAAAAGGTTCTGACCCATTTGCTCTACGTCGTGCATCACTAGGTGTGCTACGTATCATCGTTGAAAACGGCTACAACCTAGACCTAACTGATCTAATCGGTAAAGCGAAAGAGCTACTAGGCGACAAGCTAACCAACGAAAACGTAGAAGCTGACGTTATCGACTTCATGCTAGGTCGTTTCCGAGCATGGTACCAAGATGCTGGTTTCAGCGTTGATATCATCCAAGCGGTATTAGCACGTCGTCCAACTAAGCCTGCTGACTTTGACCAACGCGTTAAAGCGGTTTCTCACTTCCGTGAACTGGAAGCAGCAGAAGCACTAGCAGCAGCGAACAAGCGTGTAGGTAACATCCTTGCGAAATTCGATGGCGAGCTACCAGCTGAAATCGACCTAACGCTTCTTCAAGAAGACGCAGAGAAAGCATTGGCTGAAAATGTTGAAGTAATGACAGAAGCACTAGAACCAGCATTCGCAACAGGCAACTACCAAGAAGCCCTAAGCAAGCTTGCTGATCTACGTGAACCTGTTGATGCATTCTTCGATAACGTAATGGTTATGGCTGATGACGAAGCGCTTAAGAAGAACCGTCTAACGCTACTGAACAACCTACGTAACCTGTTCCTACAGATTGCAGACATCTCTCTACTGCAAAAATAAGCACGAGTGAGACGGTTGCTCTAAGTCATACTCTGAGCAACCAAAGGTAAACACCCAAAGGGAAGCGAAAGCTTCCCTTTTTGTTTTTGTGAACCAAGCATTTGTTTGTAGAGGTGTTATTGACCAACTGAATGAAACAGCACTCGGACTGTAGAGGGCATTGTTTGCTATAACTAACCTGTTTATTCAGGGGAAGGGAACAATGAAAAAAACAGTACTCGCGCTTTCAATACTCGCACTCAGCGCATGCAGCCAAACCAGTGACAACAACCTACTGCTGACGATTGACAACGACACCATCGTATTTGAATCGACAGGTAAAGGCACCGTGTTCGCAGAACAAGAACTCGCTAAAGGTAGCTATACCTTCTCTATCAGCGACGCTCAAAATACCTGTGGTACCAACTTTGCGCTGGCTGAAGAGAGTCGCATCAAATTCAATAAACCCCTTCGCCTAGACGATTGTGCCGATAAATCTGAAATAGAGATTAAGGTCTTTCGTGCAAACACCTACCAGTTTACGCTCAACCCACAAACCAATGAGCTGACGGTTCAGGTAAAGCCAAAGCAGCAACAAGTACAAAGCTTTGCCTGCCCAGTACCTAGTGACCAGCCAACCACCATCGATGTTACTCAAACCTTTGATGAAGGTACTCTGGTAAGAGATGCTCTTTCAGGCACACAAACTACCGTAACCAACGGCAGCGTCACTATGCAGCCAGCAGAAAGCAGCCAAGGTGTTCTACTACTAGAGAAAGTAGAACCAGAAACCAAAGCCGATTTTAGTTGGGACAACGCTACGGTTTACTTCGTGATGACCGACCGCTTCCACAACGGCAACCCTGACAACGACAACAGCTACGGTCGCAGCCAAGACGGACAAGATGAAATCGGCACCTTCCACGGTGGTGACCTGGCTGGCTTAACCGAAAAACTCGACTACATCGAATCGCTCGGTGCCAATGCTATCTGGATTACCTCTCCACTAGAGCAGATCCACGGCTGGGTTGGTGGCGGTGATCGCGGTGACTTCAAACATTACGCCTATCATGGCTACTACCATCAAGACTGGACCAAGCTTGACGACAACATGGGTACCGAAGACGAGCTGAAAACCTTCATCGATACCGCGCACAGCAAAGGCATTCGTGTTGTTTGGGACGTGGTTATGAACCACACTGGCTACGCCACACTTGCTGATATGCAAGAGTTCGACTTTGGCAAACTCAACCTTACTGATGAACAAGCTAAACAAACCCTCGGTGAAAATTGGACAGACTGGCAACCAGAATCAGGCCAGAATTGGCACTACTTCAATAACTACATCTCTTACAGCGATAAAGAAGCGTGGGAAAAATGGTGGGGCAAAGCTTGGCTACGCAGCGATATCGGCGCTTATGACTCACCAGGTTACAACAACCTCACCATGTCTTTAGCGCATCTACCCGATTTCAAAACAGAATCGACAGAGACAACCGGGCTACCTAATTTCTATCGCAACAAGTCCACCAGCGCGACCGATGAACTTAAAACGCCTCGTGAACATCTAATCACTTGGTTATCTGATTGGGTGCGTGAATACGGCGTTGATGGCTTTAGGGTTGATACCGCCAAGCACGTTGAACTGGACGCTTGGGCTGAATTGAAGGAAAGCACCAATCAAGCACTAGCTGAATGGAAACAGAATAACCCAGACAAAGCCTTAGATGACTTGCCCTTCTGGATGACAGGCGAAGTGTGGGCACATAGCGTGGTGAAATCAGATTACTTCGCTAACGGTTTTGATTCGATCATTAACTTTGAATTCCAAAGCGATATCGCACCAAAGGCGCTTAAGTGTCTATCCGATCTCGATGCTGATTACCTCCGCTACGCAGACAAGATCAACACTGACAGCGAGTTCAACGTGTTGAGTTACCTATCGTCTCACGATACCTCGCTATTCTGGACACAGCACGGCAGCGACTTTGCCAAGCAAACCAAAGCCGCAAACGCATTGATGCTGGCTCCCGGTGCCGTGCAGATCTATTACGGCGATGAAATTGCACGAGACTTCGGCGCAACAGGTTCAGACCCAATGCAAGGAACCCGTTCAGATATGCCATGGGATCAAATCACTGGCGAACGAGCGCAACTGTTAGAACACTGGCAAACCCTTGGCCAATTCCGCCAACGCCACCCAGCCGTCGCTCAAGGTAAGCACATCATTCGCAACAGCAAAGGCTATTACGCCTTCGAGCGCCAATATAAAGATGACAAGGTGTTGGTTGTGTATACCGGCGCTAAATAAACGCTGATAGAAATAAACCGTAGAAACTAAAAGGAGAAGCTCAGCTTCTCCTTTTTTGATCACAAAACACTCGTTCAATAAGAAAGCGAACACTCATTAGCTAAACTTTATAGAAGTTTTTTCCGTGTTAGAGCATTTGGCGCTATGCGTCGCAAAAGCATTGCGGTATGTTCAAGGAATACACTGATGGCAGGCATAAGGTCTGCCTTAATGACACATAACAAGCAATCACAATGAATTAGGTAAAATAAGTAATGCAGTTCTCTAAGTTTGGTGAAAAGTTTAATCGTTACTCTGGAATCACTCGTTTAATGGATGATTTGAATGATGGCCTGCGCACTCCAGGCGCAATCATGCTCGGTGGTGGTAACCCAGCCGCTATCCCAGCCATGCTCGATTACTTTAACCAAGCCAGTGCCGACATGCTCGCCAGTGGAGAACTCATCGCCGCCCTCGCCAACTACGATGGTCCGCAGGGCAAAGATAGCTTCATTAAGTCATTAGCGGCGATGCTAAAAGAGACTTATGGCTGGGACATCAGCGAGAAGAACATCAGCCTGACGAATGGTAGTCAGAGCGGCTTCTTTTACCTATTCAACCTGTTAGCGGGTCAACAGCCCGACGGTTCACACAAGAAAATCCTACTGCCGATCGCACCGGAATACATCGGCTACGGCGATGCTGGCATTGATGACGATATTTTCATCTCGTACCACCCAGAGATCGAGCTGCTTGAAAACAGACAGTTCAAATACCACGTCGATTTTGAACAGCTAAAAGTTGATGACTCGGTTGCCGCTATCTGTGCTTCTCGCCCAACCAACCCAACCGGTAACGTGCTGACCGACGAAGAAGTACGTAAACTGGATAAACTGGCGCGTGAAAATAACATCCCGCTACTGATCGACAATGCCTATGGCTTGCCGTTTCCAAACATCATCTTTGAAGATGTGGAACCGTTCTGGAATGAAAATACCATTCTGTGCATGAGCTTATCTAAACTTGGCCTGCCGGGTGTGCGTTGCGGTATCGTGATTGCGAGCGAAGAGGTCACCCAAGCGCTGACTAACATGAATGGCATTATCAGCCTAGCGCCAAGCAGCGTTGGTCCCGCAATTGCTAACCACATGATTGAGAACGGTGACCTACTGCGTTTAAGCAGCGAAGTGATTAAGCCTTTCTACAAAGAGAAATCTTTGCGCGCGGTTGAGTTGTTACAACAAGCTATCGATGACCCACGCTTCCGTATTCACAAACCTGAAGGCGCTATCTTCTTATGGCTATGGTTTGATGAACTGCCGATCACCACTATGGAGCTGTATGACCGCCTCAAAGCTCGCGGCGTATTGATTGTTCCGGGTGAATACTTCTTTATCGGTCAAGAAGACGAGTGGGATCATGCTCACCAGTGCTTGCGTATGAACTACGTACAAGATGATGAAGCGATGCAGAAAGGTATTGCGATCATTGCTGAGGAAGTGAAAAAGGCTTACTCAGAACAGCAATAAGACCTTTTAGCTTCCTGCAACCCAAATACAAAAACGGTAACCCAAATACAAAAAGAGCACCTACCTTCTTCAAGGTTCTGGTGCTCTTTCACTTCTACTTCCCGATACGCTTTAACTCAATTGAGCTAAGCCAATAGCTTTAGCCTTCTAGTAGGCTATTACCATTAATTGCAATCTTACGTGGTTGCATCGCTTCTGGGATTTCGCGTTCTAGGTCGATGTGAAGAAGACCATTTTCCATGCTTGCGCCCACCACTTTTACATAGTCAGCCAGTTGGAATTTACGTTCGAAATCGCGCTCTGCAATACCTTGGTATACGAAAGTTTTCTCGGCTTCTGCTTTACGCTCACCCTTAACAATTAGCATATTCTCTTTTTGAGTAAGGTCTAATTGATCATCTGCAAAACCAGCGACTGCCATAGTAATACGGTAGTTGTTCTCGTCTTTTTGCTCGATGTTGTAAGGAGGGTAACCGCCAGAAGTATTTTTCGACGTGTTCGATTCCATCATGTTGAATAGACGATCGAAGCCGATTGCGTTGCGGTAAAGTGGAGTGAAATCTACAGTTCTCATAATGCTATCCTTTTAGTAAGCAATAGTCTTAGCTGTGATTTTTACTGAGATCGAACCTGTGAGTGATTCAGTAAACAGCTAAGGGATTCAGTTCGCATTCCACGGGTTTCACCTCATTTGGTGACAACTCTGGGACATGACAATGAATCAATTTTTAAATTGTGTGCTGCCAAAGTTATCCTCTATTGAGCGATACTTCGTCAGCGGTAATGAAGGTTCTGTTTCTTCTCTTGTAGAGCAAGACAGTCATCCTCTTCACAACTAGATATGTGGATTGAGCAAAATAGTTTCAAGGGATTATTTTCAATTATTTTTCCAATCCAATATTTTTCAGTACCTTACAAATACAAAAAAGCACTATCCAAAGGACAGTGCTTTTTAAAATTTTAGTTTTTTGAAACGAAGCTATTTCGTTTTAGTTCAAAGAAGAGGCGCGGAGCATACGAATGTATGTGAGCACCTCTGACACAGAAATTAAGCGAAAGAGCGAAGTATCAAAGATACTAAACGTCTAGGTTTGCTACTTTAAGTGCGTTCTCTTCGATGAAGTTACGACGCGGTTCTACTTGGTCGCCCATCAACGTTGTAAACAACAGATCCGCACCAACAGCATCTTCAATCGTTACTTGCATCATACGACGAGTTTCAGGATCCATTGTCGTCTCCCAAAGCTGATCAGGGTTCATCTCACCTAGACCTTTGTATCGTTGTAGACTTAAGCCACGACGAGACTCTTTCACTAACCAGTTCAGAGCTTCAACAAAGCTAGAAACTGCTTGAGTACGCTCACCACGCTTGATGTAAGCGCCTTCTTCGATCAAGCCATTAAGAGCTTCAGAAAGGTCCGCTAGCTTACCAAACTCTTTCGAGTTGATAAGGTCAATGCTGAGTACGTGTTCGTGAGTAACACCGTGTGTACGCACTACAATCTTAGGAACGCTCAAACCTAGCTCTTCGTGTTTTTCAACTTCAAGAGAGTATTGGCTCGCACCCACTTCTTTGCCGTTTAGCTGCTCTACAAGCTGCTTACCCCAAGCTTCAACGGCTGCTTCATCATGACACTGCTCTGCCGTTAGGCGAGGTACATAAATCAGTTCGTGAACCAATGCGCGTGGGTAACGACGACTCATACGATCAACTAGCTTGATACCTGCATTGTATTGATGAACAAGCTTCTCTAAGCCTTCACCAGCAAACGCAGGCGCTTCAGGGTTTACGTGCAATTCTGCATTGTCTAAAGCTAAAGATACTTGATACTGGTTCATCGCATCTTCATCTTTGATGTACTGCTCTTGCTTACCCTTCTTCACTTTGTAAAGTGGTGGCTGAGCAATGTAGATGTAACCACGTTCAATCAACTCTGGCATTTGACGGTAGAAGAACGTCAGTAGCAGAGTACGGATGTGAGAACCATCGACATCGGCATCGGTCATGATGATGATGTTGTGGTAACGCAGTTTATCTGGGTTGTATTCGTCACGACCAATACCACAACCAAGTGCTGTGATTAGCGTTGCAACTTCTTGAGAAGATAGCATTTTATCGAAACGTGCTTTCTCTACGTTAAGGATTTTACCTTTAAGCGGTAGGATTGCTTGGTTCTTACGGTTACGCCCCTGCTTAGCTGATCCGCCAGCAGAGTCTCCTTCCACAATATACAGTTCAGACAGTGCAGGATCTTTTTCCTGACAGTCAGCTAGTTTACCTGGAAGACCCGCTAAATCTAATGCGCCTTTACGACGTGTCATCTCACGAGCTTTACGCGCTGCATCACGAGCACGTGCTGCATCGATAATTTTCGAACAAACGATTTTCGCTTCACCTGGGTTCTCAATTAGGAACTCAGACAGTTTCTCACCCATTGTAGACTCAACGGCAGACTTCACTTCTGAAGAAACCAGTTTGTCTTTAGTTTGGCTTGAGAATTTAGGATCTGGCACTTTCACCGAAACAATCGCCGTCAAACCTTCACGAGCATCATCACCAGATGTTGAAGTCTTCGCTTTCTTCGAGAAGCCTTCTTTGTCCATGAAGCTGTTCAATGTACGCGTTAGTGCAGCACGGAAGCCCGCTAAGTGAGCACCGCCATCGCGTTGAGGGATGTTGTTGGTGAAACAGTAGATGTTTTCTTGGTAACCATCGTTCCACTGCATCGCAACTTCAACGGTAATGCCGTCATCACGCTCTGAATCAAAGTGGAAAATCTTCTGGATGATTGGTGTTTTGTTGGTGTTAAGGTGTTCAACAAACGCTTGGATACCGCCTTCGTATTCGAAGTGATCCATTTTGTCTTCTTCGCGCTCATCAATCAGCTTAATTGATACACCTGAGTTCAAGAATGATAGCTCGCGTAGACGCTTAGCTAAAATATCGTAATGGAACTCGATGTTAGTGAAGGTTTCTTCACTCGGCCAGAAACGAATCTCTGTACCTGTCTTGTCCGTGTCACCCACAACCGCTAGTGGCGCTTGAGGCTCACCGTGGCTGTATGTTTGAGTGTGGATTTTGCCACCGCGGTGGATAGTAAGAGTAACTTGCTTAGAAAGTGCGTTAACTACTGAAACACCAACACCGTGCAAACCACCAGAAACTTTGTACGAGTTATCATCGAACTTACCACCAGCGTGAAGAACCGTCATGATTACTTCTGCTGCTGATACTTTTTCTTCTGGGTGTAATTCTGTTGGAATACCACGGCCGTCATCGCTTACTGACACAGAACTATCTTCATGGATAGTTACGATGATGTCATTACAGTGACCAGCGAGTGCTTCATCAATAGAGTTATCTACCACCTCAAAAACCATGTGGTGCAGACCGGTACCATCATCCGTGTCGCCAATGTACATTCCAGGACGCTTACGTACCGCATCCAGACCCTTCAGTACTTTAATACTCGATGAATCGTAATTATCTGACATAGTTACTCTCTGACTAATTATCCTTGCTCTATTTTGCCATGTTCCACATGAAACATCCTGCTATTTTCGTCATGCATATCTGCAATCTGATCAGCGGTAATAGAGCTTACAAAAACTTGAGCCTCGGTCGCCTTTAAACACTCAGCAAGACGTGCTCGGCGTTGGCTATCTAATTCGGAAGCGAAGTCATCTATCAAATAGATGCACTGCTTACCTGTCATTTGAGTGAGGTGTTGCCCTTGTGCTACTCGTAACGCGCACACCATCAACTTCAACTGACCTCGTGACAAGACATCTTCCACTGGAGTGCCGTTCACTTTTATCTTTAGATCCGCTTTGTTTGGCCCACTAAAGGTGTAACCAAGTTGCTGATCCCTTTCAAAATTCTTTTCTAAAATCTCGGCGTATGGAGTGTCTTTATCCCAGCCTCGATAATAGTTAATCTTTATCTCAAACTCAGGTAAGAAGGTCGCGCAGATTTCTTCAGCGACTTCTTTAAGCTGCTCAACGTAAGTGGCACGCCACTGGCTGATACTTTCCGCTAAACGGGCCAATTCTTGATCCCAATAGCTCAGCTCTCGATAGTTCGTCGCCGTTTTCAATAAGGCATTACGCTGTTTATTGAGGCGCTTTACCCTGCCCCAAGCATCATAAAAGCCCGACTCACTGTGGAAGACTCCCCAATCAATGAATGCACGGCGATGCTTAGGTCCATCGGTTAGTAAATCAAACCCTTCAGGGTGAATCAACTGCAAAGGTAAGACTTGAGCTAACTGAGCCAATTTTTGCCCAGTTTGACCGCTTATTTTAACCTCTGTGGTGCCATCGCGCTGCTTATTAATGCCAATTGGCAGCTCAAATTGATCCGAGGTCATAAAACGGCCATGCACAAACAGTTCACTGCACTCATTTTGAATGATACGACCGGTTAAGGAGCTTTTGAACGAGCGACCATGTCCGAGCAGATACACCGCTTCAAGGACACTGGTTTTGCCGCTTCCGTTAGCCCCTATAAGAAAGTTAAAGCCTGATGACGGTTGAATGTCACAGGCTTCAATATTTCTAAACTGCTTTACGATTAAGCGCGATAAAGGCATAACGTCTTCATATTAATCTTCAATCACGGCTCGATAGACAAACGTTGTTGATAAGCAAACATAATGTATAAACAAACACGGCTTACAAACGAATCGGCATAACAACGTACATCGCGCTGTCATCTTGTGCATTTTCAATCAACGCACTCGCATTCGCGTCTGACATTGAGATTCGAACCTGTTCACAACGTAGCGTATTCAATACATCCAATACGTAGCTTACGTTGAAGCCAATCTCTAGTGCGTCACCATCAAAGGTTACGTCTAGCACTTCTTCGGCTTCTTCTTGCTCTGGGTTGTTCGCGGTAATGCGCATCTCGCTATCTACAAGATTAACGCGAACACCACGGAATTTTTCATTCGACAGAATCGCAGCACGAGAAAATGCGGAGCGTAACTCATCACAGCCAGCTTCTAATGTCTTGGTGGTATTTTGCGGCATTACGCGTCGATAATCAGGGAAACGACCATCAACGAGTTTAGAAGTGAAGACATAGTTGTTCACTTCAGCGCGCACATTAGAGTTACCAATTTGCAGCGTTACTGGCTGTTCTGGAGCATCCAGTAGCTTCACTAGCTCTTGAACACCTTTACGAGGAACAATGATCTGCTTTTGAGCAAAATCCGCACCAAGTTGAGCTTGTGATACCGCCATACGGTGACCGTCAGTTGCGACGCTACGTAGGATAGAACCTTCAATCTCAAACAACATACCGTTGAGGTAGTAACGAACGTCTTGGTTCGCCATTGAGAATTGTGTTTTCTCGATAAGACCGCGTAATTCAGCTTGTGTCACAGACACTTCAACTTCGCTGCTCCAGTCTTCAATGTTTGGAAAATCTGCCGCAGGTAATGTTGCCAATGAGAAGCGGCTACGACCAGAGCGAACCTGAACACGGTCACCATCCAATACCACAGTGATCACTGAGCTGTCTGGCAAACCACGACAGATATCTAGGAACTTACGTGAAGGTACGGTGATGCTGCCCGCTTCGAAATCACCTTCAAGCGTTACACGGCTGATCAGTTCAACTTCTAGATCCGTCGCTGTCATCGACAACACGTTATCTTCTACTTTAATCAGTAGGTTTCCTAGAATTGGAAGCGTTGGCCTGCCACCTAGCGCGCCAGATACTTGTTGTAATGGCTTAATCAGGTGACTACGTTCAATGGTAAATTTCATATCTTGCTCTTACGGTCTAAATGGCACTGCGTAATAGTACGTGGCCAAGATTCTGCTTATTAAGGTTAAGAATACTGTGTATTAAGAAGAAAGGGTACGAATCAAGTTCGAATAATCTTCTTTAATGTCGTGGCTCTCTTCACGCAGCTGAGCAATCTTACGACAAGCGTGCAGCACGGTCGTGTGGTCACGGCCACCGAATGCATCGCCAATCTCAGGCAAACTGTGGTTAGTCAGCTCTTTAGCCAGTGCCATCGCCAATTGGCGTGGACGAGCAACAGAACGAGAACGACGTTTAGATAATAGATCAGCAACTTTGATTTTGTAGTATTCAGCGACTGTCTTTTGAATGTTATCAATGGTGACCAGTTTTTCTTGCAGGGCAAGTAAGTCACGCAGTGCTTCACGCACGAAATCGATCGTGATCGGACGGCCAGTGAAGTTTGCATTCGCAATAACACGGTTCAATGCGCCTTCGAGCTCACGAACGTTAGAGCGTAAACGCTTAGCAATAAAGAATGCCACTTCATCCGCAAGGTGAATTTGGTGGTCTTCTGCTTTCTTCATTAAGATCGCAACACGAGTCTCAAGCTCTGGTGGCTCAATCGCAACCGTCAAACCCCAACCGAAGCGAGATTTAAGACGATCCTCTACCCCGTTGATCTCTTTTGGATAACGGTCAGACGTTAGGATGATCTGTTGGTTGCCTTCAAGCAGCGCGTTAAAGGTATGGAAAAACTCTTCTTGAGAACGCTCTTTATTCGCGAAGAATTGGATATCATCGATAAGCAATGCATCAACACTACGGTAGTAGCGCTTAAATTCTTCAATCGCGTTATTTTGTAGCGCTTTCACCATATCTTGAACAAAACGCTCAGAATGCATGTAAACCACTTTAGCATTCGGTTTGTTGTCAACAATGGCATTACCCACCGCATGCAACAAGTGCGTTTTACCTAAACCGGTACCACCGTATAAAAACAACGGGTTATAGGCTGTACCTGGATTATCAGAAACCTGGCGTGCCGCCGCCAAACCCAATTGGTTTGATTTACCCTCAACAAAGTTATTGAACTTATGTTTTGGGTTTACGTTTGAACGGTGGTTAAGGTCAACCGCTACGGGCTCTTCATCACGCCATATATTGTGAACAGGCTTACGAGCTTGTAACTGAGCAGGTGCTGACGATTCAGCAGCCACATCGGCTGCTGTACGTGTACGAGCTGGGGCGATAGTCTCAGATTTTGGAGCAGTCACTCGTTTGCTTCCGATCTCAAAATGAAGATGCGGAATATCATTACCACAATATTCTTGTAGCAAACGGTTGATGCTATTTAAGTACTTATCGCGCACCCAATCGAGTACAAATCGGTTTGGTGCAAATAGAGTTAGAGTATTACCATTGAGCTCCGCTTGTAACGGACGTACCCACATACTGAATTCTGTAGCTGGTAACTCTTCTTGAAGCTGTTGCAAGCATTGCAACCAAAGCGAAGATGACAC